>CAXPJQ010000058.1:0-3871 GCA_964217375.1 Bdellovibrionales bacterium | reverse complement strand
TAATTTAAATTCCTTTTAGTATTTAAAGTTTGAGGTTTTCATTTGTATTAAAGATAAAATTTAATTATTAAATGAAATAGTTTAATTAAATTAAGTTTAGATATAATTATGAAAAAAATAAAATATATTTTAACAATATTATTTGTTTTAATTTTAGCTGGTTGTTCAAACCAGATAACTCTAGAGAGAGAAATTCAATATTCTAATGAAATGAGTTTAAATGAGAATTATTTCCTTGAAGAGAATATAATTGCAGGGAATGATCCCTATTATATTGAAGCAAATCAAATAGATATTGATTATGCTATAGAAAACCATAAAATAGTTATCTTAAATTTTTATGCTAATTGGTGTCCTACTTGTAAATCTGAAAATGAAGATATCTCTGAGCTAATTTCTGAAAATTTATCCAAAGATATTTCAATATTTAGAGTTAACTTTAGAGATTCAGATACTAGTGAGTATGAAGAATCTTTAGCAAAAAAGTATCAAGTAATAACACAAGGGACAAAAATTATTTACATTAATGGTGAAATGAATCAAAAAACTCCAAAACATTTTACTCAAGAAGATTATTTGGAATTATTAAATATCAATTAAAAATGATAGATGTTACTATATATGCAGCGTTTATTTCGGGACTGATTTCCTTTTTATCTCCTTGTATATTACCTTTAATGCCAGGATTTTTATCTTATATTTCTGGTACAAATTTGGAGGATAGTAATAAAGTACAAGGAAAAGTTTTTTTGAATTCAGTAATGTTTGTTTTAGGTTTTTCATTAGTTTTTTCTTTAATTGGAGTTTTATTAAATTCAATTCTATCAAATATTGCATATGATATTCAAAATATTTTATCTAAAATTGGAGGTTTAATTATAATTATATTTGGATTATATATTTTAGGTTTTTTTAGAGTTCAATTTTTACAAAGAGAGTATAAGTTAAATGTTAATTCTAAATTTAAAAATACTTATTTTAATTCTTTTATTTTTGGTTTAGCTTTTGCAATTGGATGGTCTCCTTGTGTTGGAGTAGTTTTAGGTTCAGTTTTAGCACTTGCTGCAACTCACCCTGGAGTATCTTTAATATTATTATTTAGTTATTATCTAGGGCTTGGTTTACCTTTTCTATTATTAGGCTTATTTACTAAACCTGCCATGAAATTAATAAAAAGATCAAATTCTTTTTTTGTTTATTTCAATAAAATTGTAGGGATATTTTTGATAATTTTGGGATTATTTGTATTTACTCAATCACTTCATTATTTATCTTCATTTGAGAGTTTATTTAATTTACTTAACAATTAGTTTTATAAATACTTATTATTTACTTTTTTATTAAGAAGAAAGAGATGAGAAGGCAATCTCGCTGGAGTAAGCTCTTTTTTAAGATTCTAATTAATTAGATATTACATTTATCTTTCTTCTATCATTTCATTAAAAAATGGCTGAATTATCAGAAATGTATGAAACAGAAACACCTGTAAATGAGATGAAAGGTTTTACAAAGTCTTTTGTTAAAAGAGGAAAAGACAAAAAATCCGAGGATAAAAATATTGTAGAACTTTTATCTTATGCAAGGGAAAATAAACTTATTTTAGGTGCTAAAGTAACTGAAAAAGCATTTAAAAGAAGTCAAGCTGCAAAAGTATTTGTGGCATCAAATTGTGATGAGCTAACTTTAAAAAAATTAAATCATTATGCAAACATTGCATCAGTTGATGTGGTTGTTTTAAATATTGATAATGAAGAGTTAGGACAAAAATTAGCAAAACCTTTCATGGTATCTTGCGTATGTGTGAGGGCATAAAATGAGTAGAAAAACTAATGGTTTATATGCGGCTAAAAAGTTAATTGATAAAAGACATGGCTTTAAAAAGAAAAAAGTAGATTTACTAGCTAAAGCAAAATATGATCCTCTTGAGAATGCAGATCAAGCTAAAGGTATTGTTTTAGAAAAAACTCAAAGAGAGGCTAAACAGCCAAACTCCGCTTTAAGAAAATGTGTAGTAGTACAGTTATCTAAAAATGGAAAATCAATTACAGCATTCTTACCAGGAAACAATGCTTCTAAATTTGTTAATGAACACGATGAAGTAATGGTTGAAGGAATTGGTGGAATTAAAGGAAAATCCAAAGGAGATATCCCAGGAGTTAGATGGAAAGTTATTCAAGTTAATGGTCAATCCTTAAAAGCTTTAACTAAAGGAAAAGTTGAGAGGGCTAGGAAATAAAATTAAAAAATGGCAAAAAAAGAAACAACTAATACTGCTGAAATTAAATTATTTGATAGATGGTCATTTAGTGATGTGATTGTATCTGATCAAGGTCTTCAAGGTTACTTAAACATTGAACCAATTGTTATTCCAAGAACAAATGGATATTATCATAACACACCATTTTATAAAACTAAAGTTTCAATTATTGAGAGATTAATGAATAGATTTCAAGTTGCAGGTCATAAAGGAAAAAAACATAAAATTTCCTCAGGACATAATACTGGTAAATCTCAAACTCAAGCATTAATTATGATTGAAGTTTTAGAAAAATTAGAAGCTAAAACTAAAGAAAACCCAATTCAAGTTTTAGTTAAAGCAATTGAAAATGCTGCTCCAAGAGAAGAAGTAATTACAATTGAGAGATCAGGAGCTAGATATGCTCAAGCTGTTGATATTGGACCTCAAAGAAGATTAGATTTAGTTATTAGATATATCTGTCAAGGAGCTGCACATAAAGCATTTAATGCAGAAATTGCTTTTGCTGATGCATTAGTTGGAGAAATTATGTCTGCTTATAACATGGAAAACTCAGGTATGGCTATGTCAAGAAGATCAGAAATTGAGAAAATGGCAGCTGCTGCTAAGTAAAGTTAGGGTAAACTATTTAAAATAAGACTTCCCTTTTTAATATAAAAATGACTGAAAAACTAAAAACAGGAACAACTTGTATTGGACTTAAGTTCAAAGATGGAATTATTATTGGAGCAGATAGAAGAATGACTGCAGGGTTTATTGCCTCAGATAAATCTTCTAAAGTTTATGAATTAAATAAATTTATTGTTGGAACAACTGCAGGACATGCTGCAGATAATCAAAAAGTTATGAGGGCAATGAAAGGAGAACTAAAACTTTTAGAATTAAAAGTTGAAAGACCAGCAAAAGCCTCAGAAGCTGCAATGATTTTAAATTCAATTCAATATAATATCGTTAGATCACAAGGTTCAATTGTAAGTGTAATTCTTGGAGGATATGATTCTCAAGATGGTTTTTCACTTTATAACTTAGCTCCAGATGGAACTATTGTTCCTCATAATGGATACGTTACAGATGGGTCTGGGTCAATTTATGTTAAAGGAGTACTTGATATGGGATATACTGAAGATATGTCTGAAAAAGAAGCATTAGATTTAGTTGAAAAAGGTTTTAGGGCCTCTTTTAAAAATGATAATGCTTCAGGAGGAGGATATATTGTAAAAGTTATTACTCAAGATGGTATTAAAGAAGTTGCAAGAAAATTAGTTGAAACTACAATTGTTAATGAAAAATGAAAGTAATTAAAGAATTAGATAATAAACTGCTAAAAAGAAAAGAAGTTTCATATGAATTAGATTCTGAAGGAACTACAATTTCAAGAGCTGATATTAAGGCAAAAGCAGTAAAAGCACTTAAAGCAGATGAGAAATTAGTTGTTGTTAACTCAATTAATACTCATTTTGGAACAACTAAAACAACAGCATTAGTTTTTGTATATGAAGATGAAGAAACTCTAAATAGGTTAACTCCAGCTCATATCCAAAAAAGAAATGAAGTTAAATCTGAAGAAGCTTCAGAATAAATATAGGTTAATATAAAAATGACAAGATATAAACA
>CAXPJQ010000057.1:0-2120 GCA_964217375.1 Bdellovibrionales bacterium | reverse complement strand
TGATCCTATCTGGCCTCATCCTTAGCGAATTTACAATCAAATCAAGCATTGAAACTCCCGCTTTACCTTCCTGATTTTCTATCCCTGTGTTGAATTACAATTAAACCTAAAGCAGATAATGTAATTTTTGGAATTTCAATTGGAGGTGAAGATAATCTTAGAATTGTTTCTTCTGCATTATTTGCGTGAAATGACCCATAAACTGAATGTCCTGTCCTCATAGCTTCAAATAAAACTTCAGCCTCTTCCTTTTTCCTAATTTCTCCAATGATGATCCTATCTGGCCTCATCCTTAGCGAATTTACAATCAAATCAAGCATTGAAACTCCCGCTTTACCTTCCTGATTTGGTTGTCTCGCCTCCATTGGAACCCAATGTGCATAATCTGGCAATCTAATTTCTCTTGTATCTTCAACTGAAATTATCCTCTGAGTTGCAGGAATAAATGTTGAAATAGAATTTAAATATGAAGTTTTTCCTGAACCTGTTCCCCCTGCTACAATAATTGAGAGTTCATTTTCCATTGCAATCCATATTAAAGCAAGAGTTGCAGGAGTTGCAGTTCCTGAAATAATTAGATCCGTTACTGTCCAAGGTTTATCTGAAAAACGTCTAATAGTCATTGTAGATCCTTTAGTTGAAATAGGATCCATTGTTGCATTTACCCTATGTCCTCCCCTTAAATGTGCATCTAAAAGTGGATTTAAATTTGAAAAAAACTTTTTATTTTCAAGTGCAATTCTTGTTGCAATATTTTTAATTTCATCATCTGTTAAAAATTTTAAATTTGTTTTAAGCCAACCATGTTTTCTGTGATAAATCATAATTTCTAATTTTGACCCATTAATTGTTAATTCTTCAATTCCCGAATCTGAAATTAAGATATCTACAAAACCTAAATCAAGAGATTTCTGAACAATATAAGTTACCAATCTATCTTTTTCTTCAAGTGAGAGCATCGGAAGATAATACTTTAATAATTCATTTACTTTTTTAATATAAGCCTTTTTTAAAACATCATAATCAAAGTTACTATCTTCTTCTTGTTCAAAAATACCTTCCCTAAGTAAATCTTCCTTTATCTTTTCGATAATTAAACTTGTATATTGTGCAACTTCTAAAATACCTACTTCATATGTTGCAACCATATCTCCATCATTTTTATATATTACAATTGGGATTTTTGTATTTTCAAATTCAATTTCATAAGAGTCAATTATTTCCATTTTAAATTTTTGAATATGTTTTTTTTACTTTTGATAAAATTAATTCTTTTCTCTCGCTTGGGATATTAGTTAAATCCATATAAAAATGAATTTTTTTAAATAATATGGTCGCCTCTTTTTTATCAACTGTATTTTTTAATTTTTGATATAATTCTTCAATCTCATTAGATAAATTTTTATCTATTTTAATTTTATTTGGTATTACTTCTTTTTCTTTTTCAACTTCTTTAATTTCAAAATTAGGTTTAATCTCAAATTTAGTTTTTTGTTTTTTTTTCTCAATTCTTTCAATTAAACTTGAATATTTTTTAATTATTTCTTCTCTATTTTTATTTTCAACCTCTGGAATTAATTTTAATTTATCTAAGATTAAATTTAAATCTTTAAGAGAAACATGTTTTTTTTCTTTTGCCTTTTTAAGGAAATTTTCAGCTCTCTCAATTATTATATTTACTTTCAAATCTTTTTTTGAATTTAAATCCTCTTTAGGTATTACTTTTGCTTCTTCTAAATCTTGAGTTTTAACTTGAAACTCTTCAATTGATTTCATTTCTTTTTTTACTTGAATTTTTTTAATTAAAGTTTCATATTTCCCAACTAATTCATCCTGCTCAATATGGGTTGACCTAGGTAATTTCTTCAACTTATCTAAAATCAAATTTAAATTATTTGTTGAAGCTTGTTTAGTTATTGAAATTTGATCTAAATAATCTCTTGCCTCCTCAATAACCTTTGAATTGTTAAATGATCTTAAAAAGATTTCAACGTTATTTTTAATATATAAATTATTTATTTGTGAATGCATTGAAGTTACTGTATCTAAAACTTTAATTTTTTCTTCAAAATTAGTATCAGGTAAATCTTGAAAAAAAAGTAAAACTTCATTGTAAATTA
>CAXPJQ010000056.1:0-4211 GCA_964217375.1 Bdellovibrionales bacterium | reverse complement strand
GAGATTTAAATCAAGATGAGTTATTTGATGTAATTTTAGTTGATGCTCCCTGTTCAGGTAATTTAGTTGGAGATTTTAATTGGTTAAATAAAAGAGATTCAAAAGGTATTTTTGAAAATTCAAATATTCAGAAAAAAATCTTAGAAAATGCAGTATCTCTACTTAAAAAAGGTGGCTTTTTAATTTATTCAACTTGTTCTCTAGAAGTTGAAGAAAATGAAGAAAATGTTCATTTTGCAATTAAAAAGTTAGGATTAAAACCTCAAGAAATTCATTTTAAATTTCCATTTGTTACAAAATCTTTACTTAAAAATAAAGGTGGAAATTTTGATAAAGAAGTTTCAAAATCAATTAGATTTATGCCATATAATTCAAAAACTGAAGGTTTTTTTGTTAGTTTATTTAGGAAATAATTGTTGTTTATACTCTGAGTAGTAACAAAAAGAATAAGTTTATAAATTCTGAAATATTAAATTATATTAGAATGAACTTAGACACTAGTAAATCTTATTCGAATCCTTTATATAATTCTAGAGTATTTGATCATATGGATTGGACTCCAATGTTGGATGCAAATATTAGAAAATCATGTAAAATTCTTGGTTCTTACGATATTCTAAAAAAAATAAAAGCTAGGTCTTCTTCAAAAAGAAATAGGGAATTTTTTAACATTTCTTTTGTTAATCATTTATTTAATTTATATAAAGAATTAGGTTTTAAATTTGATTCTCCAGTTGAAATTAGGTCTAATGAAGATTATTTAATTATGAGTAGGGTTCAAGGTCTAGACTTAAAAAGAATTTTAGAAGCAAGTAACTCTTTAGGGGAAAATAATCTCAGAAATATAATGAATAAATTAGGAGGGTTGATTAGATTAAAAGAAAATGAAGGACTATATCACTCAGATTTTCAATTAAGACATGTGATGGTTGGTAATAACATAGGTTTAATTGATTTAGAGGGTAGTCAATTTGGTAATTTTTCACAATCTAATGAGGAAAATCTTGAATTTATTTTAGATTTAGAAAATTCCTTAACTGAAATTAATAATAAAAGATCTAGTACTACTTGTATAGATTATTTAGACTTAGCTTTAGGTTCTATTCAAGAAGGTTATAGGTCATTTCAAGTTACTTCTTTAAAAGAAAAAGCTTTAGATTTAGTTTATAAAAAATATTCTTATGAAGGATTAGATTCTTATCTCTACCTTCAAGGTAGATTAATTGAACAAGATTTAATTGGTCAAAAGTTAGGTTTTAGGACTCCAAGAAATGTAATTAATAAAAAACAAAAGAAATAACTTTTTTAAACTTATTTTTATCTTTTATAATTATGTATTTAATGGAGCAATTTTTAATTCCTGAACTTCTAAGTAAATTTAAAGTAAATCCAAATGATTACTCTTTAAGATTTGAAAATGGAACACTACTTTCTAATATTTCTAAAAAGTTATCTCCAGAAAATAATTCGGGAATAGTGCTTTCTTACAAAGGGTTAGATTCTGCTTTAATTAGTTTTATTATAAAAGAAAAAATTCTAAACTGTACTCAAATACAGGGAGGTATTGGAAGATACAAACAATTAACTCCAATTAGATGGGATAGATTATTACTTAATAAAACTCTCTCTCTATCAAGAGATTTAGGATTAGAGGAAGTTACTATTTTAACTGCAAGACCTGAATATACTAGTATTTGTGGTTGGGATTATAATAATCCTTAAAGGTTATTAAAGAGATATGATTACAATGCACTTGAAAATGGATTTAAATTTGATAAAGAAAGAAAACTTTATGTTAATAATTTAAAAAAATAAATTTTTATTTATATTCAAATTCATAATCATATACTTTTTTTGAAAATATTTGAATTGAAGTTATTAATCTTGGTATATCTCTTATTAATGGATAAATTTCCTCGTTTTGTACAGCTTCTAAAAATTCTTTTAATGTGACTTTAAAATATTTTTGTATTGATAATGCATCATCCATATCTCTCTCACCTCTAGTTGATGCTGATTCTAATTTAACTAAAATAAAAAAGTTTGGTTTTAATATATGTATTTTTAATTTTTCAAAGTTATAACTTTTCATAATTCCTAAATGAATTGTTGGAATTGTGATAGACCCATCAAACATTTCAGCATCTAATAATTGTGATGAGAATGATCCCGGTAATCCAAATTGTACTTCAATATCATTTTTTTCTGAATATCTATTCATAAAATTTGCTAATTCATTTGAAGGTTTTTGAAAAAAAACAAGATCAATATCTTTAGTTGATTTTCTAAGTCCAAATATTTCTAATGCTGTTCCTCCAATTAATCCAATGTGAGTTTCTTTTTCTATTATTTTATCAAGTTCTATTAAAAATTCAGCTGTATCTTTTAATTTTAGAAATTTCATATTTAATTTTCTTTTTTTCTTTTTATATATCTTTCTCAAAAAGTTAAAATAATTAACTTCTCATCCCATATCCTTTTTCTAAAAAGTAGTGTGCAAGTGAATAAAATATAATTGCAAATAACATTAATATTGCAAATGCAAAATATATATTAATATCACTCACTCCTAAAAATCCATATCTAAATAAATTTACCATATATAAGATTGGATTTAATTGAGATACACCTTGCCAAAAAGATGGTAATAAACTAATTGAATAAAAAACCCCTCCTAAATAAGTTAGAGGAGTTAATACAAAAGTTGGCACAATGCTCACATCATCAAATTTTCTTGCAAAAATTCCATTTAAAAGACCTGCAAGTGAAAATACTACTGAAGTTAACAAGATTGTTAAAATTACAATCCAAATATTATAAAAACTCAAATCACTAAAAAACATTGAAACAATTGTAACAATTACTCCTACAAGAATTCCTCTATATACTCCTCCTGCAACAAAACCTGCAATAATTGCCCAAGAAGGTAGTGGTGAGACTAATAATTCTTCAATTGATTTTCCAAACTTTTCTCCAAAAAAAGCTGAAGATACATTCATATATGCATTTGTAATTACTGCCATCATAATTAATCCTGGGACTATAAAAGCCATATAATCAAATCCTCCCATGTCCCCAATTCTTGGACCAATTAATGATCCAAAAATAATAAAATATAGAGATAATGTCATTGCTGAGGGTAATAGTGTTTGTGTCCAAATTCTATTTATCCTTCTAATTTGTTTTCTTGTAAGTGTTGTAAGTCCTGTCATAATTTCTTGAGTTCTCATTTTGTTTTACCTCCGTGAGTAATTGCTAAAAATAATTCTTCTAATCTATTTGATTTATTTTTAATTGATTCTACTTCAATATTTAATTTATCAAGTTCTTTAATTACTTCATTTAATGATTGTCCTTTCTTTAAATTAACTTGAATTGTAGTTTCATCAACTAATAAATATTCATGTATTTTTGATTTAGGTGTTTCATTAAGATTATTTTTAACATCTAAAATAAATGGTTGTATTTCTAATTTCTTTAATAACTTTTTAATTGATGTATTTTCAACTATTTCACCTTTGTTTATAATTGCAATATTTTTACATAATTCTTCTGCTTCTTCAAGGTAATGTGTAGTTAAAATAATTGTCACATTTTCTTTTTGGTTTAACTCTTTAATAAATTCCCACATTGATCGTCTAAGTTCAATATCAACTCCTGCAGTTGGTTCATCTAATATTAGTAATTTTGGGTTATGAATTAATGCTCTTGCAATCATTAGTCTTCTCTTCATTCCTCCACTAAGCATTCTTGATTGTACATCTTTTTTCTCCCATAAATCTAATTTTTTAAATAGCATCTCAGCTCTTGACTTAGCTTCCTCTCTATTCATTCCATAATATCCTGCTTGATTTAAAACAATATCCTCAACTTTTTCAAACATATTAAAATTAAATTCTTGAGGAACTACTCCTACAAATGTTTTTGCTAAAGAGAAATCCTCATCAATATCAATTCCATGTATTTTAACTTTTCCAGATGTTTTGTTTACAAGAGAAGTAATTATTCCAATTGTTGTTGACTTTCCAGCTCCATTTGGTCCAAGAAGTGCAAAAAAATCACCTTCTTCAATATTTAAATCAATTCCTTTTAGAGCTTGAAAATTATTTTGGTATGTTTTCTTTAAATTTTTTATAGATAAAGCATATTTACTCATATAAATTAAGAAATATTTTATTATTTATATAAGATTGTTTAGATGTTATTTAAAT
>CAXPJQ010000055.1:0-8361 GCA_964217375.1 Bdellovibrionales bacterium | reverse complement strand
ACTAAATTCACTTACAAATTTATCTGAAATAATTACTTTATTTGATTTAACTTCTTTAGTTCCTGAACTAAGTTCAACTAATTCATTACTTGAAACTGAAACTGTATTTAAGTTTTCAGATGAAACACTTTTAATATGTCCTTCTTGAGATAAAAGGAAACCAATTGCAAAACCTAATAGTATTAAGATTACAACTTGAATTGTAATTGTTTTTGTTTTTGACATTTTTTATGTAATATAATATATAATAAAAGAAATTAATATTTATAAATCTTTCTAATTGTAATCACTTCTAAAAGACAAATTTATAAAGACTAAAATAATGATTAAAATTATGAACAAAAATAATGACTGGAGAAATGAATTAGATATTATAGTTGAAAAGAACTTAAATGAGTTAATTACTGAAACAAAACAATATAATTATGCAATTGAAAAAGCAAAAGATAAATCTAAAGCTCAAATGTGGGTTGCAATGGCAATTTTGAATTCAAAGTTAAATGAAATTTTAGTAGAAAATAATCCTGATAAAAAAATTGATAAAAAGTTAAATGAAAAAGATTTAAAAAAATTATTAAAAGCCCTTGAGAGTTATTAGAAAATAATAAGTAAATTTTATTAACTAAAAAAAATAAAATATTTTATGAGTAAAGTTCACAGAAAAAAACTTAAAAAAACACCTCTTTTAATTATAAAAATTTTTTTAATTTTTTTAATATTAGCAATGTTTCTAATTTCAAATCAAAGAGAAGAAGGAACATTTACAAATACAATAAATCTACTCTCAGTTAGTAAAAATGTTGAGGGAGAATTAATTGGAGGAAGAGTAATTCCTTTAACTCTTGAAATAATACCAGGAACTGGAGAAATATATATTAATTCCAATGGGATTTTAGAAACTGATACACAACTATCAATTAAAAATTCAAAAGAGATTTCATGTAACATTTTTGAGTTAGATTGTAATAAATATGATTTTTATTATTCATTTAGCCAAGATAATTTAGTTCTTGAAGGACCCTCAGCAGGGGCTGCAATTGGAGTTTTAAGTGCAAAAACAGTACTTAATGAGAAAATTAATGAGAATGTAGTAATTACTGGATCTCTTAGTTCTGGAGGAGTTGTAGGAATAGTTGGAGGTATTCCTGAGAAAATTGAACTTGCAGATGATTTGAAATATAAAAAAATATTAATTCCATACTTTGGAACATATAATGAAACTAAAATTGAAAATATTGAAGTAGTAAAAGTTCTAGATTTAGTTGATGTATATAATTCTTTTGGTGAACAAAAATTTGAAATAGAAGTAAATGAGCTTGAAAAAGGAAGATATGATGAATTAATGGAAAAACTAAGTATTAATTTATGTGAGAGGTCTAATTTATTAAATGAAAATATTACTGAAATTAAAGAAAATAGTTCTCAAGAAATATTTTTAAAAAGAGCAAATGACAATTTAAATTCATCCCAAATTGCATTTGAGAGAAAAAGTTATTATTCTGCAGGTAGTTTTTGCTTTGGAGCAAATAATAATTTAAGGTCAATAAATGAACTTGAAAAAAATTACACTAATGATCAAATAAATTCAAAATTAAGACAATTAGAAAAAGAAATAAATTATAGATATGTAGAATTAAATTCAAATGAATTTAAAGATCAAATTAAAACAATAAATGACTTTTATGTATGGTTAATATTAAATGATAGAGTATATGAATCAAGAGAATTTGTAAAGAATTCTCTTGAGGATGAAGAATTAAGTACAGAAAATATAATTGAAAATATAATGAATCAAAGTAATAATAAATCAAAAATAAATGAAATAAGTAACATTGTATCCCAAACAGAAATTGATTCAAAAGTAATTTCATATTCATATGCATTAGAGAGATTAGAAACTGTAAATTTATGGGGAGAATTTATTGTACATGAAGGAGTTGAAGTATCTTTTGATGAAACAACATTAAATATAGCTTGTTCATTATTAAATAATGAGATTATATTAAAATCTCAAGTATTGGAACAATATGAATTATCTTTTTTTGATCAAGAAATTGAAGATTTAGAAAAGTTAGTTTCAAATCCAATAAATGATCCTTTATGCATATATAAAACATTAGAACTTAATGGGAGAATTGATACAGTAATCTCTTCAATTGGATTAATTAATAATGAGAGTAAAAATTTTTCCGAAGAATTATTTCACCTTACAAAATCAAGATTATCTTCAATTTCAGAAGATAAATTTCCATTAATTCCATTTATTTACTTTGATTATGCTGAAGAGCTATATAAACAAGATCAAAAAGAATCTGCCTTATTATATACTAATTATGCATTAAGTTTTAGTAACCTAGATTTATACTTAAATAAAAATGAAAAAATAGAAGAAGTTATATTTAAGACATATGATAGAGTTGTAGTAAACCCAGTACTTGTATTTTTACTTCTTTTAATTCTTGCATTTATTGGATAAAATTAAAAAATAACTTTTTATTTTGATTCTAGGAATTCAAAAATTTCTTCTTCATTTATTTCAAGAGAATATCTTTTTTTAAAATAATTAATTACATTTCTAACATCTCTTTCATATAAATCATAATATGTTTTAAAATCATCTTCATTTTTAATACCCATAGATTGACCCAAATCAATAATATAGGGAATTTGATTTTTAACTAAAATGTTAAATTCTGAAAGATCTCCATGTACTAACTTTGCTTGATGTCTCATCAAATGAATTTGTTCTAAGAGTTGTTCAAAAAAATCTTGAGGATTTTCAAGAGGAGTATCTTTTAACATTAAACCATCAATATACTCCATAATAATACAATTATTCATTTGAATGTATGGGTATGGAACATTCATTTGAGCTTTATGACATAGATTTAAATTTCTAAATTCTTTTTGAGCCCACATCATAATAACTTTTCTTTTATTTCCTTTAATTGTTTTAAACCTATAATCTCTTGTAATGTATTGAGAGATTTTATTAAAGTTTGCAGAATTAATTCTAAACATTTTAACAGCTCTTTTCTCATCAACACCTTCTTGATTTAACTTGTGAGCAAAGTAGACATCTCCTTCTTTTCCAGTTTTTAAAGCTCTACCTAATCTATCAAAATATTTTTTTCTCTTAAGTACTTCTAAAGTATTTAGAGTTGGTTCATCAAATA
Source organism: Bdellovibrionales bacterium (assembly GCA_964217375.1). GTDB lineage: Archaea > Nanobdellota > Nanobdellia > Woesearchaeales > UBA583 > UBA583. The sequence goes on along the minus strand of CAXPJQ010000055.1, from coordinate 5,185 downwards.
CTCCTTCTAAAACTTTAAATTTTTCTTTAGTCATTTTAAAAAATTAAATTAATTATAATAATAAATAGTAAGAGATTATTTATAAATAAGTAGGACTCATAAGATTTAAATAGTAATAATTGTGACTTATTAATATGAATAAATCTGAGCTAATTAAAGCAATTGAAAAATATGAAATTCAAATAGTTGGGGAATTACACTTTGACTCAGATAAAGAAGAAATTAAATTCTTAAATATAATTGAAACACTTAACAAAGAAGATATAAAACTTGATGTGATTAATGATGATTTAGTTGACATTCTACTTACAATTAAAATTGATGAGAGTATGATTAAAAAGTTAAGAAAAATAAACTGGGATGATTTTTCTAGATTATTTAAAGAACATACAACTAAAAGACAACAAAAAATATATCTAAATTTTATGCAATTCTTAAGAAATGAACTAGGAATATTAACTGAAGATGAAGAATTAAACACTGAAAAAATCTTACTTGATAAAGAAACTTTAAATAAAAAAAATGAGATTAAATTTGATAAGAATTTATATGTTAAAAAAGATGATTTTAATGTATCTCAAGATTTAAAGGAAAAATGTGAGAAATATAATGTAGAAATAGAATTTGATTATATTGAAGAACCTAAAAAGTTATCTGTGGCTGATTTTACACTTTACTTTAATAGAAGATTACAGTATTTTACTGAATTATTATCCTCAAGAGTTGCAGCTGAAAATATTGTAAGGATTTCCCAATTAAAAGATTTGTATGGATCAAATACAGAAGTTACATTAATTGGATTAATTTCAGAAATTACAGAAACTAAAAAAGGACATATTATGGTTACAATTGAAGATAAATCTGGACAAATTAAATGTTTTATTAATAAAGATAAACAAGAATTAATTCAACATGTAGGAAATTTTTGTCTAGATGAAGGTATTGGAATTAGAGGAAAAGTTGGAGATAATATAATTTGGACAGATGAGATAATAATCCCATCTCCTCCAATGAATGCAGAATTGAAAAAAACAGAGGAAGAACATTATGTTGCATTTCTCTCAGATATCCACTTTGGAGCAAAAGTATTTCAAGATGAAGCGTTTCAAAAATTTTTAGATTTTGTAAATGGTGAAACAAGTAATGAAAAATTAAATGAAATCTCTAAAAAATTAAAATATATTATAATTGCTGGAGATTTAATTGAAGGAATAGGTATTTACCCTGATCAAGGAAAAGATGCAAGGATTTTATCTACAGAGAGCCAATATCATGAAACAACTAGATGGTTATCTCAAATACCCTCAAGAATTGGAATTATAATTATTCCTGGAAACCATGATACAGATAGATTATCTGAACCTCAACCAAAACTACCTTACCATAAATCTTATTCATTATATAACATGGATAATGTAATGATGATCTCAAATCCTGGAATTGTTAGATTATTTGGAGATGATCCTTCCGGAGGTTTGAGTTATTACATATATCATGGAGGGTCATTTTTTTATTATGGAGATAAGATTAAACATTTAAGAGAAAAAGGAGGTATGAAAGTACCTGAAGAGATTGTTAAATTCTTACTTGAAAAAAGACACTTAGCTCCATCTCATGGAGCAACATTATATATCCCAGATAATCAACAAGATCCCCTTGTTATTAGAAAGATGCCTGATTTTTTTATTACAGGACATACACATAAAATGTCTCTTGCAAATTATAAAGGATGTACAATTATTTCATGTGGTTGTTGGGTTGAAATGAGTGATTACCAAGAGAAAATGGGAATGTTTCCAGATGTTGGAAAAGCAGTTATTGTAAATACAAAAACTAGAAAACCCCATATATTAAATTTCTATACTGAAGAATATAAAAGAAAATAGATAAAAATTAATAAGTAAACTTTATTAAAGAAAGTTTTATTATTATTAATATGAAGCTCTATTTAGTTAGACATGGTGAGACTCACTGGAATACATTAAATAAATTACAAAGTTTTACAGATAATAAACTAAATGAAGAAGGGCACAAACAGGGATTAAAGACTGGTAACTATTTCTCAAATATAAATCTAAACAAAGTTTTTTCATCACCTTTAATTAGAGCTCAAGAGACTGCAAGATATATCTCAAAATTACATAAAATTGAGTTGATCATAGATAAGAGAATAACTGAGAGAAATTATGGAGATCTTGAGGGTGGAGATTATCTTGAACTTAGAGAAAAAATGAAACCAATAATTTTAGAAAATAGGTTTCATGAATTAAACATTGAAGATCCATATCTATTTAAAAAAAGAATTAAAGAGTTTTGGGAAGAAATACATGAGAAATATTTTGGAGAGAATATAGTAATTGTTAGTCATAGTGGAACAATTAAAATGTTAATTGCAGTAATTCAAAATGAAAGTTATGAAGTTATTAGAAAAAAAGTTCACAAAAAAAATGCATCAATTACAAAAATAGAATTTAGTTCGCCAAATATAATTTCAGTAATAGATATTGGATATGATAAACATTTAGATTAAAAATCATTTAATGTTTTCTGTTTTGGATTCCCTGCAAGATCTTTATATGTTTGCCAAGATTTTCTAAATATAAAATCAAATTCTTTATTCTTATAATTCTCTTTTAGAAATTCTTTTGTCTTGGGATCTGAAGGATAACCTGAACCACAATCTAGTTTAATGTTTTTTTTAATTTGTTCAAGTTCTTGCTCTCTTAATTCTTTTGCAGCAATTGATGCTGCTCCAACTAATTCATATTTAGTGTCAGCTTTATTTTCAGAAATAATTTTACATTCAAAACTAAGCCTTTTTTGAATATCTTCACCAAATTTATCTGGTCTTGAAGTTAGAGCATCAATAATTACTAATTGTGGCTTCTCAGATTCTAAAATCTGTACAATAGCTTGAATTTCAAGTTCATTTAATTTACCCCCATTTGCATTATTTGAATCAATTAAAGCAGGAGTTAATTGAGCATATTTTAAATCTAATTTTTTTTTTAATTCTTGATAAATTAAATTTCTTTTTTTAGGTGCAATTTTTTTTGAATCTTTAACACCTAATTTTTTAAGAGAATCTTGATAATCATTTAAATCTTTCAAACCATTAGCTAAATTAATAATAGAAAAACCAATAAACATTGAACCTAAAACTGGACCTTTACCTGCTTCATCAATTCCAATTACTTTATACATAATTTAAACTAGAAAATAAGAATTATAAGTGTTTTGTGTTTTTAAAAAAAGTAAATAAAAAATTAAGCTGCTTTATCAGATGAATCATTATCATTTGCAGCATCATTTCCTGAATGCATAGTTAACCAAGCTTTAAGTGCATCATCAGCTAAAGCTCCAGATTTTTGATCTAAAACTTTACCATCTTTTACTAAAATAATTGTTGGAATTGACATGATATTAAATTTTTGTGCAACATCTCCAGCTTCATCAACATTAACTTTTACAAATTTAACATCACTTACTTCATCAGAAACTCTCTCAAAAACAGGCCCAAACATTTTACAGGGTCCACACCATTGTGCCCAAAAATCAACGATAACTAAGTTATCACTCTCAACTACTTCTTTATTAAATTCTTCTGAATTTTTCACATCAATATATGCCATAAACTATAATATAGTTTTATATTTATAAAGATTATTTTTTAGGAAAAAAAGTACAAAAAAAATCACAAATAAAATATCTTAGAAAAGTAAATAAAATATTAAAAGACCAACACTTACAACAAGACCTACTTTTTCAATTGTTCTTGGTTTTTCATTAAATATAGTAATTACTTCTTGTGAACTAATTAAAGTCCCATAAACATTTTCTTGTTCAACACCAAAGACATTTGGAAGTGTATCAGTTGAAGGGTTTTTTTCAACTAAATATGTTACACTCCACTCTTCACCTGGAAGAAGGGTATTAATTTTCCAAGAACCTCTCTCAGAAAATATTTGAGATATATCTTTTACAATTAAATCTTCAGGAATTTCATCAGTTACAAGCAAATCATTTAATTCAATTGAACCTAAATTTCTAACTTTAATAGTAACTCTGGAATATGTATCATCAAAGATAGATACTTCTTTTTGAACAAATACTTTTTTATCTGGAAGTAAATCATTAATAACTAAAATACCTTGAGAGAAGTAATTAAAATCTTCAAATACTAATTTTGCAGGTTTTAAGTAAGTAATACCTGAGATTTGCTTTTTATTAACTAGAGTATATGAAATAGTATAACTTGAAAAACCATCCAATTTATTTAATGAAAACTCTAATTCATTATCATTTATTTTAACTTCTTTTGAGACATTTTTAATTTCATAATCCTCAGGAATTTCATCAAAAATTGATAAATTATAAACTGCAAAATCTTCAACATTTACAATATTTAAAAAAACTTTAAATGAATCTCCTGAATTAACTAAAGTTTTATCAACTGATTTTTTTATAAGAAGGGAATCTTCATAATCTTCTTCATCAGGATTATAAGTACTAACTCCTCCCGAGGACCCTCTACCTCCCCCACCACCAGATGATGAGGTTGGTTGTTGAATAATTAATTCCCTAGAAACATTAGTATAAATTCGATTCTTAATTACAATATTAGATGACATCCAATATACTGAATTATTTACACTATATCTATCAAAAAAATCAACTTCTTTGTATTCAAATGGATTAATTGAAATATTTGTAAATGTTGCAATTAAAGATCCAGATCTAAACATTGGATCATCAGCAGTAGTTGAATATAAGTCTAACTTTTTAACTTCTAATTCAAAATCACCTGGATTTCTAACTCCAGCTGAAATTAATCTATTAGAAGTATTAAAACCATCTGAGTTATTTAATGTTCCATCATCATTATATCTAATACCTTCACGTTCAGGTTTTTGAACATTAATTATAGATTTAGCAATAAATTCAAAGTCTGAGTAATATTCTAAAACACTCTCATTAATATCTAACTTTGAGAGTAAATCATAGCTAACAATACCATATATTTTATAACCTACTTTAAAACTTTGATTTTGATTCAAGTTAAAACCTTTAATTCTATCATAAGTAAAATCAAAATTATTTGAAGTATTATCAATTTTAACTTTTGAAATCCCAATTAGAGAATCTAATTTTAATGGTAGATTATATTCATAAACTTTAGAATAAT
>CAXPJQ010000054.1:0-8725 GCA_964217375.1 Bdellovibrionales bacterium | reverse complement strand
TATGAATGATTATTTTTTAATCCTTAAAGGAAATAATAAGGATTTTGCAACAAATGAATTTGAAACACTATGGAATTTATATTTTAATGAAAAAATAAAATTAGAGAGAGTTCAAAATACAATTTATTTTTTTAATTCGCAAACTTTAATTCAAAGAGAACATCCTCTACTAAGAAGATTAACATTTACCAATTATTTAGGGAAATTACTTTTTAGAGGAGATAACTTTGAGAAATATTTTGAAACAATATCTAAAATGGATTTTTCATACCTTGAAAATAAAAGTTTTGGAGTTGAACAAAAAACATTTAGACAAGATAAATTAATTGAGAGTAAAGAACTTGCAAGACCAATTTGGGAGAGTTTAAAATCTCCAAAAGTTGATTTAAAAAAACCCAATATTTGGTTTAAAAATTTTCAATTAACTAATTCAAAAGAAATTATTTTTACTGAGGAAATTTATACTAATGAAAAAGAATATCTTGGTAGAATGCCAAAATTAAGACCAGTTGCAATGCCATATACTCTTAAAGCTGATATGGCAAGAGGTGCATCAAATTTACTTAATTTAAAAGAAAGAGCAGTAGTTTTAGACCCATTTGCAGGGATTGGAGGAATTTTACTTGAAGCATATGATTTAGGATATGAAGTAATAGGAAATGATATATCTTGGAAGGATTTAAATTACTTAAAACAAAACTTTAAACATTATTTCCCAGATGCTCAAATTACACTTACTTGTTCAGATTCAAGGCAGAGGATATTTGCTCAAAATTCAATAGATGGGATAGTCTCAGATATTCCTTATGGAAGAGCATGTAGAAGATTAGGTGTTGATTTATATGATAAATTCTTACAAAATGCTAAATTTTACTTGAAAGAAAATTCTAGAATTGTTTTAATATATGCAAATTTTGTAGAATTTAAAGAAATAGCATTAAAATATTTTAATGAAGTTGTTGAAATTAACCAATATATTAACAAATCCATGACAAGACATATTTTAGTTCTTGAAAATTCTAAAAAATAAGTGTCAAGAAATATTTTTAAATAAAAAATCATATTTCTTAATATGAATAAAAAAGCAGATGTAAGTCAAGTTTTCATTTATATTTCATCAGTTGTTGTAATTGGGTTTGTTGGATTTCTAGTAGTTAGTTTTGTAAGTAGTTTCTTAAATGATACAAATAAAACCCAAGAAAATATTTTTGTTAAAGAATTTGAATCGTCTCTAAATGAAATCTATAAAAAATATAACTCTGAGGACATTGTTGAATATAGAGTCCCATCTTCAATTACATTTATTTGTATTTTAGATGGCACTCTCCAACCCAGAGGAGTTCAATTCCCAAGTGATATGATAAATGATAGTGAGAATTTATTATTTTTACACAGCTCTGATGAGAATATTGGAGTATTTGATGAAAATGGTTTAATTAGTTCAAAAAAATTTGAAACACCATTTGAAATAGATTTAAATAAAGGATTTATATGTATTGAACCAATTAATAATAGATTTGAAATATTTTTTGAAAATAGAAAAAATGAAGTATTTGTAGATAGTTTTGATATCAATTAGTAGTAAAACTTAAATAGATAAAAAGATTAGTTAAAAATTGGTATGAATAGGATTGGAGAAGTAACAAATATTTTAGAAGAGTTAAATTATGGTTATTCTCTAGAAAATCATTCAATAGATAGAGTTTTATTAACTTATGTTCTTAATTATAATAAATTAAAAGATTATATCCCAGAAATCTCTGAAGTTCTAAATGATAAATATAGAGATAATATTTTGTTAAGTAAAATTGTAACTGATAAAATTTTATCTAGTACTTTTGGAGTAGAAACTCCTAACTTTTCAAATCGACAAGATTATTTAATTCAAAATTCTGAGAGTGAATATTTAAGAACAATTGCTAGATTCTCTTATGAAAAATTAGAAGGAAATTTATATGATTTGTCAGAGAGAGCAATTAAAAATATATATAGGCATAAAAAAGGAGATAAGAGAGTCTATAGAAGACACCATAATAACATTAATAGTAAGATTTGGATTCCTGATCAATCAATAATTACTCCATTAAAGAGTTCTCCTGAGGATATATCTAAATTAGAATTTGTTAGGTTAAGTCAAAAGCTAAATTTTTTTGCAAAATTTATAGACAGATATGGAAGAATACTCCAACCAAGCCTAGAAGATTTAATTAAAGTATATAATACTGAAGATGAGTTTAGTGAAAATAGTTCTAATAATTCTATTAAAATCTCAATTAATGAAATTGAAAATAATTTTAATAAATTTTCTAAAAGATATACTGATGATTCAATGGCTACATTAATGTCAGCCCTTAAAGAAGCAAAAGATTTAGGTGAGGTTTTAGAGTCAACAACTTTTTGTGAATACAATATTCCTCCAACTTATAGATTTAAAAAATATAGAGATAATTTAGTTAGATCTACAATTGGTGATCTTGGAAGAAGTACTATTATTATGGATCCTGAGACTATTGAAATTTTTGATGAAATGATATTAGAAGATTTAGAAAATAATAATTCTTTAGTTAGAAATAAATTAAAATGTGAAGATAATAGAGATTCAAATGAAAAAGATGGGGGAATTACATACTCATTTAGAGGAATTTTTGATGAAGGAACTAGTTGTGAAGTTAGAGTATTAGATTTAATTAGTGCAATTGAAGCAAGCCTTGGAATTAGATCACATGAACTCTCAGATAGGAAAAAAAGAGAAATACTTAATCAAAAAAGAAAACAAAGAAACTCAGGCATTTCAGAATTAGATTTTATTTTAGAAGATTTAATTAGATATTATATTTTGAGATTTGAAAAATAAAATCAAAACTTATTTAAAAGGAGAGTCAATATTTTTAGCATGGATGAGAAAATAGCTAATGAGCTTTTTGAAAAAGCAAATAATAGCTATCCTCTAAATAAATGTTGTGCTGGGAGAATATATACCTGCATCTTACTTAAATCTGATGAACTTGAACCTATATTTCCATATATTTTTGAAAAACTTAAAATAAGATATGAAAAAGATTTAAATTCTTGTTTTAATATATTATCTAAAATATTAGAAGAAGAGTATAATGTTGAGATACCAAAATTAGATGATGATAAATATATCAAATTAAGTTCTGAGAATCAAAAAATTAGATATTATGCTTCAAAATATGATGAATTTTGTTTAAATAAAAACAATTTATCTCAAAAGACAATAAAAGAAATTGAGAGATTAAATAATAAACCATACAAAAAAAGAAGAAGTAAAAAGATTAGATCCTTTGTTTTATCTAAAGAAAATATTGGAAATACAGGTAATAAAGTAATTGGAATTTCTCTTAGAGCTAAATTAAATTATGGAAAGTATCTAGAGAGATTATCTAGAAATATTTGCCCAGATATTGAAACAATTAATTATTTAATTAACTGGGAAGATCTAGGGCTTTCAGATAAAAAAGAAATTAGATTAAAAGAAATTGAAAAAGAATATAATAAATATTCACAAATAATTAGAGAAGCAACATTAAATTATTTAGAAAAATTACTTAACTCTGGAAAAGATTTTGGGCAATTTAATAAAGTATCAAATATTGAAGAAATAATTAATGCCAGTATAATAAATCCTCTTAGATTTAGAAATTCAATTGGTAGAATGATTTTAGGAGATAATGGAGCTGCAACAATTATAGTTTCAAGTAATGATGAAGTTGAAAAACTTAGAAATAAAATTGAAGAGTTAAATTCTAAAAAAAAAATTAAAATTGTTAGATCAAAAAGTGAAGATCTAAGAATAATTAAAGATAAAAATAATCCTCTTTCATATGAAAAAGATGGTGCTCTTGTATTTAATTTTAGAGATTTTAATGATGAGGGCGCAGCATCTGAAATTAGAATATTAACGGGAGAAAAATTACTTGAAGCAACTCATGGAATTAAAGCACATAAAAAAATGTCTCTAAAAAAGAAAAAAAGATTTAATATTGCTCTAAATCAAAGTGAATATCTTAAAAAATACATCTCAATTCTAGAAAAATTTTCAAAAAGATCAAGAAAAGAATTTAAAAACCTTTAAAAAGTTTGGAATTTACTTTTTTTATATGATAATATCCTCAATAGAATTGATAAATATTAGATCTTATATTAAAGAGAAAATTAATTTTGAGAGAGGAATTACTTTTTTATCAGGAGATATTGGGTCAGGAAAATCATCAATTCTTCAAGCAATTGAATTTGCATTGTTTGGATTTAAAAGGGGAGATTTAGAAGGATATCATTTACTTAGAAAAGGAGAAGAAAAAGGAGAAGTAACTCTTGAGTTGAAATCTGAAAATGAGATTCTTAAAATAAAAAGAAAAATTAAAAAAACTAAATCTGGAATCATTCAAGATAACGGAGAAATTACAATAAATAATTCTAATGAAGAACTAGCCCCAACTGAGATTACTGCAAAAATTTTTGAATTTTTAAATTTTCCAAAAGAATTTTTATCAAAAGATAGAAATTTATTATATAGATTTTCAACATATACACCCCAAGAACAATTAAAAGAAATACTTTATTCTGAACATGAAAAAAGACTTGAAATAATTAGAAAGTTATTTAGAATTGATAAATATAAGAATTTACAAAATGCATCTGATCTATATTTAAAAGATCTAAGAGATAGAAAAATTTTAATTAAAGGTAAATTGGAAGATAATTTTGACATTGAAGATGAATTTAAAAAAATAAATGAAGAGATACAAAAATTAGAAATTAAAAAAGAAGAAGTTGAAATTAAAATTAAACCATTTTATGAAAAAAATATTGAATATAAAGAAAAAAAAAAATTAATTGAAGAGAAAATAAATTCATTAAGAGATAAAGAGATAACAATTGAAAAAAACTTAAGTAAAATTGATGAAATAAAAAAACAAAAAGAAAATTTAGTTAAAGAAAAAAATGAATTTAATTTAAATGAAATAAACTCAGAATTGAAAAAGATTTCATTAAATATTGAAAATAAAAATAAAGAGAATCAAAAATTAGAAGTTGAATTTAAATTAGAATCCCAGAGAAAAATAAATTTGATTAAAAAAAGTGAAGAAATAAATTTGAAAAAAATAAATAATGAAAAAAGTAAAATACAATTAAAAGAAAAAGAAGAAATGTTAAATCAAATAAAAGAAGAAATTAAAAAAAATACTAAGATAATAATAAAATCAAGAATTAAAGATATTGAAGTTAAAATAAATAAAAATATAACTAAAATAAAAAAAATTCAAAAAAAAGAAGAAGAAATTAAAGAAGATATAGAAAAACAAAAAGAAATTGAATTTAATTTAAAAGAAAAACAAAAAGAAATTGAACATAAAAAAAAACATTTAAATAATATCTATGGAATTAGTAAATGTGAGTTTTGTGAACAAGATATAAGTATTGCACATAGAGAAGAAATTAAAAAAAATAGTAATTTAATAATTAAAGAAAATGAAAAATATATTGAATTAAAATTAAAAGAATTAAAAGGAATAGAAAATAAAATTGAAATTTTGAATCTTGAAATATTGGAATTAAAAGAATTAGAAATTGAAAATGTTAAATTAAATGAAAAAAAAGATAATACTTTGAAAGAATTAAAAGAAAAAGAATTAAAATATATTCAAGATAAAGAGAAATTAGAGAATATTGAGAGTGAAATTAAAAAAATAAAATTAGAAATTAAAACAAATGATGAGAAAGAAGAAGAAAAAATTAAATTGGAAATTAAAACAAATGATGAAAAAATAGATAAGATAAAAGAAAATATTAATTCAAATAAAATTAATACCCAAAAACTTATTCATTCTAAAAGTATATATGATGAAAAAATTAAACAAGATAAAATAAATGATGAAAAAATTAAAAAGATTGAACTTAACATATTAAAAGAAATACCATTTAGAGAGAATTTGAAAAAAATTAAAGAGAATTTAATTAATTTAAATTCAAAATTAAAAATTATTATAACAAATATTGAAAAGTTATCAAAAAAAGAAAATGAATATTTAATAACATTATCTGAGATTAAAACTAATTTAAAAAATAAGAGAGAAAATTTAGATAAAATATCAATCAAAATTGAGAAATATAGAAATTATAAAAAGGAATTTGATAAAATAAATGATGAATATGAATTTATTGATAAAAAAATAATTCCAACCTCTCTTCAAATTGAGAAAAATTTATTTACAAAATTTTTAGTAGAGTTTAATGAAAATTTCATTAAAATATTTAAAGAATTAATTGAAAATCAAGAGTTTGATGTGTTTTTAAAAGATGACTTCTCAATTGTAGTTGAACAAAATGGATATGAAATAGACATAAGTAATTTATCGGGTGGTGAAAAATCATCTCTTGCAGTTGCATATAGGCTTGCATTAAAATCAATAATTGAGAGTAATTTATCAAATTTGAATATGCTAAATTTAATTATTTTAGATGAACCAACAGATGGGTTTTCAGAACAACAAGTATCAAGACTTGGATACCTTTTAAAAGAGAGTAACTTGGAACAAATTATATTAGTTTCTCATGATGAAAAAATTGAAAGTATAGCTGAGAAAATATTACATGTAGAAAAAATACATCATGAATCAAAAGTAAATTAATTTATAAATTAAAAAAGATTTGAATACTAAATATGGAAGAACAATTATATCATTTTATTTTATTTGATTTGGGAAAAAGTTATCAGGGTCACATTAGATTTTTTAACAATTTTGCATTTACTTCCCAATATTCAAATAAATTATTAATAGGAGAGATAGTAAGTTATATAGAACATGATTCTCAGGAGATAGATCCAAATACTCAAATTAATATAGTTCTTTTAGATGAAGAAATTGAAAAAGTAAAATTTCAAAGATATATAAAAAGAGAAAGTGAATACTTTTTAAAAAGAGAATTAGAAATAAATGAAATAAATCCTGAATTGAAAAACTCACTTGAGAAGATATTAACTTCAAATACTAAATATTATTTCTTATTAAGAAATATATTTAATAAGTTAGAAAATGAATATGAGTTTAAACAAATTGATGATGTTTCTTTGAGGATTCAATTTGAAAAAGCTAGTAAATAAAACTTTCATATTAGAATTAAAATAAAACTTTTTAAAGAAATTTTTTTTGTATTAATTATGGTCAAATTAATTAGCTGGAATGTAAATGGAATTAGGGCAGTTATGAATAAAGGATTTATGGATTCAATTAAAGAATTAAATGCAGATATATTTTGTTTACAAGAAACAAAAGCACAACCTGAACAAGTAAAACATAATATTAAAGAATTAGGATATATTCATGAATATTGGAATTCTGCTGAGAAGAAAGGATATTCAGGTACTGCAATTTTTTCTAAAATAAAACCAATTAATGTAGAATATGGAATAGGTCATGAACTTGATAATGAAGGTAGAGTAATTACTGCAGAATTTGAAAGTTTTTTTTTAGTTACAGTATATACTCCAAATTCTAAAGATGATTTGTCAAGACTTCCAATTAGATATAATGAGTGGGATAAAAAGTTTTTGGAACATTGTAAAAACTTAGAGAGCAAAAAACCAGTTTTATTTTGTGGAGACTTAAATGTTGCTCACAAAGAAATTGATGTTAAAAATGATAAAGCAAATCAAACTACTGAGAAAAAACCTGGAAGTGCTGGATTTACAGATCAAGAAAGAGAAAGATTTCAAGATTTTCTAGATGCAGGATTTATTGATTCATTTAGATATTTATACCCAGATGAAGAAAAGTTTTCTTGGTGGTCATATAGAGGAGGTGCAAGGCAGAGAAATGTAGGATGGCGTATTGATTATTTTCTAGTATCAAATTCAATTAAAGATAAAATAAAATCTGCAACAATTCATAATGAGATTCTGGGTTCTGATCATTGTCCAGTTGGAATTGAAATTAAATTAGATTAAATTAATTATTAGATATATTGCAAAAAATATTATTAAAATCCCTGAAATTTTATTAATATAATTTGGATTTATTTTTTTTCTAAATGATTTTACTAAAATTATTAATATAAACCACCAAAAAAGAGAACCTAAGAATATACCTAAAACTAAATATATTGCTAATTTTGAATTTGAAGTTAAACCTAAACTTGAAATTATTGCAATAAAAGATAAAATAGTCATAGGTTTAGTTATAGTTAAAAAAATGATGAAATGAAATCTTTTGATTTTTTTTTAGAAATTTCAAAATTTGTTTTTTCTCTATAAGATTTAATACCTATATAAATTAAAAATAAAATTCCTATACTTTGAATAAAAAGTTTATATTCTAAAAGATATGAACTAATTATAGTTAGAGAAAAAGCAGCAATTATTCCATAAATACCATCTGCACAAGCAGCCCCTAATCCAGTTAAAAAACCAGAGATAGAATTATTAGTTAAAGTTCTTTTAATACATAAAACGCCAATAGGTCCAACAGGTGCTGCAATTAAAAAACCAATAATTAAACCTTGAGTAAAAATATCAAACATATAAATATTAATTAATTTAATTAGTTAAATAATTATTGGTTTTCAAAAAAAAGTTATATTTAGAAGACTTTAAAAATTAGAAAGATAAAAACAATTTAATTTATTTTGCTATGTCTAAAGTTTTATTACTAACAATACAATTTTAATGAAGCCTTTTGGACTTCTGAGAAGAATTTGGATAAAA
>CAXPJQ010000053.1:0-8834 GCA_964217375.1 Bdellovibrionales bacterium | reverse complement strand
TAATCAAAAGGGATTATTTTTAGTTGAAATTGATTCAATTGAAAAAGAAATTTATAACAATGATGTAGATGTTACTTTTTCTTTTATGCTAGAGAGTAAAGTTAATTTTGATCAACAGGTTGATTTAAAATTACCTGAAATTTCAGGATGGGATATTTTAGTTGAGGAGGAAAGTTTCACATTAGAAGCTAATCAAAGTTATAATGTAGATTTAAGATTTAGAGCTAATTCTGAATTTGATTATACTCCAAGGATTGTAGGAGAAGATATAATTAAAATTAAAGTAAATGAAGGATATAGTGGATCTCAAGAATTTCCAGTTTCAATAATTAGTGAAGATTCAGAAGTTGATTTAACATTTTTAGTTAAAATTTTAGCAATTGAAGATATTGAAGTTGAGTATATTCCAAAAATTTCAACAGGAACAGTATCACCTGTTTCTAGTTTAGGGTTTAGTATTGAGAGTAAGGATTTATATGAAAATCAAAATGTTTTAGTAGAATTAAGATTAAATGATGAAAAAATATATTCTCAAACACATGAATTTAGTATAGGAAATTCATATCAAGTTTTTCAAGTTCCAATTAGTCATAATTATGATCCTGGAAGATATGATGTAGAAATTAAAGTTAGGCTTGAAGAAAGTCTAAGTGAAGATCAAAATTCTGGAAGAGATTGGATTAAAAGGTCTCAAATAGTAATTGATGAATATAAATATTTAGATGTTCAAGATACTTATTATAAAAATTTAATTAAAGATAGAGCAACAATAACTGTTAGGAATATGGGGAATGTAGATGATGTATTTACATATGAATTTAATCATTCTTGATTTGTATCTTTATTTGTTGGAGCATATTATACTAATTCTCAAGGAAAAGTTGTAGACGTAGATTATATGGAAACAAAAGAAGGGTTAGTTTCATTTGAAGTTCCTCTTGAAAAAGGCGGAAGAACAGAAATTGTATATTATTATAATTTTATTCCATTATATGTGTTATTATTTGTTTTTGCAGTTTTATTTATGTATATTTATGTAAGAAAAACTTCAAACCCTCTAGATGTTGAGGCAAATATTTATGAAGTTAAAAAAGTAAAACATGAGGGAGTTAAATCCATGAAAGTTAGGATTGGATTTGAAAATATTAAATCAGAGGAAATTGAGAACTTGAAAATGATTTTTAGGATGCCAAATTATCTAAGTGTAAAAGATGATTCATTTTTATTAACACCTCCAAAACAAGTATTAAAAGGATCAACACATTATAAATTAGTTTGGGAATTTAAAAGGTTTGAAAAAGATGATTCCAGAATTTTAGGGTTTATGTTAGTGAATAAAAAAGGAATTTTGGGAGATGTTAGACTTGAAGATTTAGAGTTTGAAGCTAAAATTAATGGAAGAGTTAGAAAATATTATTCATCTTTTCCAATTATTAAAGGATAAATTCTTTTTAAAAAATGAAATTAAGTAAGAAAGGAGCAGAGTTAACATTAAATTATATGATTAAATTTGTGATTCTTTTAGTTTCATTATTAGTTATTTTTATGATGTTCTCTTGGTTTACAGGAGAAGGTAAAATCTTTGATAAAGTAGGAGGTTTTAGTGATTATGCAGACTCTCAAAGTGGGTTGTCAACAAATTCTGGAAGTCAAAGTTTTGAGGAAGTAGAAGAAAATTTAAAAGCAAAATTAACTTCAAGTGAAATTAGTTATTTAGATAAATTTATTGAAGATTTTAATTTAAATAGAAAAGTAGTTTATTCAATAATTGATATTGAGAGTTCAGGTAAAAAGGAAGCAGTTAGATTTGAGTGTTCAATTTACAATAATAAAGATAATAAATATTGTATTAATTATCAAAATTTTAATGAAGTAGATTGTAGTAGTTCTGATGATACTTCAAAAGAAGCTTTTGAGAGAGCATATGCAGATAATAAAGAGAGAGCAATTTGTGCATCATCTTTTGGATTGTTTCAAATAATGGGATTTCATACCAAAGATTTAACTTATACAGATGAAGAGTATTTTAAAGAAAAAGCTTTAGGGCCAATTGAAGATCAATTAAGAGTTTTTGAATTATATTTTAAAAATGTAAATTCTCAATTTGGAACTGAATTGGTAAAGCAAGAACCAGATGTAGATACAATATCAAAATTATATAATGGAGAAAATTATAAAGATAATAATTATGATGATAAATTAAAACAAAGATTATCTTAAAATTTCATTTAATAATAAAATCACAACAAACCCTATATTTTCCAGGAGCATATTGTCCAACTTTTCTTGTTTGGAGAATTTCAACTTCTCGTCTAAGTTCTTTTGCTTTTTCAATTATAGCGCCCTCAGTTACATGTGGAAAATCTTTTTCATGAACAAAGTCATACATATGAATTGTTGAATTTTTAGCAGCAACTTCAAAAGCTGAATCTAAAAATAAAGAGGCGTCTTTTGGGAGAGGCATAAATATTTCATCAAATTTATGGATTTCATCAATGCTAATCTTACAATCCTTTTCTAAGTAATTTAGAAGTAATCCTTTCTCAAAACCAGATTTGAATAAGTAATTAGCACCATCAATTTTAATTTCAAAATTAAATTTAGTTGCAAACATAATTAAAAATGGAACTAAATCTTCAGGATCTTTAGTTTTATGAAAATCAAGTTCAATGATACTTCCTTCTTTTAAGTCATTTAATTCATCTACAATGTAATGTGGGTGTTGTTTAAATATTAAATCATTGTGGGAAGCTTGGTTTTCCTTGTCAATAAATTTTAGAGGTAACTCTTTTACAACTTTAGTTACATCACCATTAATAAAATTTAATTTTAAATAATTTAAGTTTTTTCTAAGTATTTTTTCAATTGCAGGAATTTCATTTGCATTTAAATAACCAATTAGGTTATCATAAATTTCAGACTTTTTAATTATATTTTTATTTAAGTCAAGAGATTCTAATGCATATTTATGACCTTCAGGATTGAGTTCAATTGAAGTAATTCTCCCAATGTCAGGATTTTTTCTAAGTGCAACATAAGAATATGGCCCACAACCTGAAAACATTACTAAAACTCTTGAATTATCTTCAATTTGAGACATTAATTGTTCCCTCTCAGTTGAGAGTTTAGCTGAGAAGTAAACAGTTTCAGGATTTATTTTTAATCTAACATTATTTTCAGTATATATAGTTTCCTTTTTATTTTCCCCACAGACATATTCTAGATCTTGAGTTCTAAACTCACCACCATGAATTCCTGATTTTTTTAATACTGTTTTAATTGAAGGATTTACTTTTCGGACAGCTTCTCCAATTTCTTTTGAGAATTTAGAAGTCTCTTCATCAACTTCAATAATTGCAATGTCTCCTACAACTTCAAATGCTCTATTTACTTTTTTTAAAATATCTTGAGGAATAATATTTTCTAAAAATTGATGTAATGTAGTTTTTTCTTTTTTCATATCTATAAATAAAGAGTTGATTTTAATTTAAAAAGGAAATGTTTTTCTTTTTTTAAAAAAATTTTGCAAAAATATATAAACCTTGAAAAAGAGTGTTTTTTTTTAGGATGGAAAACATACCTAAAGCTAATGATTTAAACCTTCAAGAAAAGTTCTTATTTTCATTTCTAAATGATTTGTCAAATTTAAGTAAAAATGATTCTTTTAAAGAATATTATCAAAAACAGTTTGGAATTATGAGAGATGTCTTGTATAAATATGATACTTCTCCAACAAAAGAAAGATGGCAATCTGCTCAAAGATATTTATATGGAAGACAAAAAGAAGACTCACATTATAATTCAACTTTAAATTCTTTAGGACTAGATAGAAATTCAATTCAAGATATAGTTCCAGTTAATTTAATGTCTATTATTCTAAGTTTAAATTCCCAAAATAAAAATGGAACTTTAGTTGATAAAATTGCAGCTTAAAATTGAATATAATTAAAAATCATATTCTTCTTTGATTTCTCTTATTGCATTTGGATCTTCTCCACCGTGCCAACTAATTCTTGGCTTAACTTGCATAGTATGTAGTCTTTCATTTTTATCATCCATTATAATTGCACAACCTTTAGTTCTTGGCATAGCGTTAAAGAGAGCTTTTGATCCTTTGGAATTAAAAGATAAAAAAACTTTATCTAGAGCTTCTAAATCAAAACTTGCAGTTAGTCTATGAGACATAACAAGATCAGATTGAGTAATTGCATCAGTGTGAATTTTAGCAGGTTGTTGAGTTGCCATAATTAAAGAAACACCTGGTTGTCTTCCCTCTCTTAAAATTGTCATTAAAGCTTGTTTTGATGGAGCTTCCTCATCACCTGCAGGCAAAAATTCATGACATTCATCAACAATTAGCCAAGGCATAGGTAAATCTTCTTTTACTTCATCTTGTTTAACAACTTGAGTTTTATTTACAATATCAAAGAGTTCTTCCCTTTTTCTAACAAGCATTCTCTCAACAAATACTTTTTTAGCAATAATACCTAAAGCTAAAGCTTTAACTTCCCAACCACCTGGAAGTGCAACATAGGGAGATAAATCAATTACTGTAACTTTTCCTCCAGTAAAAATGTCTTTTATTGGAGTTCCAGTTTTAGAAAATAAACCCCAAGTTTTAGTATTTTCAAATCTATTAATTACTGCAAGTTTTGTTTTATTATCTAGTTTATCATCATTTTGAGTTTCTTTTAGAATGTCATCAATTTCAAAATTAGTACCTGAATTTAAAAGTTTATTAATAACTCTTTGAATTGCAACTCCAATTTCATCATCTGTTTTTAATTTGAAAGCATTCATCCAATCTTCAATTGATAATTCATTTGGTCTAATATATAGGGGGAAATCAACAGGAACACCATCTTCTTTATATTTATTATAAAAACCACCTGGGACATATACTTGAATTCCTAATCCTTTTCCAGTTAAACCCCATTTCTTTAGAAGAGAGTCATCTTTTTTATTTGGATATTTCATTGACCAATAAACTCCCATAGTATCAAGCATCATAAAAGCTAAATTTTTGGCAACATCAGGATCCATATCAGCTAACCCTTCAGCAATTGACCCCATAGTATATGAATTATGGACTAAAATGTCATTTGCAATAAAATTATTGAAATTTGGACAAGTTATATCATATACTTCAAAGTTCCCTATTACTTTTTCAATATGAGTAATTTCATCCCAAAATAAATCAGATTTTGATAAATTTTTAATCTCTTTATTATTATCTAAATTACCAATAAGTTCTAATTTTTTCCTAGAAGGAGAATAATTTAATGAAGTTCTAGCAGATTTTGGAGTTTTATAATTTAGTTTTTTTCCAATTTGAACCCAACTTACTTTAGGAGTATATCTCTCCCATATTTCTTTTGGAATTGTATCTAAATTAGGATTATTTTTTATTTTTTTTAATTCTTTAAGAGCTATTTTAGATTTATTTTCTTTTTCACCAATAAAATTTATTTTTTCTATAAATTTTATAACATTTTCACCTTTAATTTCAAGCTCATAAAATTTATTATTTTTGTATGTTGATTTTTTTTCTCTGAATTTTGATAATATTTCAAACCTTAAAAGGAGGTGAGATATTTTTTTTATAATTTCTTTAGAAACTGAACAATATGAAATTTTAAAATAATTTCCTTTTTCCTTATAAATAGAACCATCACAAGAAAAAATGACTTTTAAAAATTCTTTAATTTCATTATTTGGAGCAGTTAATATACAACTTGGAATAAATTTAGTATGAGATTTTGTGTTATATAAGTTAATATCATCTAAATAATTTCTAAGAGAAGATTTACAATTTAGAGTTTGAGAATTAATGATTTGACCTTTTTTATTTCTAGTTAATACATTATGTCTTTTATTATTTTGAATTATTCTAATTGTATCTTTTGAATGATCTTTGAATATTAAAGTGTTATCAAATTTTAGAACTGATTCTTTAAAGTCTAAAATAATTTTTTCATCTTGATTTGTAAATAGTATAAAGTTATTTCCTAGATGTCCTTCAGCAATTAGATATCCTAAAATTTTTGCTTTTTCAATACCTATTTTTTTATTACCATTAATTGGAATTTTTCTAGGAGTTGCAATTCTTGTTCCTATTTTTAAGTTTTTAACTTCTTCCCACTTATTTATTGTTAAAAGAGGATGTTCAGGAGTTAATTCCAATTCCTTTCCAGATCTGAGTTTAATTTTTAAAATTTCTTTTACTTTTCTTTTATAATAATTTGAAAAATTATAGGAATTAATTTTATATTCTGTATTTATAGAAAGAATTTTATTTTTGTTTTTGAATAAATTTTCAATTTTTTCAATAGAACCATCAGATAGAATTATTTCAGAGTTACCTAAAAGACATTTTCCACCTCCTCTTTTTCCCAAAATTAACATTGCATGAGCTCTACTAACATCCATATAAATAGGGTTTGATAAAGAATAATTTTCACCCATTTGAACATATTGTTTTCCAATAAAAACAGCTCCTTTTTTACCATATTTTTCAGAATCTGATTTGGAACGTCCAAGGATAATATCGTGCATATTGAATTATTATATTTTTTTCTTTTTAAATATTTTAGAGCATTTTGGAGTTGTGAGTTTAAATATAATTAAAGTAAATTATATAAACAATAAATCAGAGTTTAAATTAGATTAAATTATGGTAAATGAAGAACAAAGAAATATTGAATTAAAGTGGCAAAAAAAATGGAAAGAAAATAAAGTTTTTGAGCCTAAAGTTGATGAGGGTAAAGAAAAATATTTTGGAACTGTTGCATATCCTTATGCAAATTCAATTTTACATATTGGACATGGTAGAGGGTATACAGCCCCAGATATTTTTTTGAGATTTCAAAGACTAAATAATAAAAATGTTTTATTTCCTTTAGGATATCATATTTCAGGAACTCCAGTTCTTGCAGTTAGTGATTCAATTAAAAGAGGAGATTCTAAACAAATTGAACAAACAAAAAATGCATTAAGGGAATATGTTCAAACTGAAGATGAAATCAATGATTTGATAGAATTATTTAAAGATCCAATGGAAATTGCAAAGTTTTTTAGTTCAACAATTGAAGATTCTCTTGATTCAATTGGAGTTTCAATTGATTGGTCTAGACAGTTTTCAACAGGAGATTTAAATTATCAAAAGTTTATAGGATGGCAATTTAAAAAGTTATATGAAGCAGGAATTTTAGTTCAAGGAAGATATCCTATTTTATATTCTCCTGTTGATAAAAATGCAGTAGGAGAAGATGACATTAAAGATGGAGATACAGATAAAGTAACACTCTCAGAAATGACTTATATTTTGTTTAAATTAAAAGAAGAAAATGAATTTATTGCAATTGCTACACTTAGACCAGATGCGTTATTTGGTACAACTAATTTATGGATAAACCCACAAGAGAAATATGTAAAAGTTAAAGTTAATTCTCAAATTTGGGTAGTTAATGAAGATGCAGTAGTTAAATTAGAACATCAATTTGATGAAGTGGAAGTAATTTCTAATCATAAAGGTTCTGATTTTTTAGAGAAGGATTGTGTAACACCTTTAACTAAGAGAGTTGTTAAAATTTATGCAGCTTCGTTTTTAGATTCAAATCATGGAACTGGAATTGCATATTCATCACCAGCGGGATCTCCTCATGATTTTATGGGTCTTCAAGATGCAAAAAAAGAAGGTAGAGTACCAAGTGATTTAGAAGTTATTGTTTCTGTTGATTGTTTTGATAAAAAAGGAAATAAAATAAATTATCAAGGAAGTTGTGCAGCTGAAGATAAATGTTTGAAATTCAAAATTGAAAATTCAAATGATTTAAAATTAGAAGATGCAAAACAAGAGTTGTATAAAGAAGAACATTATGGAGGGAAATTAAATTCTAATGCTGGAGAATTTGAAGGAATGTATATTAAAGAAGCAAAAGATAAAGTAAAAGAAAAATTAGTTGAATTAAATTTAGCAGGAACATTCTATGAAACTTCAAGAAGAGCTAAAACTAGAGCTGGAGATAATGTAATTGTTGCATGTCTTGAGGGACAATGGTTTTTAAATTATAAAGAACAAGATACAAAAGATAAAGCTCTTGAGTGTCTTGATCAAATGGATTACAAACCAAATAAATTAAAAGATACTCAGAAAGGATATATTAATTGGGTTGAGATGAGACCTTGTGCTAGAAAGAGAGGAATTGGAACTCCACTTCCCTATGATAGAGAATGGGTAATTGAGAGTTTATCTGATTCTACAATCTATCAAATGTTATATCTAATTTATGGTATTTTAACTAGAGAAAATATTTCAGAGGATAAATTATCTCATGAAGTATTTGATTATGTAATGCTTGGGATTGGAAATCCTGTTTTAATTTCAGAGAGTTCATCTATTTCAAAAAATATACTTGAAGAAATGAGATCTGAAGTTAAGTATTGGAAATCATTTGATTTAAGATATACAGGTGGAACTCATTTATCAAATCATTTATCATTTTTAATTTATCATTATTCATTAATTTTTGATAAAGATTATTGGCCAAAACAAGTTGCAGTTGGAGGTATGCTAATTAAAGATGGTGAAAAAATTTCAAAGTCAAAAGGAAATGGGATTCCTTTAGTTCAAGTTCCAAAAGTATATGGAGCTGACTTGTATAGGTTATATGTTGCACTGGCAGCTAACTTTGATGTTGAAATGGATTTTAGAGAAGATGACATTAAACAACTTGAGAGAAAATTTGATAGATGGAAAGATTTAATTTCAAGAGCAATTGAATTTGATGAAGTTAGTTATGAATCTTTGGATGAGATTGATAAATGGTTAGTTT
>CAXPJQ010000052.1:0-15965 GCA_964217375.1 Bdellovibrionales bacterium | reverse complement strand
GTATGATAATTAGTGGATGGAAGTTGCAAGGTAGCTCCATTTATTTTCCCTCTAGTTTCTTTAGTTAACTTTCCAAGTTCCGTGTTACCTGTATCATTTGGTTTAAAGTCATATGGTATTTTCTTTTTCTTTATTACTTTTTTTATATCCTCAACCACTTTTTCATCAAATCCTCCTCTTTCATCTCCATGTCTTAGTGTTAAAAACCCTAATTGTTTCAAATCTAAATTTTCATATGGAGACGTATCTAGAACAATTAATTCAATTTTTTTATTCATGTTAATTTCTAAATCCTCGTGAGTCTCATCAATTCTCTTAGGTCTTACAAAATCATTTTTTTCATAGTATTCTTTGATACATTTCCAACTCTCTCCAATTTCTTCTCTTGTTGTAAATAAAATATCTTGGTTAACAGGAATTGTCTCCATAATTGTAAATAAAACTGCTGCAGAAATTACGTTATCAATTTGAGCTGAAATTAAATTTTTATTTTCAATAATTTTAGAGTCAAATGAAAATATTTTATCTTTTGACTTTATTTTTTTATTTGTATCATAAGTTACTTTTTTATCTTTAATTGAAATGTGATGTCTTGTTGTAAAAAACTTATTTAATCTTTTTCCAGATTTAGGATCATATGAAAATATTGGTTCTTTTGTATGCCTAAGTCCTACTGATTCAAAAAATACTTTCCTTCCTGACCTCTCAAGTTTAAGCAATGTCTCTTTAGTATTCTCATCAGTAATTACAAAAAAGTTATCTCTTAATTGGCATTTTATATTCTCCAGCATGTTAATACTATTAACTACTTCTTTTTCAATGTCTTCAATTTCTTCATATTTAAATTTGCTATGTATTTCTCTTTTCAGATTAAATGCAAGGTATTCGATTTCCCCATCTTCATTTTGAATTAAAGAATGTCTATCAATATGTGCTGAAAATAATTTTTTTGGGTTTTTATTTTTAGCTTTAATTAGTAAACAACTTTTACTTAGTTCTGTTTGATATCCAAGGTTTTTAGCTTTTTTATTTAAATATTTTAAAAATGGATATTCATATCCAATTGATGATGGGATTTGTAAAAATTCATTTGTTAATTCAATTATCCTTTTAACTCTCTTTTTAATCATTTTTCATTTAATTCCTCATCAAGTATAGTTTCTACCTCATTTAAATTTTCTTTAATAAATTCTTCAATTACATTTAAATCTTCAATTTTAATTTTTCCAATAAAAAGTTTCTTTATATCATATCCGCTCTCTACATATTTTTTAATTTTATAGTACCCTGAATAATATACATAATCTTTTGTAAATCCTCCAGGTTTTGATGTGTCACATAAGTTCCTTTTAGCTCTATATGTGATTGAGAATGCATCTGAATCTTTAAAATTATACTTTTTAAGAATTTTAAATACTTCATAAAATGACTTAGTTAGGGCATAATGTGTAGCAATTACTCTCCCTGCATAGATGAATAATTGAGCATCTGATGCCACGCCTTTTACTTGTTCCATATATGCTGCAAGTCCTTCTTCAGTTTCAATATAATTTGCAGTTCCAGTCTCAAGTAATTTTATGTGAAACTTTTTAGCATTAAAATATCTCATGTAATGCACTCCAATTTCATGTACATTTAATCTTTTAATTGAAAGGGTTGTAAATTTTTCATTTGGATTTAAAATTATAACTTTATTTTTTGGAGATATATTTACTTTAGATGCAAGATGATCATTATAAATTATAGAAATATTTTCTTTAGTTAATCTATATACTTCACTTTTTAATTTATCTCCTGCTTGATTTGCATCAATTTTACTAAATTTAACTTTTTTTCTTCTATAATCTCTACAAAATTTCATTGCAGATTTTAATAACTTTGTACTTGGTTTTCCTCTTGATTTTATTACATAGTTTGTACTCTTTGGAAATCCCCATAATGAATGAGAATTAACTTCATTAATTTTAGCTTCAATTCTCTCTTTTAATAACTTTTTAAATCCATATCTATCATTTTGAATATCAATTTTAAAATTTAATAATTCATTAACTCTTGATTGTTTATAATTTTTAGTTGTAAATAAAATTTGAGGGTTATACTCTTCTTTTTTATTTAATGCTTTAAAGAATTTTTTTTTTTCTTCTTGTAAATTTATTGCCTTTGGAAAGTTAGTTGGAAGTGATGCAACAATATTATAATATTTATTTTCAAGTTCTTGATATTCTCTAAAATAAATACTATCTTTTATCATACTAATTTAAAATTAAAAAATTAGTTTTTAAATTTTATTTTTACAAAAAAAAAGTGACTCTATTTTTTAGATTTTGTAACTTTTTTAGGAGTTGTTTTTATTGTTTTTTTAGAAGTTACTTTTTTCACAACTTTTTTTGTTTTCTCTTCAAGTAGATGTCTTAATACTTCAAGTTCTACTTCAATTTTAGTTACTTTATTTTCAAGTTCTTTTGCTAATTTTTCTTCTTTTAGTGAATGTTTGATCCAATTTTTGAAATCATTTTTAGCAGGATTTACGTGATGTTCAAATACATCATGACTCATTTCTTTTAATTCTTTTGCAAGAGACTTAATGGAAGAAATTGATTTTCCTCCCTTTAAATAAAACTTTTTATCTTCACTCATTTAGTTTTCTAAATATATTCTCACTTTAATATTTTATTATTACTTAGTTAGTGTCAACTTGTTTTAGACTTAATTGTATTTTTCCTTTCTCTAAATCAATTGAAATTATTTTCACTTTTACTTTTTGTCCAATTTTTAAAAATTTATTTACATCATCAACATAAGAATTTGCAATCTCAGAAATATGTATTAATCCATCATTTTTAAGTCCAATGTCAACAAATGCTCCAAATTGCATAATATTTCTAACAATACCCTCAATTATATCTTCTTCTTTTAAATCTTCAATTTTCTTTGTTTTTTTAATTTGAAAGTTTGCTTCATATATTCTGGGGTCAAATCCTTTTTTAGAATAAGATTCTATAATAAAATTAAATGTATTTTCATCTATGTTTAGATTTGAGTTATAACTTTTAATATCCCCATTTATAATTTTCTTTGCAACAATGTAATCTTTTGGATGAATTGAAGTGTTATCTAATTCTTCCTTTGATTCTGGAATTCTTAGAAATCCAATTGAATATTCATATGCTTTAGGAGTTAATATTTTTTTTAATTCTTCTCTTGATTTATAGGGTTTATTATTTATTATTTTTTGCGCTGATTTTGATGTTAACCCAGATATATTTTCAAGTAAATATTTTGATGCAGTATTTAAATTAATTCCAATTGAATGCACTACATCTTCAACAACAAAACTTAATTTTTGAGATAATTCTTTTTGATTAATGTCATGTTGATACATTCCAACTCCAATACTCTCAACTGGAATTTTAATTAATTCTGAGAGTGGATCTATAAATCTTCTCCCTATACTAATTGTTCCTCTATTTGTTAAATCTATATCTGGGAATTCTTCTGCTCCAACTTTTGATGCTGAATATACTGAAGCTCCTGATTCATTTACAATTACGTATGGCAAATCAATTTCTTTAGATAATATCTCAAAACATTCATTTGAACCAGTTCCATTCCCTATAACTATTATCTCAGATTTATGTTTTTCAATTAAGTCTTTAATTATTTTAATTGTATCTTTTTCTTTTTCTAGAAATATTTTATTATACTCTTTTGGTTCACCATATTTATTTAGAATTGCAATTTTACAACCAGTTCTAAATCCTGGATCTATTGCTAAGATTTCTTTATTATAATTTGGTTTTGTTAAGAGTAATTCCTTTAAATTATTTTGAAATGTTGTAATTGAATCTATGTGCGCTTTTTTAGTTAAATTATTCCTAATTTCAGTTTCAATAGATTTAAATAATTTTTTATATCCTTCTTTAATTGCAGGAATTAATAAGAAGTCATTTGAATTTAGATTTCTAATATTCTCAATTAAATTATCAAGTGCAATTTCATCATTAATTAATTTTACATTTAATATCTTAAGATTTTCTCCTCTATTTAATGCTAAAATTTGATATGATTTGATTTTTTTAATCTCAGATATAAAGTTATCATAAATTTCAAATTTGTAAATTTGTTTTTTATCTTTTTCATTTAAATCATCAAGTTTTGTCTTATATTTAGATTCAATTTCTCCATACTTATTGTAATAAAACCTTAAACTTTCTTTATATTTAATATCCTCAGCAATATCTTGGGCAATTATATCTTGAGCACCAGATAAAATCTCTTCTTGTGAATATTTATCTAGGAGGCTTTGAGGTATTTTTATTTCTTTTTGATTTAATATTTGTTTTGCTATTATTTGAAATCCTCTCTCTTTTGCTATATCTGCTTTTGTTTTTTTAGTTCTTTTATATGGTTCATATATATCTTCAACTTCTTGAATTATTTTCGCTCTAATTATATTTTCTTTAATTTCTTTTGTTAATTTTTTTTGTTCATTAATTGAATTTAAAACTGTCTTTTTTAAATTGAATAATTTTTCTTGATATTTTTTAATTTCAATTATTTTCCTAATTTGATTTTCATCTAAATTTCCTGTACTCTCTTTTCTATATCTTGCAATAAATGGAGTTGTTGCATCCTCTTCAATTAATTTTAATGTATTTCCTACTTGTTTTAAATTTAGATTTAATTTATTTGATATGATTTCTATAAAATTAGGTTCTTCTATCATAGAAAATAAATTTAAATTTTATTTTTTAAATTCTTGTTACTTTTTAAAAAATAATTAATATGTTAAAATAAAATCATTCTCTTCAGACTTTGAATTTTCAACTCTTAGTGTTAATGGCATTCCTTCTTTTCTATAAAATTTTATTCCTAAATTTAATACTCCATCTCTTCTTAAATAAAATAGATATTTAGATATATC
This sequence comes from Bdellovibrionales bacterium, assembly GCA_964217375.1. Taxonomy (GTDB): domain Archaea; phylum Nanobdellota; class Nanobdellia; order Woesearchaeales; family UBA583; genus UBA583. The sequence continues at coordinate 11,041 of CAXPJQ010000052.1, read as the reverse complement.
CTCAAACCCATCTAATTCTTTTTTTTTATCTAAAGAAATTAAAATTTCATTTTCTCCATTTTCATTTATTGCTTTATATGCATAAACATATTTAATAGGATCTGAAGTAATTTTAGAGATATGGTTTTCAACTAATGACTTCCCATTTTCTTGAGTTCCAAATAGTTCAACAAAATCATATCCAATTACTGGTTTATTTCTATTTCTTGAAGGATACACACACATTAATGATGCAATTTTACTTTCTAGTTTTGTATCTACCACTATATAATAAAAACTAATGAATTTTGATTTAAAAGTGTTATTAGAATAAAATTTTTTTATTTAAAAAATTCTAAAGCTTAGCTTTAGCACTTCTTGCTGCATTTCTAAATACTTCAGGTAATGCAGGATGGATATATATAAATTTAAAGAAGTCTTCAATTTTAGCATTCATTGTAAGTAAAATAATTGCCATGTGAATCATATTTGAACTCTCAGGTCCAATAATTCCTGCACCTAAAAAATTTCCTTTCATATCAAAAATTAACTTTACAAATCCATATTTACTTTGAAGTGCCTCTCCCATTCCTGAGTGTATATATTCATGTTTTCCTACAATGAAATCTTCCCCCTCAACTTTTCCTTTTGCTTCTAATTCATCTTGAGTAATTCCAACTCCTGCTACTTGAGGGTTTGTAAATACTGCCCAAGGCATTGGGGGATATGCAATTGTTCCTTTTTTATTTTCAATAATTTTATCAAATAAATATTCAGCTTCAAAGTTAGCTGAATGTCTAAACATAAAATTTCCAACACAATCACCTAGTGCATAAATTCCTTTAACTGATGTTTCCATGTTATTATCAACTTCAATAAATCCTCTTGGACTTACTTTAATTGTAGTATTTTCAAGGTCAAGTAAATCATTATTTGGTTTAACTCCTGTTGCTACAAGAACTTGATCTGCTTTAATTTTTTTTATTTTTCCAGAATGATCATCAAATGTAACTGTAAACTCTTTTTTCTTTTTATCATAACTAACTTCTTTAGTATCAGTTGAGACATGTATTTTATTTCTTTGTTCAAATACATTTTGAAATTCTTCTCTAATATCTTTATCAACTCTTGCAAGACATCCACCCTCTCTTACAATAAATTCAGTTTTAGATCCTAGTGCTGAATATGCATGACCTAGTTCAACCCCAATATATCCTCCACCAATTACAATTAATCTCTTAGGTAATTCTCTTGCCCTTAATGCCTCAGTTGAAGTCCAATATGGAGTTTCATTTAATCCTTTAACTGGAGGTACAAAAGGTCTTGCACCAACTGCAATAATTATTTTATCTGCAGATAATCTCTCTCCATTAACTTCAATTACTTTATCTTCAACAAATTTAGCTTCACCTGCATAATAATCTAGATTTTCAATTTTTTTAGATTCATACCATGCTTTAATTTTATTTGAGTCAGAATCTGTTGTTTTATTTATTCTCTCCATTAACTTTTTGAAATGAATCTGCGGTGTTACAGATTTTATATTTAAATTATTAGCCTCTTTCATCTCAAGAGCTACATCTGCTGGGTGAATTAATATTTTTGAGGGTATACATCCTCTATTTAAACAAGTTCCACCCAATTTATCTTTTTCAATAATTGCAGCTTTTAATCCTTTTTGGGCTGCAGGTCTTGCTAGTTTAGAACCAGCTCCCGATCCAATTACAATAATGTCATAATGTTTTGTCATAGAATATCTAAGATTAGTTTTTTTAAAAACCCTATTTTAAATTGAAAAGTGAATAATTAAATGCACATATTTCATGTTTTTTTCAAATGGAAAAGTAAATTATATAAATAAATTCATCAAGAATATTTTTATGACTGTTGAGCTTATTGATTCTAAAACTTTAATTAGAAGATTTCATGCATTTTTTGATGATTATATGAAAAAAGAAATCAAAAAAGCTCTCGCTTCAGGAAATACCTTTTTAGATGTTTCTTTTTTTGATATTTCCGAGTATGATTTCGAATTAGGAGATTATATTCTAGCTCACCCTGAAGATTCTCTTGCAATTATGGAGGAGACTCTAAAACAGTTTCAAGATGAAGAAGTTAAAACTAACATTAAGATTAGATTTTTAAATCTTCCAGCAACTGAGAGAGTTTTAATTAGGGATATTAGATCAGAACAATTAGGAAAATTAATTTTACTTGAAGGTTTAGTAAGACGTAAAACTGATGTTAGGCCAAGACTTACACACTTTGAATATTTATGTACTAACCCCTCTTGTACTTATGCTGAAGAAAAAATAAAAGTTCCTCAAATTGAAGAGAAGGCAAAAACTCTAAAAGTATGTCCAAAATGTAAATCAGGAGTTGAATTAATTCATAAAAATTTAATTGACTCTCAAATATTAATTCTAGAGGAAATAGCAGAGCAACTTGATTCCTCTGCAGATCAACCAAAAAGAATTAATGTATTATTACAAGGAGATTTAGTTTCACCATTTAAAGATTCAAAAACAAACCCAGGTTCAAGAGTTCAAGTAATTGGTTTAGTTAAAGAAATCCCTGTACCTACAAGAACTGGAGCTGAGAGTATTAACTATGATTTAATTATTGATGGGAATTCTATTTCTTTATCTGAAGAAGAGTTTTCAGAAATTGTAATTACAAAAGAAGAAGAAGAACAAATTAAAGAACTTGCAAAGGAAAAAGAAGTTTTAAAAAAATTAGTTGCAAATACAGCTCCATCAATTTATGGATATGAGAGAATCAAAGAAGCAATTTTATTACAACAATTTAAAGGTGCAGGAGGAACTAAAGGAGATGGAGTTAAAACTAGAGGTGACATTCACATTTTATTAATTGGAGATCCTGGTGCCGCTAAATCTCAGATGCTTAAAGCTGCAACTAGAATTGCACCTAAATCTTCCTTTGTGTCAGGTAAATCAGCAACTGGTGCAGGACTTGTTGCATCAGTAATTAAAGATGAATTAACTAAAGGTTGGGCATTAGAAGCAGGAGCTATGGTTTTAGCATCAGGAGGGCTTCTTGCAATTGATGAGATGGATAAAATGAGTGATGAAGATACTTCTTCAATGCACGAAGCGCTTGAACAGCAATGTTATCATCATGATTTTGAATTACAATTTGCAGATGGTTCCTCTCAAAAAATTGGAGAATATGTTGATAATTTATTTGATAATAATAAGAATTCTATCATTGAGGGGGTGGATTGTGAAATTTTAAATATTAATTCTGAATCTCTAATTACAACGGATTTCAATAAATTAAGTACAATTGTTCCCCAAAGAATTAGTAGACACAAACCTTTTGATTGTTATTATAAAATTACATATCAAAATGGTAGATCAATTACAGTTACCCCCGAACATCCTGTATTTATTTATCAAAATAATGAAATTAAAGAAATCTCAGCTGCACTTGTAAAAAAAGATATGTTAGCCCCAACTCCTAAGAAATTAAATATTTTAGGTAAAAAACAAAGATTAAATCAAGTATCTAGCAAACATCACAATATCAAAGAAATTAACCTTCCTCTTTTTTTAACACCAAAACTCTCAAAATTACTTGGTTTGCATTCAAGTGAAGGTCATAGTTATAAAAATGAAAAAAATAGAACTTATGAAATTGGTATCTCAAATACTGATGTTAACTTAGTTAAAGAAATTGAAGAGTTATTTAAATTAGAGCTACACTGTGACATCAACACTAATTTACAAAAAAAAGAATCAAGACTTAAAGCAACAAAAGATTTGTATACTATAAGATCAAATTCTAAATTAATTTATGAATTCTTTTCAAAAAACTTTCCAGAATCTATGGAGAAAGCTCCTAAAAAAAGAGTTCCTCAATTAATAAAAAAGTCAAGAAAAATAGATAAAAAAGCGTATCTTCAAGGTTATTTCTTAGGTGATGGATTCATAGCATCAAATAGGTTTGGTTATGCAACTTCTTCTTATTTAATGGCATGTGATTTACATGATTTGTTACTTAATTTAGGGATTCAGGCATATATTGCTACTGAAAAAAGAAATTTTAAAAATTATTATAAAGTTGTAATCTCAGGAGGATTTGAGAATTTAGAATTATTTTCAAGTGAAATTCTTAATCCTAATGATAAAAGATATGACAAAATTCAAGATTTAATTAATATTTCAAAGAAAAAAAAGACTTCCTCTGAATTAATTCCATATGAATTTGTAGTTTTATTTAATGACTTTTTAAAAAAATTAAAACTATGTGATGGTTCTTTAACTACAAATATCTTAAGAAAACAAAATTCTAACAAAGAAGTTATTCTCTCATATTTTGAAAAAGCTAAATCTAAGTTAAAATTTGTTAAAGATCTTTCAATTTTAAAACAAGCAAAAGAAATTCAAGACTTTTTAAATTCAGATATTAGATATTTAAGAATCAAATCAGTTGAGAAAATAAAAGATAATTCAAAAAAATGGGTTTATGATGTAACTGTTTTACCAAATAATACTTTCATTTCTCAAGGTTTAGTTTTACATAATACTGTATCTATTGCAAAAGCAAACATTAGAGCAACACTTAGATGTGAGACTACAGTTTTGGGGGCTGCAAACCCAAAACTTGGAAGATTTGATCCCTTTGGGGATATTGGTAAGCAAATTAATTTTCCTCCTGCTTTAATTTCAAGGTTTGATTTAATTTTTATTTTAAGAGATGAACCAGATAAAAAAAGAGATGACTTAATTGCAGATCACATCTTACAAACTCACAGAGATAAATCTAAATCAATTACTGAACTATCTAAAGAGTTTTTACAAAAATATATTGCTTATGCAAGAGCATTACAACCAGTTTTAACTCAGGATGCTATTAAAAAAATTAAAGATTTTTATGTTTCAATTAGAAATGCTGCAGGAGAAGACGAGAATGGAATTAAATCAGTTCCAATTACTGCAAGACAACTTGAAGCAATTGTTAGATTAGGTGAGGCTTATGCAAAAGTTGAATTAAAAAAAACTGTAACTGAAGAACATGCAAGTAAAGCAATTGATTTACTTCTATATTGTCTACAAAAAATTGGAATTGATCCAAAAACTGGAGAAATGGATATTGATAGATTAACAACTGGAGTTACAAGTTCAACAAGAAATGTATTTAGACAAGTTCAATTAATTATTGATAAATTGGAGAGAGAAAATCCTGAAGTTACTTATGATTCAATAATTGAGGAAGCAGATAAAGTTAATGTCACAAAAGCTGACGTTGATAAAACTTTAGAGAAATTAAAACAAGAAGGAGTAATTTTTGAACCAAGAAAGAATTTATATAAAAAATTAAATTAATTCTTCTCTAGTTCTTTCACACACTCAATATAAAAACATTTATAAATAGATTTTAATTTATTTTATTTATCGAGATACAAACTATCTTGTGATCCCTTGGTCTAGTGGTTATGACGTTGCCCTTACAAGGCGAAGGTCCCCGGTTCAACTCCGGGAGGGATCATTTAAGGATTGCGGAACCACTTTGGTTCCGAAGGCCTATTTAAGTTCTTTTTCTAAAAATAAAAAAATAGTTAGCTTTAAATATTAAAAAGTACTATATAATTAAATGAAGAAAATTTTAATTATTAATAATTATACTAATAAAATTCAAGATTTAGAAGTTTTATTTGAAGATATTAAATATGATTTAATTGATCTTAGAGAATTTGACTTTAAAAAACACGAAAAAAAATATGACGCATTTATTCTCTCTGGAGGTTCTGCCTATTCAATTTTAGAAAATGCTTCAGTGTATTCTCAAGTTATTAAATTAATTGAGGCGACTCACAAACCAATTCTTGGAATAAGTCTTGGATTTGAGCTAATAGGGTATGCCTATAATGAAGAATTAGTTAAAGCAGTAGGTTTTGGTTCAGGTATTAGACAAATTAAAGTTAAAGAGAAAGAAGATATTTTATTTAATGATGTTGATTCTTACTTTGTAGCAGCTGAAGCTCACAAATGGTACTTTGAGGGGTTAAGACATCTAAAAATCTTAGCTTCATCTCAAAGAGGTATTGAAATTGCAAGACATCCCCAAAAACCAATTTATGGTATTCAATTTCATCCAGAAATAGATATTGGTGATAAAAACCCTAAGAAAATAATTGATAATTTTATCAATTTAATTTAATTTTTTTAAAATAAAAAATTTATTTATAACATAAATAAACTAACAATGATTAATAATATAATTACAACTAAAGCACCACCAATGTATGCTGTTGTTTGTTCTACTTCTTTTCCAAATACTTCAACTGTATTCTCAGTTGTTTCATTAACTTGACTAAACTGGGTTTCATTTAGCTCTTCAAGTTCAATTGTTGTTGATCCTTGGGTTCCACAATCTTGAATTCTTAATGTATTTTCTACTTCAACTTCATTATTACCTTTAACTGTATGAACTACTGTATACACTCCAGCTTCAAGGCTTGAAACATCTAAAGTATTTCTAAATGAATAATCATCATCTACACTTAATTCAATTTCATTTGAAACTGCTGAGACTGATGTTCCTTCAATTTTTGAAATTACTGTTACTTCATCATCATATTTTCCTAAATTCTCAACTCTTACATTTGTGTATACATAATCTTCACAAACAATACTATTTGGAGAAATTGAGTATGATTTCACATCAATGTTATAGCTTTCTCTTACAATTGAAATTGATTCAATTTCAACTAATTCTTGGTCATCTCCATAAGTTATTGTAATCTCAACAGTTTTAGCTCCATCTGTTGCATCTTCAGGTAAATTAAATCTTAATCTTTTAGTAACTTCAGAATTTGTATCTAAAAGAAATGTACCTGAAGTCTGATCTAAATCAGATTGAGCTAAGTCTACATCTTCAATTATTGCATCAATTCTAACATCTCTATATATTGTTGATCCATCATTTTTAAGAGTAATTTCTAAATCTACACTCTCTCCAGGTTTACTTGTATCAGGTAAAGTTAATTCTTCAATATAAATATCTCCTACAACTTTAATTTCAACTTTAATTGTATCTAATTCTTTATCATCTTTATTTAAAACTCTAATTTCTCCAATATAAGTTCCTTGAGTTGTTCCTTCAGGAATTGTAACTTCCATTTCAATTTCCTCTTCATCTTCATCCCTTACATCAAATCTTCCAGTTTTTTCAAATGTAATTACAGATAAATCTAAAATTGCACTTCCAGTTTCTTGTTCTAAATCCTCTTTTACTTCTAAAATTAAATCTTTAACTTCATTAACTCCATCATTTACAATTTCTAAATCAATATTATCAATTGTTTCTCCAGCCTCTACAATTAATTTAATTGGGCTTGGATTTCCAAAAGTAATATCCTCGTCATCAGTGTATGTCTCAACTTCAATTTTATATGTTTTTTTATATGTTGATCCACTTTGAGTTGTAGCTGTAATCTCTAGATCTCCACTATATGTATCAATCTCAATACTTCCAATATCAAATTCAAATTCAATGTCATCTTCTTCACCTGGTACAAGTTCATCAATTTCTAAATCATCTACATTATCTCCATTAAGTTGTATATCTGAATCATCAATATCATCTTCATCTCCTTCTAAATTTTCAATTTCAAAGGTAATATCAGTTAAAGTTTCATTACCATTATTTTTCAATATTAAATCAAAATCTTCAATATCATCAACTAAAAGTTCAGAAAATATAATCCTATCTCCACTAATTGTAACTAATTCTTCATCTTCAATAAAAACAAGTGATGGTTCCTCTAAATCTCCTTGATTTACATTAATTTCAAAGTCAATTACACTATATTGTGAGGAATTAATACTATTTGTTACATTAATTAAACCTACAAAATTTCCAGGATTTACTCCAGCTGAATAATTAATTAAAATTGTTTGAGTCTCACTTTCATTCTCAAGAGTAATTTGACTTGAAGAACTCACTAAATTAATTTTATTAATTCCATCTTGTGGATCAATTACATCAATATTTAGAGTAATTGATTCATTTCCTGTATTTGTAAACACAATTTCTGCAGAACTTGAATCTCCAGTTTCTAATGTTGCACTAACACTATTAGTATTTATAGAAAAATCTTGTGTACTATATCCAATTGTAATTACCAATAAAAAGGCAATTAAAGCGCTTAAAGTTTTATTTAATTTCATTTTAAATTATTTTGTAAATAAAATTTTTATTATACTAGTTATTACTACTTAATAGATACTAATTTATAAATGTTTTGATTTATAAAGAAAATAATCTATTTTTCATCAATATTTATATATATTATAACAATATTTTTAAATCTCACTATAATAAATTATATAGATATATGATGAAAAGAGATTTTTTTGTAAATTATTTGGGATCCTTGGCTTTTATTTCAATCATTTTATTATTTTTATTTTCTCTTCTATTTATTAGTAGATTTACTTTGGACGAGGGAGGAGATTTACACAACTATGTTTCATCAACTAAAACTCTTCTAGATGACATTGATGAGGTTGAAAAAAACGTTAACTCAATTAATGGTTCTGTAAGTAATAGATTTTCTTTATATGATGTTAAATTAGTTGGAAGTGATTTTGGAGTTTTAAGTGAGAGTTATATTAATTCAAATGTTGGAGATAGTTTTTTTACTTTAAAATTTAATTACTCTATATTAGAATTTGAAAATTATTATATAATTGATATTGATGAAAATTTTGATTTCAAAAATGGACAGGTAGTTTTATTTGAAGAATTAGATAATGATTTAGTGTATGAAGCAATTGTTTTAAGTGATGAAACTAATTATATTGAGGCATATAATGTTGGGGAGTCAAAAATTGAAAATGTTTTGAAAAAAACTATTTTAGGTGTTGTGATTTATGAAAAAGAAAATTAAAATAATTTTGAAAAGTAATTCATTTTTTTTTGAGAGTGAGAGTGATTTTTCATCTCTTGAATCAAAAGGTTTTGGATTTAGGAGTAATCAATGTTTTCAACTACATTATTATGAAGTTTTATTTTTATTAAATTTAGGAAAAATTGATGTTTTTAATATTAGAAATCAAAATATTTCTTTTGAGAAATTAAAATTAAAACCTTTTATTAACTATGATTTATTTTTAGTTTATTCAGATTTAAGGTCAAAAGGGTATTATTTAGGTAGTGGTTTAAAATTTGGATCTGATTTTAGAGTATATGAAAAAGGACATAAAAAAGATGAATCTCACTCTAAATGGCTTGTTAAAGTTATAAGAGATAGTAAAAAGTTATCTCTTAGAGATTACGCGTCCTCAATTAGAATTTCTACATCAACTAAAAAGAAATTACTTATTGCAATAATTGATATTGAGGATTCAATTACTTATTATGAATCTAGTTGGGTTAGTATAACTTAATTATGGATCCCTTGTTTCCATAATATTTCAAAAAATTGATTATATCTATTAGATATTTAAATTTAAAACCAACTATTATAATGTGTATGGGGAATAGAGTTTCTTCTATTAATTTTTGCTTTAGCGTAAATAATTTCAGTTTCTAATTCCTTACGTTCTCTACTTATATTCCCAAGTTGATTTCTTTGAGTATAAAAAAGCTTAAGATCAGAAGGTTTAACATCTCTTAGTTGTATTCTTCTATATATCTCGTTATTGAAAAACTTATTATTATTAAATTCTTCAACTTTCTCATTAAGTCTTCTAATAACTTCTGGTTCAGGATGTATTCTAAATTTATCTTTAACAGTATCTAAAGGTTCGATTCCGGGTCTTAAATACCATAGAGTTTCAATAGGGTTAGTCCTATCTTTTTCTACATGTAACCAAGAAGGATCAATTTCTTCAGAGTTATTTTCAATAATCTTTCTAAGAAATAAATATTTTACTAATTGAGCAGGCATTGTAGATTCAGTAAATTTTCCTTTTTGATCAAAGGAAAATTGAGGTCCTTCTTTCAGAATATATTCCATTTGAGAAATTTGATCACAGTATCCTATAGATTGTAAATGTCCATTATCAAAAACAACTTTTGTATCTAAAGAATCTATACTTCCTAAACTAAATTCTAAAAATGGTTGTCTCTTAAATTCTTTCTCAGATGGGTTAAAAAATTGTTTTCTTGAACCTGCAATTGGAGTATTGTTGTTTCCAGGTCCTGCACCTTCTAAGGCTGCTCTAGCTAAGTATCTACCTCTGCGAGATCTTCTTGGAGGTTCACTTGTATCATGACCCTCTTCCTTTCTTTTTCGTTTTAATTGATAGTTAGAACCTTTATTTTTCTTTTTAGCCATATTTTTATATTTTAGTTTATTGTACTTATAAATGTTACTATTAATTAGAAATGATATCTGTATTTTTTTAAGTAAATCTTCTCTTTATAGTCTAGGAAGTTTAATTATTAATTATCACTTAGAGGATTATAATATAACTTAATTTTTACACTAAGTTTTATAAAGAACTTTTTGTTCATTTTTTCTAAGACTTCAGTAATATGAGGTTTATGAAACTATATTAAATAAAAAATGGTTGAAATCGATGAAAAAAAAGTATTTTCCATTGTTCAAAAAGCAAAGGAATCAGGTAGTATTAAAATTGGTGCTAATGAAGTAACTAAAGCTGTTGAGAGATCACAAGCAAAATTAGTTGTTGCTGCAAACGATGTTTCTCCAGCAGAAATTGTTGCACACTTCCCAGGATTATGTAAAGAAATGAAAATTGTTTTTGCATCAATTGCTACTAAATCAGAATTAGGTGCATTAGTTGGAATTAAATCAACAACAGCAGTTGCAGTAGTTGATGCTGGTTCAGCTAAAAAAGAATTAGATGCACTAGTTAAAGAATTATCAGAAGATAAAAAAGAAGAAGCTGCTCCAGAAGTTGCTGAAGAAGAGGCAAAAGCTGAGTAATCTTTTTGAGGTTTTTCAAAAATGGCAAAAAAAGATAAAGGAATGGAATTTTCTCAAAGTATTCCAGGAATTGTTGAGAGTATTGTTGGTAATGCTTCAGCAAAAGGAGGAGTTACTCAAGTTAGAGTAAAAGTTCTT
>CAXPJQ010000051.1:0-7486 GCA_964217375.1 Bdellovibrionales bacterium | reverse complement strand
AAATTGATTTAAATGAAGAAATTAAATTTTTAATTGAAACTCATGAAGGAAATTATTTTTATAAATATTATCAAATGGATTTAGAGTTAGAATTAACAGATAGTTTTGATTTTTGGAATGATCAAGAATCACATGCATATGAAGTATTTGGAACAACAGGAAGTGGAGCTTATGTATGTGATGGAGAACAAAGTTATTCAGACTTTAATTATCAATCTAATCCAAGAGAAGATTTTAATTCTTTAAGATTATCTAATTGTGCAGTCTCAGATGAGGGTTCAGTTTATTTAGAAATGGAAGTTAACCCTAGTTCTGAGAAGGTTATGATTTCTTTAAAAGAAGCTTTTGGAAATAGAGATTTTAATTTAGAAATAGATGGAGTAGATTTTGGAAATTTTGTTTCAGGAAATAAATGTATAAATAAAGAGTATTACTTTGATAATATGAAAGAATATACTGAAGATGGAATATTAGAGATTTTAATAAGTGATGGAGTAGCTGATTCTTGTGAGGGAGATCCTCAGTTAAGTTTTATTGAGATATACTCTTAATTTTTTTCTACTTCTTTTATTCTATAGCTTTATAAATAAAAAATACACTTTTTATATATTGTGAAACAAATAAAACTTATTTCTAAATTTAAACCAAGAACGTATCAGGAATCTATTTTTGCTAATTCTTTAAATAAAAATTCTTTAGTTGTTTTACCAACAGGACTTGGAAAGACAGTTATAGCATTAATGCTTACAACATATTATTTTAATAAGAACAATAAGAAAGTTTTATTTCTTGCTCCAACAAAACCTTTAGTTGAGCAACAAAAAAAATCATTTGAGGATTTTATTGAAAATTCAAATGAATTTGAATTTCAAGTATTAACAGGATTAGTATCTCCAAAGAAAAGATCTGAATTATATTCAAAACAAGATTTTATTTTCTCAACACCTCAATTAATTGAAAATGATATAATAAATGGAATTTTAAATCCAAATGAATTTGAACTTGTAATAATTGATGAGGCACATAGAGCAACAGGGAATTATGCATATTCATTTATTGCTCAAGAACTCTCAAAAGTAAATTGTAGAGTTTTAGCTTTAACGGCATCACCTGGAACTTCAATTGATCAAATAAAAGATGTAATGACAAATCTTGATGTGAATCATATTGAAGTTAAAAAATATGAAGATGAAGATGTTAAACCCTATGTAAATAAAACAAAAATAAAACATATTGAAGTTGAATTACCTGAGGAGTTAAATAAAATTAGAGATTTGCTTCAAAAAGTTTATACTAAAAGAATAATGGAGCTAAAAGAATTAGATTTGGGTATTTCAAAGCCTCTTGTTTCAAAAAGAGATTTACTTGATTTACAAAGCCAACTTAGATCTAAAATTAGTTCAGGAGATGCAGATGAAAATGTATGGAGAGCAATTTCAATTGCTGCAGCTCTAATGAAATTATCTTATGGTCAAGAATTATTTGAATCTCAGGAAATTAGTGCAGCCCATTCATATTTTTATAATTTTTTTAGATCAAATGGAGATAATTCTAAAGCTGCTGAAGAGTTAACATATGATGTTGATTTTAGGGATGCATATGATAAAATTTCAAAGTTAAAAGAAAAAGAAGTATTACATCCAAAATTGATAAAATTAAAAGAATTAATTAATGAAAATTTACTTAAAAATAAAGATTTGAAAATAATTGTATTTAATCAGTATAGAGAATCTGCACAAAAAATAGTTCAAGAATTATCTCAAATTAAAGAAATAAATCCAATACTTTTTGTAGGGCAAGCTAAAAAGGGAGAATTTAAATTATCTCAAAAAGATCAGAAAAAAGTAATTGAAGATTTTAGGGAAGGAAAATTTAATGTTTTAGTTTCAACTTCAGTTGGAGAGGAAGGACTTGATATTCCAAAAGTTGATTTAGTTATATTTTATGAACCTGTTCCATCTGCTATTAGAACAATTCAAAGAGTTGGTAGAACGGGTAGATTTAATGAAGGGAATGCATATATTTTACAATCAAAGGGTACAAGAGATATCATTACAAAACATGTGGCATCAGCTAAAGAGAGAGCAATGTATAGAGCACTTGATAAAATACGAGATGAACAAAATAAAAAACCAAAAGAAGTAGGACTTAGTAATTTTATTGATAAGAATCAAAGTGATTCTAATAAAAAAATAGAATCAAATTCAATTTCTAAAAAATTAGATCTTAAAATCCCAATATATATAGATCAGAGAGAAAATACTGATTTGATTAAAGAAATTTATAAAATAGAAGAATTAGAAATTCAATCAAAACAACTTGATGTTGGAGATATAGTAATTGATTCAAATATTGCAATTGAGAGAAAAGCTAAAATTGATTTTGTAAATTCAATTATAGATAAGAGATTATTTCCTCAGTTAATTAATTTGGCTAGGAATTTTAAGAGACCAATTTTAATTTTAGAGGGGGAAGAAAATATTTATTCACTTAGAAATTTAAATCCAAATGTAATAAGGGCAACACTTAGTGCAATTGCAGTAGATCTTAGAATTCCAATTATTGTAACATCCTCACTTCAAGAAACTGCTCAAATGATTAGAACAATTGCAATTAGAACTCAAAAGGATAAAAAAGAAATTTCTTTAGTTAATGATAAAAAAAGTTTTTCTGAAAATGAAGAAATGGAAAAATTTGTTTCAACAATACCTAAAATTAATGTAGTTAATTCAAAATCATTGCTTAGAGAATTTAAATCAATTAAAGATTTAATTAATGCAAAAGAAAATGATTTAATTAAAATAGATGGGATTGGGAAAGGGCGTGCTAAATTTTTAGTTGATTTTTTTGAGAGAGAATATAAATTATAACTTCTAATTACAAAATTTTAAAAATAATGATTTTTTAAAATTAATATATGAAAAATCTTAAAGATTCATTAAATATGCTTTTAAATGATGAAAAGTCATTAAAAACATTAATTAAAAAAGAAAGTTGGGTTGAACCATTATTAATTATTTTAGTAATGAGTTTTATTTATAATTTACTTGGAGGATCAATTATTGATGCAATTGTATTTTTAGTTTTAACAGTTATTGTATCTTTTTTAAGTGTAGGAATATTACATTTAATACTTAAATTATTTGGATCAAAAGAAAATGTTAAGAAGACTCTAACCGTTAGTTTTAATATCCAAGTAATTCCATCAGTTATATTCACAACTCTTTTAATTTTATCTTACTTCTCACTTTATCTCTCAGGGAATTTAGCAAAATTACTTACATATTTAGTTTCAATTTTAATGTTAATTTATTTTCCATGGTTTATTATGATATATACAATTTCATTATCAAAAGTTCATAAATTATCTTTATTAAAATCATATATCTCTATGATTTTATCTTTAATTATAGTATTATCTTTCATTTCAATTATTGTATATTCATATGCAGTATTGTTTTTACCAGAATTATTTTTATATATTTAATACATTAATTTTTTAAATATTTTAATCTTCTATTTTTTTATGAAAAACTTAGTTTTAGGAATTGAATGTACAGCACACACTTTTGGAGTGGGAATTGTTGACATTAATTCAAAAGAAGTTTTATTTAATGAAAAAAATGTTTTTAGGGATGAAAAAGCAGGAATGGATCCTAGAAAATTATCTGAGTTTCATATTTCAAATTTTCAAGATGTCTTAATTAAAGCAAAAAATTTCTTAAAGTCAATTAATTATAATTTCTCAGATTTAAAATTAATTGCTTTCTCACAAGGTCCAGGTCAAGGTAATTCACTAAAAGTTGCAGCACTTGTTGCAAAAACACTTTCTTTAAAATATAATATTGATATTGTTGGAGTTAATCACATTAGATCTCACCTTGAAATTGGAAAAATGCATACAGGATTTAATGATCCAATTTTTTTAAATATAACTGGAGTTAATTCCCAAGTTGTTGCAACAAATGAAAATGGAAATTATAGTGTTTATGGTGAAACTGAAGATATAGGTTTAGGAAATTTACTTGATAGTGTTGCAAGGGAATTTGATTTAGGATTTCCAGGAGGACCAGTAATTGAGAAAATTGCAAGGAATGGAAAAAATTTAATGGAAATCCCATATACTATAAAAGGAATGAATGTATCTTTTGCGGGAATGATTTCAAATATAAAACAAAAAAAAGAAGCTTTTGAGAATAATAAGTCAATCAAGTTAATTAATTCAAAGGAAATCATTTATCAAAGTTATGACTTATTTTTAGCAGATTTGTTTTATTCTATACAAGAAACAGTTTTTGCAATGATTCAAGAAGTTGCAGAAAGAGCAATTGCTTATACTAATAAAAAAGAATTAGTTTTAGTTGGAGGAGTTGCATCAAATTTAAGATTTGTTGAGATGACAAAAGAAATGTGTAAATTAAGGGGAGTTAAATATGATGCACTTCCATTATCTTTATGTATGGATAATGGGGCAATGATTGCATGGGCAGGTTATATTAATTTTCAAAGAAATAAACATAATATTGCAGGAGAAATTTCAAATTTAAAACCTCAACCATATATTATTGTTAGTGATGATATCTAAATTTTTAAGTAAATGCATATATTTAAAAAAGATTATTTTATTTTTTAAGTATTATGCTAGATCCTATCTTAGTTTTTTCAATTTTAATTGGTTCATTTTTTTTATTAATTAAATCATCTGATTATTTAGTTTCTACTTCCTCAGTACTTGGAAGAAGAGTAGGAATTTCTCCTTTTGTAATTGGTTTAACTTTAGTTGCAATTGGAACTTCACTGCCAGAATTATTTACTTCAATTATTGCAATAGTTACTTCTGATAATTCAGCTGCTTTTATCTTAGGGACAGTAATTGGATCAAATATATCAAATATTTTACTTGTATTTGGAGTATTATTATTTTTTTCAAAAGGATTTAATATTAGAATTGAAGCAAAAGATATTATATTTTTATCAATTTCAACTTTTTTAATTGCAACAGGAGTATTTCTTGGAAATATCTCAATTATCCTATCAACAATTTTACTTTTCTTTTTCATTTTATATTTATATGTAAGTGTTGTTTTTGGGAAGAAAAAAGATTTTATTGATGAGGCTAAAGAGAGTGAAGATGGATTTCATGCTAAATCAAATACTATTTTATTGTTAGTTTTTTTTGGATCTTTACTAGGTTTAAATTTTGCAGCAAGAGGAGTTGTTTATAGTATTGAAGAGTTAGGAGTATTATTTTCAATTCCAATTGAATTTTTAACTCTAACAACTGTTGCTTTTGCAACATCTCTTCCAGAGATTGTAGTTACATATCAAACTGCAAAAAAAGGAGAATATTCATTAGGTATTGGAAACATTATTGGTTCAAATGTTTCAAATGTGTTATTAATTGGTGGATTTGCAGGATTATTTTCAGAGTTTTTTAGTAATGGATTATCATTTGTTGCTGAGAGTTTTTATCTCTCAATTTTCATGATGGCAGGAGTTACATTATTATTTGTTGGAATGCTTAGAAAAAAAGAAATTCCTTCAAATTATTCATATTTATTATTTGTTTTATATGCAGTTTATCTATATCTTGTTTTTTAGATAAATTTATAACATTTTTTCTCTACATCTTTTTATGATTGTATCTAATTTAATTGGAGTTGAAAATATTTCTTTAGAAGATTTGAGAAATGTAGTTAAAAATCAGAAAGATTCTTTTTCTTCAGATCATTATATTACTTGGTTTGAAAGTCAATTAGAAGAATCAAATAATTCTATAATTAAGAGAATGTTAGAATTAAGTAAAAAACACCATGCTATTTTCTCTTCTGGGTTCAATACAATCCCAGATAATTATATTTTAGAAAAAATATTAAAAAATGAATTGTGAGTAGAGGAACTTTTGATAAATATGAAACAAGCCAAATACCTTTTTCAATTCAAAATAAAGAATTTAGAAGAATTGCACATTATTTTTCACATTCATTAGTTTTTGAAGATGGAACTTCTGCAGATAAAACTAAAAATAAAGGTTTGTTTCTTTATGATAGAGGTTTTAATCTAGTTTCAGAATTAGAAGGTTATAGTTTAAGAGATGAAAAGTCTTTTTTTAGTTATAGTTCTAATTTAGGCTTAATTTTAGGGTCTAAAATAGAACATTAATTAGAATACTAAATTATATAAATCTAAATATTTATATCTTATTATGGTAAAAGTTGATGAAGCATTTGAGTTAAGATATAAATTTGCAGGAGAGAATTTTGAAGTATTAGTTGATTTTGATAAGTTAAATGAATTTAAAAAAAATCAAGAAGAAATTAATGTGTATGATGTACTTGCAGATGATAAAATTTTCAAAGACCAAAAGAAAGGAGATATAGCATCAGAGAGTTTACTTCAAAAAGTATTTCCTAATAAATCTGAAGAAGAAATTTTAAAGGAAATTCTGATTAAAGGGGAATGTCAAATTCCAACAGCTTATTTAAATAAGTTAAGAGAAGAAAAAAGAAAACAAATTATAAATTATATTGCAGAGCAAGCATTTAACCCACAAACTAAAACAAAATATACTAATTCTATGATTGAGAGCGGATTTTCAAAAATTAAATTTAACGTTGACCCTCTAAAAGATTTTGTATATCAAGCTCAAGATGTTTTAAAGTTATTAAAAGTTGAGATGCCAATTTCAATGAATAGAGTTTTACTTTTAATTAAACTTCCAGGGATGCATTGTGGAAATTTCTATGGTGGATTTAGAAAAATGGGTCAAGTTAAAAAAGAATTTTTTGATGATTCAGGAGATATGCATATACATTTTGAAATTTCTGAGAGTGATTTGGATAGAGTTAGTAATTTTATTAAAGAAAATTCAAATTCTGAGGCTGAATATCACGTTAAAAAGGATTAATTTGTTTTAAATCCTTTTTCAACCCAAGCTATAGTTCCTCCTTCTACATTAATTAGATTTTTATAACCTAGATTTTCTAAATGTTCAATTGCCATAGAAGATCTACCTCCAGATCTACAGATAATGTAATAAGTTTTTTCTTTATCTAATTGAGATTCCCAGCTATGAATTAAACTTAGAGGTTTTAAAATAGAATTTATTGCATGAATTTGATTATATTCTTCTTCTTCCCTAACATCAACTAAATTGATGTTTTCTTTTTCCATAATAATATTTAATTCCTTAGCTGTAATTGTTTTCATTATATAACAAATTGTTTTTATTTCTTTATAAATTTGAGGAATTAATTTGTTTTAACAAATAGTAGTAACAAAAGATACCTTTATAAATATAGAAATATTATATGTATTAATGATTAAAAAAATATTATTGTTTTTGGTTTTAATTTTTATTGCTTCCTGTTCACAAGGAATTGTTTATGAACAAGAAGAATTTGTAGAAAATGATTTATCAATTGATAACTTTAGAGAAGAAGTTAAAGAGGTTGAAACTCAAATTGATAGAAAAAATGATGCTATT
>CAXPJQ010000050.1:0-3281 GCA_964217375.1 Bdellovibrionales bacterium | reverse complement strand
TAATTGTTGATTTTTCATCAGTAAATTCCATTATATCTCCAATTGCAGGTAAAAATACATTAGTTTTTGGAAGCATTTCATGTGCGTATTCTCTTGATGCTTTTAGTGCATCACAATCTCCATGTTGTAAAATTAAATTTTTAGGATTAATTTTTTGAAGTAAATCTCTAATTGATGCTTGTCCATAGTGTGCTGAGAAGTCATATTTCATAACTTTTGCTTTAACGTTAAACTTTTGATGGTGAGAATAAAAAAATCTATTTTCCATGATCTCTCTCCCTTTAGTTCCTTTAGCTTGATAACCAGTTAAAATAATGTAATTATCTTTATCTTGACACATTTTTTCAACATATGTTACAACAGGCCCTCCTTGAACCATACCTGAAGTTGATACAATAATTGCACCTTTTTGTTTTGCAATTTTTGCCCTCTCAGAAGGATGTTTAATGATGTTACATTTTTTATACATTTTCTCAAGAATATCTCTATTATCAATGTATGGGTCACTTGATTTAATGTAAATGTCAGTTAATTTTCTTGCCATACCATCTAAATAAATTGGAGCATCAACTGAGAGTTTATCTAAAAGAATTAATATTTCTTGAGATCTTCCAACACTAAATACTGGAATTAAAGCCGAACCTCCTCCTTTAATACATTCTTCAACACTTTCAATTAAACCTTTTTCACATTCATCTCTTGGAGGATGAACTCTATCTCCATAGGTATTTTCAGTAATTAAAATATCAATATCTCTTAATTTATCAATATCTGATTTTACCATCAATAGAGTATCTTCAGTGTTAACATCAGCAGTATATAGAAGAGTTTTACCTTCAATGTTCATTAAAATCGAAGCTCCACCAGGAATATGTCCTGAATTTAAATATTGAAATTTAACTTTACCATCGTGAGTTTCATATTCTTTATCATATTGAATTAACCTTAAATCTTTTTCAACTTTTTTAATATCTCTTTCAACATAAGCTGGATGCATATGTTTTAATTTTTCAAGATGATATGAATCTTCAAGAAGTAAATTTGTTGTTTTCCAAGTTAAACTTGTAGTGTAGATAGGACAATTTAAATTTTTATGTTCAAGCATTGGCAAAGCACCGGAGTGATCTAAATGAGCATGAGATAAAAAAACTCCATCAAGTTGATGTATTTTATCTAATTCTTTTGGGTATTCATTACCATAGGAAGTAAATTTAACTCCTGCATCCATAATATATCTTTTTCCTTTAGTTAAAATCTCAATACATGATTTTCCAACTTCTCCTGCTGCTCCATGGAATATAATTTTCATATTAATTTTAATTTTTTTTTATTTATTAATATTTATCACTAAATTATAAGGATGAAATTGAATTATAAATTTTAATCTTTTGACTTTTTCTTAGGTTTTGATTCAAAAATTCAAGTTCAAAATCAGAGAGAATAACATTATTATAATTAATTTGATTTATTGAATAAAAACTATAATATAATTTTTCTAATTTTAAATAACAAATAGAATTATTTGGTTTAATATTACTTTTAACACAAACAAGTTTTTTATCATTTAAATCTTCATAAATTGAATCTAAAATATTTTGTTCAAGTAAATTTAAATTAATAGGTCTTGAAATTTTTTTAGATTTAGTATTAAATAGAATAATATAATTTTTAGAATCAAGGGAAGAATTCATTTTGAATTTATTTAAGGTATTGATTTTATTTAAATTTATTTTATTTTTTAACTCCTTTATTAAAGTGTTAAATATTTAAATAATTATTTTAAGAATTAAATTATATGGATTTATCTATCTCTTCACTATATATTGGTTTAGCTTTATCTATTCTTTTAGGAGCAGTAATTGGAGCTCAAAGGGAGATGAAATTACAACAAAAACATAAACTTGATTTTGCAGGATTTAGAACATATACTTTAATTTCTTTACTTGGGTTTTTACTTGGGTTTTTAGGATTTGGAAAATTTAATCAGATATTTTTAGTTATAGTTGGAGTTTTAGGAATTTTTGCTTTTGCATTAGTTGCATATAAACAAGTTTCAATTAGAGGTGAAGATGTATCAATAATATCTGAGGTGAGTGCAGTTTTAACTTTTATAATTGGGGTGATAGTTTCAGTTCAAGAATATTATCTTGCAATTATAATTACTTTTATTTTAACATTTATACTCTCAATTGGAAATGAATTACATTCATTTGCAAAAAAAATAACTACAAATGAAGTTTTTGCATCATTAAAATTTGCATTAATTTCAATTATAGTTTTACCAATTTTACCAAATAAGGATTATTCATTATATGATATGAATATTATTCGAGATATTTTATTTAATTTTGGAGTGAGCTATGAATTTATGCAAAAAATGAATGTATTTAATCCTTTTGAAATCTGGCTTATGGTTGTATTTGTTTCAGGAATAGCTTTTGTAGGATATATTTTAATGAGAACAATTGGAGCAAATAAGGGAAGTATAATTACAGGGTTTTTAGGAGGTTTAATGTCATCAACTGCATTAACTTCATCATTTTCAATTGAGAGTAAAAGAAATCATTATTTAATTTATCCTTTAGCAGTTGGAGTAATTATTGCATCTTCAACAATGTTTTTTAGAATATTATTTGAAGTTTTTATATTAAATAAAAACCTTTTAATGGATTTAATTATACCTATGTCAATTATGGGAGTTGTGGGATTAGGACTTGCATTTTACGTATTTAAATTTAAAAATATAGATATTAAAAAATCAGTTGAAATAAAGACACCATTTGCATTAAAACCAGCATTTGAATTTGCTTTATTTTATATCTTAATTGTATTTCTTGCAAGTGCAATGCTTGAGATATTTGGAGATTCAGGAGTTTTAATTGTTGCTTTTTTATCAGGAATTGCAGATGTTGATGCAATTACAATTTCACTCTCAACATTATCTTTACAAGGAGAGCTTGAAAATAATTTAGCAGTTCTTGGAATAGTTATTGCAGCTTTTTCAAATACATTAGTTAAGGCAGGTATTGCATATTCAATTGGAGCTAAAAAATTTGCAAAAATAATATTTATGGTATTCGGAGGAATAATATTTTCAGGTATTTTAGGGTTAATTTTATTTTAAAATTAATCTGTAAAATGTTTTCTAATAATATCATTAATAGTATTATACATTTTCATTTTAGCAAGAGCAATGTCATGTTCAACGTCTTTTTTATACCAAATTTTAATCATAACTTCTTTTAAATAATCTTCAGAGAAAAAAGGAATGTATTTTGTAA
>CAXPJQ010000049.1:0-4254 GCA_964217375.1 Bdellovibrionales bacterium | reverse complement strand
TTCAATATCTTGGTGGGACATACCAGCATAATTTAAAAATAATTCATAATGTCTTAGAAATTCTTTTTCTTCTTCATCACTAAATCCTCCCTCATATGCTATTCTCTTCCCATTAAAAGCCTCAAGTCCATCTTTCATATCAATTAAATCTGGAAGAAGATCTCCAGTTGATACAAATAAATCTTTTTGAGGGTCAAAGTTTTGAAATCTAGTTACTTCTCCAATTCTTGTCTCTAAATCTTCATAATCAAGGTGTGGATCTGTGAAGTGAATTACCTTCCTACCTCCATTTTTAATTAATCTATTTGCTCTTTGATGAAATGTTGCAAGTTGCTGAGAAGAACTTAAAATTTGTTGATGTTCATAATCTTTGTATTCTTTTTCTTCTTCTTTTGATAATTTATGACCTTTATTTTTTCTATCAAGTAAAGAAAATAATTTTTGATATTCAGGAGGGTAATTTTGGTTAACAAAATTCAGTTCTTCTTTTGATAAAGGATCTCCTTCAAAAACTTTCCTTTGAATATCATTATGTAATTCTTGTAAACGTTGTTGTTCTTGTTGCATTGCAAGTTGATTTAATTGATCTTGATTCATAGAATTTTTTAATTGATCTTCATAAGAATTGATATTTTCTTTTTTAGAATTAGCGTCATTAATATCTTGCTCAAGACTTTCTTTTTCTTTTCTTTCATCATCTAAAGAAATTACATTATCTTTTTCTTGAGCCATATATAGATAAAAAAGAAAAAAGTAGTATTTAAATTTTTAGGATTTATTAAGAGTTATGCAGCTTTTTTTTGATTATTATTATTATTTTGATTAGTTTGAATTGTCACACCATATATTTTTTGTGCTTCTTCAACTAAAACATCTGCAAATTTTTGTAAATAATTAATTGATTCTACTTCAATTTGAGTTAAGTTTTCTCCTTGAATTCCTTTTAATTGAGCAGCAGCCATAATATTTTGATATTGAGAATTAACTCCTAATTCAATATGGGACAAATAATCTTCAATATTTTCAAATGTTTCTCTGATTGATTCATATTTAAAAGAATCTAAAATACTTTTTGCTTCTTCAAAATTACCTGTTTCAATTAAACTTTCTAAACCTTTACCTTCTACTTTTTTTGATAAATTTTCAATAACTTTATCATTTTTAGATAGATAAGTTTTTGTAGCTGAAACTAAATTTAAATAATCATTTACTGAATTTTTATCAATATTATTTTTTTCTAATTCAGCTGAAATTAACTTAGATTGCTGTTCATATACTTGCATAGGTAAATACATACCAGATAAAAAAAAAGCTGCTTGTTGTTCTTTTGAAATTTTTTGATTTTGAAATTCTTTTTCTTCAAAAATAGTACTAACTTCAGGAACATAAGAGTCAACTAAATATGATCTTGTTATATCTTCAAGATTAAAATTATTCATAATAATTATATGAATTCTATATTTATAAAACTATGTTTTTTGTTGTCACTTGGAAATACAACAAAAATAAAACCCTTAATTTTCAGGGTTTAAATCTTCTTCATGTTCATGGTGGTGATGGTGTCCATCTGGCCCATGAACGTGACCGTGAGATAATTCTTCAGGAGTTGCTTCTCTAACTTCAGTAATTTCAACTTCAAAAGTTAAGGATTTTCCTGCAAGAGGATGATTAAAATCCATAACAACAGTATCTTCTTTAACATCTGCAACAACTACAGGAACTACACCATGAGGTCCTTGAGCTGCTAATTGCATACCTGGTTGAACTTGAGATCTAATTTCTTCAGGTAATTGATCTTTTGGCATTTCTTGCATAGCTTCATCTTGTCTTTGACCATAAGCTTTTTCTGCAGGAATATTCTCTACTTTTTTTTTATCTCCAACTTTTAAACCTTGAAGACCTTCTTCTAAACCTGGAATAATCATACCTACTCCATAAATAAATTCTAATGCTTCTCTACCCTCAGAGGTATCAAAAACTGAACCATCTTCAAGAGTACCTTTATAATGCATTTTAACAACTGTGTTTGCTTTAATTTCCATTATAGTATAAACCTAAGGACTCCACATTTATAAGTTTGTGGTATATGTTAAGAAAAACTTAAATCAAAGAAATCTGTTATAGTTAGAATTTAATTTTAAAAAGGCCAGCTACCCCTAGAGCATCGTCCACCCCGAGATCTTCAAGCACTCAATAGAGAGTTTAGTGCTGCTGCGTTCCCGCCCTGACACGGTTCACCCAAAATCAAGCCATGAAGGGCAGGGTTTCTACCTTATCTCTAAGGACTGACCAATAATGAGTAAAATTTAGCTATTTATAAAAGTTTTTTATTCTTTATCTAAATATGATAAACCAATTGGAGTAATTATTCCAAGCAGTATTACAAAATAAAAAAAAAATGTTGAAAAACCAAAAAAAGTATATATAATAAATAAGAGAAGAGAAATAATTATTTTTGCAGAATGAAGAAATATTTCTCTAAATAAAATGTAATCCATATAATTCCAAGATTTTGCATTATTATAAAAAATAGATAGATAGGATAGGGAAAAAATAGATTTTGATAACTTGAATAAACCCTCAACAATAATTAATAAAAATGATGAAAGAAATATAAAGAGAAATCTTAAAAACCAATTAATAACTAAGTACTTTGAAGTTTTTTTTAAGAAAATGTGTTTATCTTTTGAATCTAGTTTCTTTTTAAAATAAACAATAAAAATAATACTAATTAAAGAAATTACTGTTAAAAGAGAACCTAAATAAAAAAAGTTATTCTCAAGGAAAACAAATAATATAATTGGCCAAATTGAATGAATTAAAATTGATTCAATACCTTCAAAAAAAAAAGCTTTTTTTGAATTAGATTTAATTTTTTTTGATAGGAAATACCAATATCTTGAATAAGGAAAATTTAAATTTTTAACTTTAATATCCTTACTTAAAAAGAATGGAATTAAACCAATTAGAATTAAGAAAATTGAAAAAATAAGTAGAGAGTTATAATTAAAATACTCTAAAATAAATCCTCCAATAAATGGTGCTAAGGCACTAACTAGAGTTGTTAGAGTTTGAAGAGTTCCTATTTCTGAGGATCTCTTTTTAGATGAACCATTTAATGCAATTTCTGAGTGAAAGGCAGGCCAAAAAAAAGACATATGTAAACCATAAGACAACCA
Source organism: Bdellovibrionales bacterium (assembly GCA_964217375.1). Classification (GTDB taxonomy): domain Archaea; phylum Nanobdellota; class Nanobdellia; order Woesearchaeales; family UBA583; genus UBA583. The sequence continues at coordinate 1,075 of CAXPJQ010000049.1, read as the reverse complement.
AATTAAATTAACATATAAAACATTAGTCTCAACTTGATTTAAAGCAAAAAGTTGTAGAGTGTAGAGAGGAATTGAAATTAAAATTATATATTTAAAACCAATCTTTGAAATTAATTTAACACAAAGAGGTGCAAATAAAAGATAAGTCATAGAAGTTCCTGCAATATATAATAAAATATAGGGAATAGAAATTCCAAGAGAAAATAAATAAATTGGAATGAAAACTCCAATTAATGATTTTACAAATGTTAAAATTGATTGAAAAAAATAAATTTTATTCATCTTAGAATGTAGAGATTTCTCTAAAATGAAGTGATGATGTTCAGAGTGCATAAATTAATTCAAATTAAAGTTATTTTTAAAATTAAATTACAATTTAAAAGTTATAAATTAGTTATTATTTTCATCTAACTTTTTTTGTGAAAATAAAGCACTCTCAAGAATGGATTCTCGAATACCACTTGTTCTTTTTAATTGGTCAATATATGCTGAACTCTCAATTAACTCATCAAAAAAATTTAATATTTCTTTCTCAAATTCTTCAAAATTTAAAGTTTTTTCTTTAGGCCTCATAAAAATTTCAAAGTAATTTTCATTCTCATCTAAAAGGAAATAAAAATCATCTAAAAGAGAATAAGATGCATTAAGAAGAACCTCTTTTTCATATAGATTAGAATTGATTTTAATTAGAGCATGGTTTTCTCTTATCTCATAGGCTGAATTCATAAAAACTTCAAGTTAATTAGATTTATAAAGTTATTTTTTTAGAAAAATATATGGATATCAAATTAGAGGGTGAAGATTATATATGTAACTTTTATAGATATAAATTATTTGATAAAGAGAAAAAACAATACCTTCTAACAACTGACTCAGGTGCATTTATTTTTTTAAATTATAGGGAATTTAGAGAACTTAAAAGAGGGAAAATTCTCTCAATAAAAACATATGAATTACTTGAAAATAAAGGGTTTATAATCACTAAAAATAATATTGAAATAATTAAAAAAAAAATAGGACAAAGATATTCATTTTTACAAAATGGATGTTCACTACATATTGTAATTCCAACTTC
>CAXPJQ010000048.1:0-8514 GCA_964217375.1 Bdellovibrionales bacterium | reverse complement strand
ATATACTCAATTTTATTTTCTTTAACTTCTAAATCTATAAATTTATTATTTGAATTTTCAAGACTCCAACTATATATTAAAGAAAATATAATTATAGTTATAAGTAAAAGTAATCCAATATTAATTATTTCAGAAATTGCTTTTTTATTTAACATTTTTTTTCTCAATAAACTCTTTAACATATGATTCATACCATTGTTTAAATTTAAACAAAATACTTTTAGGATTTAATTCTCCTTCTTCTTGGTTTACTTTTTCAGAAATTTTGTGAAACATATCATTTGCTAAAATAACAGGGGCTGCTTCTAGAATTTCTTCATTATTATATTTAATTGACATGTTAACCATAAATTCTTTAACTTCACCTCTAAGAGTAATATTTTGCCAAATAGCGTCCCAATTTCCAGCCCATTGCTTTACATTAGAACCAATTGCCTTTAAAATATCACTTTCACCATTAATTAAATCATCAGTTAATTCAAGTCTATCACTTTGAGGATCATATTTAAATAATTCCATAAATCCTCCTTCAAGTTGAGGATCTTCTTCCCAGTTTTTTCTAACTTCAGTAATTGATGTAATTCTTCTATTTCTATGTAGGCCATCAGATGATTTAACAGGATTTGCTACAATAACTAAATCAGTTGCTTTAAATGAAGTTTTAGGAACACCTAAATCATTTACTAATCTATCATATACACCATATGGTGAATCTCCGTGAATAGTCCCTGCAACCACATTTGCAAGTGCACCAACTCTCATTGCTTCATATAATGCTAGAGCTTCAGTTGATCTAACTTCTCCTACTATTAAACAAGAATCTCCAAGTCTTAGAGTTGATCTAATCCCCATGTCTGCAGAAAAGCCTTCTTTTGAAATAGATAGGGCTGACTTAACACTCATAGGTTGGATATTATAACCTAAATCTGCAAGTTGTAAAGTTGGTAATTCAAGAGTGTCTTCAACAGTAATTAATCTATATTTACGCATAATCTCAACAATTACTGCAGTTAAAAATGAAGATTTTCCCGAACCTCTAGTTCCTGCAATTAACATTGTTCTTGCACCATCAATTATAAAACTTAGAACTCCTGCAGCTTGAGAAGTTAACATTTGCTTTTTAATTAATAATGGAAGTGTCCATGGTTTATCTCTGTGACGTCTAAATGAAAAACCATATCCATATGGGTTTAGAGGTTTACCTATAGTTGAAACTCTAGCTCTTGCGTGAGGAGTTTCAATTTCAGTATCTAAAATTGGATTTGATGCATCAAGAGGTTTTCCTGAAATCATTCTAAGTCTTGATGCCCAACCCTCGACTTCATCTTCTTCAGGTATAATATTTGTTTTACAATCTTCAAATTCAGAATGAGTAATAAAAATAGGAGTTTTATTTGCAGGAGCATTAATTGAAATGTCTTGGATATTATCATCTTCAAGAAGAGTTTCAATTAAACCAAAACCAACTGTGTATCTAATTAAAATATTTGAGAGGTCAACAATTTCATTTTGTTTTAATTTAATTCCTTTAAATTCAGCAATTTCTTCAATTAAATCTTTAGCAATGTTAAAAAAAACTTCTCTTAATTTGTGTGGATCAATAAAATCATTACTCTCAGGTTTGTGCTCAGAAATAACTTCTTTTGCAAGGTTTAGTATGTTATATTTATCTTCATTTAATGTGAATTCTAAAGGCATTACGTGATATAAATTATTTGCCTCATTATCTAATTCAAATATTGTAATTTGAGCTGAGCTTAGAGAATATGAATCTAATTCTTTTGCCTCAAGAGGAATTCTTTTTAATAGTGAAGTGTAAATAAAATTTGGTTTAATATTTGGTTCAAAAAACGCTTTGTAAATTTTTCTATTTCCAATTTGATGTCCAGATATTTTATCTAAAACACCTTTAATTAGAGTTAATTGTTCTAATTTAAATATAATGAATTTAAGTGCTTTATCGTATTTGTTATCAATTTCAATACATTTATTATCATTAAAATTAGTTTCAAATTTATAATCTCTTAATTTCCTTTTTAATTTAACATAAGTTCCAATTGGATCTGCTGGTAAATCTTTAATAATTGTATTTTGTAAAAAAGCATATCTATTAAAAAATAATTTTGTACACTGGGGATCTTCACTTGCAAGTTGTCCTGCTGAGAATAATTCTTTTTGTTTTGAGAGAGAATTATATAACTCTCCAATTTCTTTAAGTAATGAAACTTGTTCATAATTATATTCATAGTTTTTATTATGTGTGAAAATAATTTTAGTTACAGAAGAATTAGATAATAATTTCTTAATTGTATCTCTCATAACAATTCCAGAATCTTCAATTGATGGAAAATTTTCTTTTCCTAAATAATTAATTTTTAAGATACTCTCAACTCCGTGTTTAATTACTTCATAGTCTTTTTCTGAGAACATATTTTTCTTTCTATTTTTACTTTTATATATTAGTTTCTCTACTTAAAAGTTAAAATTTTAAGTTTCTATTAATTTCTTAATGTATTACTTTGTTTCTTAGGATGTATAAAAACATTTATAAATAGTTTCTTCCTAAATATAATTACAAGGAATCGATAAGACTACTTGTTTAGCACTTACAACTTACAGCTAATATTGAGGTAATACTCTCTATTAGCTTTTAATGATTGCGTCCATTTTGGACGAAGGCATTTTCTAAATTCTTAACAAACTTATTTAAAATAATAAATTTAGTATTTAATATGAAATTTTTAAAATTTGCAGAACCTCTTCCTGGTTTAATTTTATCAGGTGAGAAAAATACAACTTGGAGAATTGAAGATGAAAAATATCTTAGAGTAAATGATGTTGTAACTTGTTTAAGAAAAAAAGATTTATCTGAATTTGTAAAAATAAAAATAATTTCTGTAAAGGAAACTACTTTTGAGAATTTAACTAAAGAAGATAAATTGGGTCATGAAAAGTTTAATTCAATAAATGATATGCTTAACACTTATAGTATATATTATGGATTTGAAGTTAATTTAAAAACAATATTAAAAGTAATTAAATTTGAAATAATTTAATTTTTATAATTTTTACCAAAAGCATTCCAAGGAAGATTAATTTTTAGTTCAGGAGAATTATTAATTATAAATTGAGCATAAGTATTTGAATTTGGGCCTGGAAACATTTTATATTTATTTTTATAAATATATCTTGGAGATTCTTTTTTTAGAATTTTAATTAAATGTATAGCATCATCTCCAGTTATGTGTTTTATTAATTTAAATTTTTTAAATTTAATTTTTAGTTTATTAAATGGAAAAATATTAAATCCTTGAAAAGGTTTTAATTCATTAAACCAAATAAAAGAGTTTTTCTTTTTAAATTGCATAACTTCAAATCTATCTATTTTATTTTTTTCTAGAGTTAAAAAATAAACGTGTATTGCAAAATTTAAGGGAAATGGAAGTTTTGATCCTAAAATTAAAACTTGAGGTTTATTTTCTTTTGAAATTATAAATTCAAGTTCTTCTTTAGTTTTCATATTAAATTTATTTATTTTGATCTATATAAATTTTACATATTAAAGATTTTATTTATAAACTTAAAGTTTTTATTTAATATTATGAATAAAAATATAATTGTTGCAATAATTGGAGAGGATGATGATGCAGGAGAAGTACTTTTCAAAGGATTTAAAGAATTTTCACCAGATAAAGTAATACTTTTAGTTAAAAAAAATTATGTCTTAAAAGCAAAAGAAATTATGGGTTCTTTAGAGAAATTTGGAATAGAGAGTGAATTAAAAGAAGTTTCTGAGAATATGCAGATGGAAGAGGTTTTTCTTGAAATAAAAAAGATAACTCAACTTTATTTAGAAGATTCAGTTGTAATTAATGTTGATACTGACTATTATACTTCATGTCTTGCATTATCTTCAGCTTTTGTAAATGGGATTGTTGCAATAGGAATGTTAAAAGATGAAATAATAGTTTATCCAATTATGAAGTTTTCATATTATAATGCAATAAATGAGAAAAAATTAGAGTTATTAGAATTGATTTCAAGAGAAGGAATAGTTGAGAGTATGGAAAAGTTATCAAAGCTATCAAAGCTAAGTTTACCTTTGATTGCTTATCATTTAAGAGGAAATAGAGATTCTAAAGGTTTAATTGAGATGAATTTAGTTAAAACAAATAGAAATAAAGGATTAATAGAATTATCTTTAACTTCTTTGGGTAATTTAATTATAAAAGGTGGTTTGGCTTGTAAAAAATAGTTTTTCTACTTATATAAAACATTTCTTTTTATTTTTCTACTTCAATGTATAGAACTATTTATAAATCAATTTTTGTTAGGTATAGTTAGGTTATAAAAAATGGCTAAAGAAGATAAAGAATTAACTATTCAAGATTTGCCAGGAGTTGGTCCAACAACTGCTGAAAAGTTAGCAGCAGCAGGAATTGATACATTACTTGCAGTAGCAGTTTCATCAATTGGAGTATTAACAGAAGAAGCAGGAGTATCTGATAGTGTAGCAAGAAAAATGATTCAAGCTGCAAGAGATATGATGGAGATGGGCTTTGAGACTGCAGATACTATTTTAGAGAAAAGGGCAACAGTTATTAAAATAAAAACAGGTTCAGAAGGATTTGATGATGTAATGGGGGGTGGATTTGAAACAGGAGCAATTACTGAATGTTTTGGTGAGTTTGGTTCAGGAAAAACTCAAGTAGGACATCAATTAGCAGTTAATGTACAAATTCCAAAAGATCAAGGAGGAAATGGTTCAAAAGTGATTTATATTGATACAGAAAATACATTTAGGCCTGAGAGAATTTTACAAATGGCTGAAAAAGCAGGACTTGACCCAGATCAAACTTTAAAAAATATTAAAATTGCAAGAGCATATAATTCAGACCATCAAATGCTTTTAGCAGAAAAGGCTGAAGATTTATTAAAAACTGGAGAATATAAATTATTAATTGTAGATTCTTTAACTGCTCATTTTAGGGCAGAATTTATTGGTAGAGGAACATTATCAGAGAGACAACAAAAATTAAACAAACATATGCACACATTACTTAAATTAGCAGACATGTATAATTGTTGTGTTTTAGTTACAAATCAAGTAATGGCAAAACCAAATGTGATGTTTGGAGACCCAACTCAAGCAATTGGAGGGCACGTTGTAGGTCACTCTTCAACTTTTAGAATTTATTTAAGAAAAGGAAAAAAAGGGTCAAGAGTTGCAAAATTAGTTGATAGTCCAAATTTACCTGAAAATGAATGTATGTTTTTTGTAAATACTTCAGGATTAAGTGATAAGGAAGAGTAATATTTATAATAATTATTTTTATTTTTTTATTTTATATGTCTTTAGAACAAACTTTAATTGAATTTGGTTCTTTATTAACTAAAAATAAAGATTATTCTCTTGAAATTTATAGGTCAGTTGTTGCTAGTTATTTATATGACTTAATTTTAGAAACTCCAAAAACTCAATATCTTAAAAAAGATTTAATTTTTAATTTAGCTTCAAATATTCAATTAGAATTGGAGTTATCTGAAGAAGAAGAAATCTATTTAAATTTTTGTTTTAGATCTTTAAAAAAAGATTAATTTCAATAATTTTTAATTACTAACTTTATTTAAAGGAACAATAGTTTTACAGTTATATTCATCAGAATATAACTTATTATTAACATAAATGTTGTTAACTTCTTCACCATTTATTTCTTCAATTTTATTTTGTCCAAATGTAATTCCTCTATATATTTTAGCATCATTACTAAATAAATCAGCTTTTATATTAAACGTACTAACTCCTTGAGATACGTATGAATCCATTTTTGAGAGAATAGAATCATAATAACCTATACTTTCTCTAATTTCAAAAAAAAATATACTAGATTCTTTATTTTTGATTTCAAAATTTGAAGTAATTTCATTCTCATTAAATTTTTTATTTAACTCTGTATTAAATTTATCTAAACTAGAACTCTCAATGTCTAAATTACCACAATAATAACAGATACCTTCACCATACATTTCTTTAGGAAGGTTTGTTTGAGCTTGAGTTAACATTTCATAACAAGAATAAATTGATTCAACACCTAAATTAATATTACTATATTTAATTTCATAGTCAAAGTATTTACAATTCTCTTCACTAAATTTAAAAAATCTTTCATTAAATTTAGTTTTTCCACTATCATAGAATATACCTTGGTTAAGACCTTGAGAAAATAGAAGATCACATTCCTGAGTAATAAAGTTTTCTGTTTGATTATTTAGAATTGAGAGAATATATGAAAATAATAAAAATAAACTACAAAGGCCAATAATTAATCTAACCATAAACCAATTAGTATCTCCTTTTTTATTTAACATAATAAAAATTAAAAAATAACATATTTAAATTTTTGTTATAGAAAATAAAAATTAAATTAATTTTTTTAAAATAGAAGAAATTAATTTCCCATCAACTTTTCCTTGGAATGCTGCCATAGATTTACCCATTAATGCTCCAAATGGAGCTCCTGAATTTTGAGAGATTATTTCTTTTATTTTATTTTCAATTTCAGATTCATCAATTTGAACCCCCAGAAGTTCTTTTTCTTCAATATATTTTTCTAAATTGAAACTTTCATGAATTTTATCTTTATATAAACTAACTAAAACATCTCTTAAAATTTTTTGATTAAAATTATTTTTCTTAGAAGAATTTAAAATATCTAAATATAATTCATATTTAAAGTCATAAGTCTCTAAGTTATCTCTTTTCTTAATATCTTTTGGAATCTCAAAAATTAATTGATATAACTCAGTTGCACCTTTTTGAGTTAATTTAATTAAATTGGAAATCTCGTTTTCTGAAAATTTATCTAGAAATTCATTTACTTTATCTTCTGAACAATCCCAAGAAGTTGCAATTCTTTTTATTTTTTCATTATATAACTCAGGAATTTGTTTAGATTCTAAATTTAATTTTTCTTTTGAGATTAGAATTAAATCAACATCTGTTTCAGGATACATTCTAGCAGCACCTGGCATTGGTCTTAAAAACTTAGTTAAATTACCTTTAGGATCAACTTGTCTAACTTCTTCAGGGACTCCTGACATCAAATCTTTAATTATTTCAAATATATATTTTAATGAATTTCTAGCGTATTTTTCTTCATTTGCAATTAGGATAAATGAATCTTTTTCATCTAATTTTAATTCTTTTCTTATATTCTCTACTTCCTCTATAGTAATTCCATATTTAGGTAATTCATCTGAGTGAAATAGTCCTTTAATTTTTGGGAATAAATTTTTATTTCTATCTGAGATTTCAGTTGCAAACCTAAAACCTAAATTCAATTCATGCCCTAAAATTTCTTTGAATTTATTTAATTTAATTCCTAATACTTTTTTATTTTTTCCTTCTAAGTTTTTTAGAATAATTTCAGACTGAGTTTCATTAAAAATTTTAGATAAATCATGAATTTTAAAATCTGAGAAATTTTCTTTATTTATTTTTCTAGAATTTAACTCTTCAATAATTGATAAATGAATAGCTTGTCTTTTAACTTCAGCCTCAACAATTTCAGGAATTAATTTTAAGTTTTGAGCACCTTTAATTTCAACTCTAGATCCACCTGAAATAGATACATTTAAATCTTGTCTAATTGTACCAAGACCACGTCTAGTTTCAGAAAAACTTCTAAGTATGTTTCCAATTTGTTTAGCACATTCCTGAGCTTGAGATGGAGTTTTAATTTGAGGGCCAGTAGTAATTTCAATTAGGGGGATTCCTTGTCTATCAAGAGAAAAAATGTTATATTCATCTCCTCTTTCAATTGCTCTACATGAATCCTCTTCAACATTAACTCCATTAATTTCAACAACTCCAAATTTAGTTTCTAATTTACCATTAGTTCCAAGCATTGCTGTTCTTTGAAAACCTGAGACAACAGATCCATCAACAATTATTTTTCTCATGAACTGAATTTTATCAAAAAATTTTAGATTTAACATTTGAGAAATTCTAATTCCAACACTTAATGCTTTTTTATTTGGTTTTGTTGGAGGTTCTTCATCTAAGTCCACAAGAGATGCAATTTCATTGTTAAATCTATATTTTTGAATTTTATTTTTTAGAAATTCGTTTTTAGCAGCTTTATCACTATCACCACTCTCAGATAAGGCAAACCTTTGTTTTCTTATAATTTCTTTATTTAGTTCTTCATTTGGAACAATTTTACAAGGTCTATTTGAAAATAATTTGTTACAGTTTAATTGTTGATGGATTTCTAAACCACACATCATATTATATTTAGTACAATCAACATTTTCAAGATCTTTTAAATTAATTAATTTACTCATATAAAGTTTAGGGGAGACTAATTTTTAAACTTTGTGAATTATATCTAATTTTTCACTCTTAGTTTACATTAATACTCATCTCTTATTAGTAATTATAAAATCAAATAAAGTATTTTTATTGAATTTTATTATGAATTATAAATTAGGAAAAAAAGTTTTATTTTTTTT
>CAXPJQ010000047.1:0-39613 GCA_964217375.1 Bdellovibrionales bacterium | reverse complement strand
TGTTTCATCTGAAAACTTAAATACAGTTTCAGTTTCAAGTAATGAATTAGTTGAACTTAGTTCAGGAACTAAAGAAGTTAAATCAAATAAAGTAATTATTTCAGATAAATTTGTAAGTGAATTTAGTGCTAATGGTCAAGTTGTTGTTCTAGATTCAACAGGTTCAGCATACATTGTAAGAGAAGGAGTTGTCTTAGCAGGAAATGAAGTTGTAATTGACAACAGAGATGGAGATTATTCTGTTGTTAGATTAAATGAGGCTTCAAAATCTATTTCTTCATCAAATTAATTTTCTTTTATTTTTTTTATAAACCATTCAAGTATTGTGTTTGAAATTGTTCTATAGTTATCTTGAGATTCTACAATCTCTTCAGAAGAAGTATGGACTGGATGTTTATTTAATTCTTCTTTAGTAATATTTTCTATTAAGTAAGATTTATTTTTTTCAATAAATAATATTCCTTCTTTTTGAATATTTTTTTCATTATCTGAGATTATTTTATCAATTTTTACATATATCTCTTTAACTATTTCTGTATCAGACAAACCAGTTTCTTCTAAAAAATCTTTATATGAACTATTTTTATATTTTTCTGAATCATTTTTTTTAGTTTTTATTTTTTCAAAATATTCTTTTATTAAATTAAGTATTAATTCTAATGTTTCTTTCTCTTCACCTTTGTAGAAATCGTCTAGAGCTCTTTGGTGTATAGAATAAAAATTTTTTAAAAATTGAATAGTTTCTTCTAAATTTGAACTTTTTTTTTCTTCTAAATATTTTTGTATTAATCCATTTATGAAGTTCTTTTGATAATCAGGAATATTTCGCCCAAGATATTTCTCTAGATTGTTAAAAAAAGAATTCATTTCAGTATTTATTTTTTTTCCTTGAGTTGATTTTTTAATAATATTGGTTATATCTCCAAATATTACATTTTTTAGAAAAATACTATCTTTCATAATAAAATTTATAGAAACTCAATATATAAATTTAATGTGTTTTTAGAATAAAATAAGTAAATTAATTATAATAATTTACCAAATAATGCTCCAGTTTGACCTGGTCTTGATGTAATTACTACATCTCCTTTTTCAGTTTTCACAACTGCTCCTTTTGTAATAACATTCCTTCTTGTGTAGTGGATATTAGCAGGATTCTCATTAACTCCTTGAATTGTTAATTTTGAAACTTTAGCTCCATCATTAACTAAAACAATATCTGTTCTAAGTAATGATTTTTTTTGATTTCCTCCTCTAACTCTTTTTAATTTTTCTTTTCTATCTCCAATTTGAGTATGAGCTGGAATTCCTCCTAAATCACAAGTTCTTTTTTTTCTAACTCTTGTATATTTAGTTCCTGAAACTTTTCTAAATGATCTAAATTGTGATTGTGCCATTTTTATTATTATCTTAATCTCCTATTATTTGCTCTAATTGAAGGTCTTGCCTTCTCAGATCCAATTCCTTTTGATTGTAATCCTCTGGATTTTTTACCAGCTGCAGTTAATCCTCTCATTGTTCTTTTTGTATGTTTTGGAGAAACAATCCAAGATACATGTTTATCACTTAAAATTTGAGGATGGTATACATCAACTAAAATTACTTCAAAGTAATAATATTTTTCATCTTGTCCAACCCAGTATGAATTTAATACTTCTAAGTTTGGAAATCTTTTTTGAACTCTCTCCTCACCAATCCATTGGTAGTTTTTAGACTGTGAAATTTTTGTTGATAAATCTCCTCCATCTCTTCCTTTATGGATTTGAGGGTTATTTTTTCCTCCTCTAATAACTCTAACTCTAGCTACTACAAATCCTTGTTTTGCTTTATAACCTAAAGCCCTAGCTCTATCTGGTCTAGTTGGGTTCTCTAATCTTTCAATTGAGTTACCAGCTCTCCATTCTACTAATCTTAATCTGTAAGCTTCACCTAAACTTTCTCTAGGTTTTTTCCAAGCTTCTTTAACATATTTTAAATATCCCATTTTTTAATTTATTTGGTTATTTAAAGAAGAAATAGAATTAAATGAATTTTTTTCTACTCTCCTTTCGGATTATAGCTTATTTTCATAATTCCGCTCATTATCATTAAATCATCGCCAAATTATTATTGCTATAATAAAAACTAACTAAAATCTCTTTATAAATATAACTGATTTTTTCTTAATATCCTTTTATAAATCCCCCTAAATTAACTTTATTAATGAAATATAAAGTTGAGCTTAAAGATTTTGAAGTTAATGAGATTTATAACTTAGAAGAATTGAGTAAAAAAGATGAAGAAAGGGGAGAGATTTATTATTACTTTATTCTAAAGAAAATTAATTACTCTGGTCTCAAAGCAATTGAAAAAGTTTCAAATATTTTTAAAGTAAACCCTAAATTTATTCATTTTGCTGGAACTAAAGATAGATTTGGAATAACTACTCAATTAATTTCTCTAACTAATATTAAAAAGTCAACTTTTGAGAATAATCTTAAGTTTTTTAATTCAAAGCTTGGTCCTGATTTAAATTTACAATTTATAGGTAAATTCAAATCTAGATTAAATTTAGGAGACAATTTAGGAAATAATTTCATTATAACTCTTAGAGATTTAGATGAAGAAGAACTAAATAAAATAAATAAAAATATTGATATAGCTAAAAAAAATGGTGTTTTAAATTATTTTGATGAGCAACGTTTTGGTTTTGCAGGTAATTCTCATATAATTGGTAGATATATTCTACAAAATAATTTAGAATTTGCAGTTAAAGAAATTTTAACTTCAGTTCCACTTAATAATCCTAAAGAAGATGCGATTAATTGGGTTAAGTTAATTAAAGAAAATTGGGAAGATATTAAAAGTTCAAATCAAAAAGTTTTAAATAAATTAATTAATGAGGCACCTAAATTTTATAAAGTTGAATCTTTTATCCTAAAACACTTAAAAGAACATAAAAATGATTTTCCTGGAGCTTTAAGAGTAATTCACAAGAAATTAAGAACTCTCTACATTAATGCATATCAATCTTATCTATTTAATGAAGTTTTAAATTCAAATATTAATTTAGATTCTGAAATTGAATTAATGAATTATGAGTTAGAGCTATCTAGTTCTTATGGAACTTTATATAATAAATCATTACAAAAAGATAATCTATCTCAAGATTCATTTAATTTATATCACATGCCTGAATTAAAACCAATTAGATCTTTAAGAAAAACTAAAATTTTCCCAAGTAATTTAAAAGTTCTAATTAAATCAAGGGATGATTTATTTGAGAATAAGTTTAAATTAATTATTGAATTTGATTTGGAATCTGGAGCTTATGCAACTAATGTAATAAAACAGTTATTAAAGTAAAGATTTAAATATTAAAAAAGTATTTTTTAATTATTATGTATAAAATATCCGAATCTCTAAAAAAAGAAATTTTTTTTGTGATTCCTGCTTTCAATGAAGGTAGTGTTATTGGAAATGTAATTAAAAAATTACAAGATAATAATTTTAATAATCTAATTATTATTAATGATGGTTCAACTGATAATACTACTTCAATAATTGAGGGATTTGAAAAAAAAAATCCAAATTTATTTTATTTAGAACATGTAATTAATAGAGGTCAAGGTGCAGCTTTAAAAACTGGAATTGATTTCGCTCTTAAATTAAAGAAATGTAAGTATATTGTAACTTTTGACTCTGATGGACAACATAGGATTGAAGATTTAGGGAATTTTATTGAGCCTCTTGAGAAAGGTATTTGTGATATTGCAATTGGTTCTAGATTTTTAAAAAAAGAAAGTAGAGATAAAGTTCCTTTTAAAAAAAAAGTTTTACTTAAAGGAGCATTATTTATTACAATGTTTCTCTCAACAATTAAATTAACTGATACTCATAATGGTTATAGAGTTTTTAATAAAAAAGCCGCAAAATTAATAGATATCTCTTTTGATGGTTTTGAACATGCATCTGAGATTTTAGATGAAATCTCTAAAAAAAGAATAACTTATAAAGAAGTACCTACATTTATTGATTATACAGAGTATTCAAAACAAAAAGGCCAAAAGATGTCTAATTCAATTAGAATACTTTTACGAATGGTATTTAAATAAAAAATGGACTTCACAACAATATTTTTCATCCTATTATCATTTATAATGATTATTTATGTTTTAATTAGTTTTAAAAATCAAAAAAGAGCTCACCTGTTACATGAAATTTTTTTCTTAGCGATATATGGGATAATTTTGTTAATTTTTATTTTCCCTAAAACTTTAACATTTATAGAAGAAGTTCTAGGGATTCAGAGTGCAATTAATTTTGGAATTTATTTTTCTATATTTTTACTTTTCACTATTGTTTTTATGTTATATAAAAAATCAGAAGAACAAAGAGTCCACATTTCAAAATTAAATAAAGAATTAACATATTTAAAACATGAAAAGAAGAAAAAAAATAATTAATTTAATTATTACTAGTATAATAACAAAATTTTATAAATTCTAAATTTTCTTTCTTTTTATGGAAGAAATAATTAATTCTCATATTAAATCTGCTCTTGAAGTTAAAACTAAATTTTTAGAAAATAATAATATCTTAGAAATTTTTAATTTAATTATTAAATCTCTAAGAAAGAATAAAAAAATATTAACTTGTGGTAATGGAGGTAGTACTTGTGATGCAATGCATTTTGCAGAAGAATTAGTTGCTAGATACAAAAAAAATAGACCCGCTATTAGAGCTTTGGCTCTAACAGATAGCTCAACAATCACATGCATTGGAAATGATTTTGGTTATGATGATATTTTTAGAAGACAAGTTGAAGCTTTTGGAGATGAGGGAGATGTACTAATTGCAATTTCTACAAGTGGTAATTCTCCAAATGTAATTAATGCTGTTCTTGAAGCTAAAAAAAAAAACATGCTTGTTGTTGGGTTTTTAGGTAAAGATGGAGGTAAACTTAAATCAATTTGTGATATAAATTTAATTCCTGAATCTGACAAAACTGATAGAATTCAAGAATGTCATATGTTAACTTATCATATATTGTGTGATTTAATTGAAAAAGATTTATACCCTAATTTTGAATAAAATGAATAATTATTTTGAAAAGTTTAAAGAATTGAAAGTTTTAGTAATTGGAGATGTAATGATTGACAAATATTTATATTGTGATGTTGAGAGAATTTCTCCTGAGGCACCAGTTCCCGTTGCAAGGTTTAAAAAGGAAGAAAATAAATTAGGGGGAGCTGCAAATGTTGCTCTAAATTTAGCATCACTTGGAGTTAGTACTACACTTTTTGGGGCTTGTGGAGAGGATATTAATAAAGATATAATTAAGAATATATGTAATAACTCAAATATTTCATTTAAACCTTTAATTGAAAAAGATATGCATACTATCTCAAAAATTAGAATCGTTTCAAAACATTCTCAAGTTCTTAGATTAGATTATGAAGAAAAAGATTTTATAATTGATTCATTAAAGGTAATTTCAAAATTAGAATTAATTATTAAAGATTTTGATATTGTTATAGTTTCAGATTATCAAAAAGGTCTTTTATCTCAAAGAGTAATTAATTATCTGGGAACTACTAATAAATATATTTCAATTGATACTAAACCTGGTTCCTTTAGAAGTTTCAATAATTTTTCTTTAATAAAACCAAATTTTTCAGAAGCTCTAGGTATTGCAAAGAGTTTTGGTTTAGAAGGTAAGTTTTCAAATACTAATTTAGATTGTGAAAAAATTTGTGAATTTATATTTTCAAAATTAAATACTCCAATTCTTGTTACAAGAAGTGAGATGGGAGCTACATATTTTGATGGGGAATCTTTTTATCATTCAAAAACTCAAGTTTCAGAGGTAATTGATGTAACTGGAGCAGGAGATACTTGTATTTCAATTTTTTCACTTTTAGATTATTTAGGTATTGAAAAAAAAGAAGCCCTTCATTTAATGAATGCTGCAGCAAAAGTGGCTGTATCTCATTTTTCAACATATGCGCCTTCTATTAATGAGATAAAGTCTGAATTATATTCTGAGGATTTTGAGAATGTTATTTCATTTGAAAAAGTTTCAGACTTATCTCAAAAATTGAAGTTAGATGGAAAAAAAATTGTTTTTACAAATGGTTGTTTTGACTTACTTCATAAAGGTCATGTTTCATATTTAAATGAAGCTAAAACACTAGGGGATATTTTAATTGTTGGTATTAATTCAGACAACTCAGTAAAAAAATTAAAAGGTGATTCTAGTCCTATAATTGATGAAGCATCAAGAGCTTTTGTTCTTAGTAACTTAAAATCAGTTGATTATGTTTGCATATTTAATGAAGATAATCCTATTGATTTAATTAAAAAAATAAAACCAGATATTCATGTAAAAGGAGGAGATTACTCTGAACTTGAATTAATTGAGACTCCACATGTAAAAGAATTTGGAGGTAAAGTAAAAATTTTAAATTTTATTAATGGTTATTCTACAACAAATATTAAAAATAAAATAAAAAATAATGATGGTTAATGTTAATTTTTTGAGGTTATTAGATAAATTTTTAGTTATTTTCTTAATTTTATTATATCCAATTAAATCTTTTTTTATTAATAAAAAAAAATCAATTTCAAAAAATATTTTAATCATTAGATTATGGGGTATGGGAGACTCAATTAATTCCTTACCTTTATGTAAACAAGTTTATGAAAAAAAATTTAATGTATATGTCCTAACTACTAAAAATGTTTCTCCCATTTTTGAAAATCAAAAGTTTATTAAAAAAATTTATGTGTTTAATTATCTAAATCCACTTTCAATATTTAGTTTAATCTATTCTCTTAGAAAATTTAATTTTGATTATATTTTAGATACTGAACAATTTATGAATATTTCTACATTATTATCAATATTTTCAAATTCTAAAAATTTAGTTGGTTTTAATCATTTGTTCAGATCAAATTTTTATACCTCCAAAAAAGAATATTCTGAATTTGAACATTTTGTAGAGAATTTTGCAAAGTTAAGTGAAGATTTTACTTCCAAAAAAATTCCTAAATCTTTAATACCTCTTAAATATAAACATATTAATACTCAAAAATTAGATTTTAAATTAAGTGAATTTAAAGATAAAAAATTAATAGGTATTCATTTAGGAACTGCAAGTACTGCTCTTGGAAGAAGGTGGTCTGAAATTAATTTTCAAAATTTAGCAAATAAAATATCAAAAAACTATTCTGATGTTACAATCATTTTTACTGGTTTAAATCCTGAGAAAGAAATTTATGACAAAATTAAAAAGAATTTAAATTTAAATTCTAGTATAAACTTGATAAATAAATTATCAAAAGAAGAATTTGCATATCTTTTAACTAATTTAGATGTATTCATTTCAAATGATACTGGTCCTATGCATATCTCAGCTGCAATGGGAACTAAAACAATTGGTTTGTTTGGATTAAATAATCCTCTTAAAGTTGGACCTTGGCCATTAAATAAAAATATTTCATTATATAAAAATCCAAATAATAATCCAATAATAAATAACAAGTTTTCCATTTATCCTGAAGATAAATATTCCACTATCAATCTAATTTCAGTTGATGAAGTATATAATGAGGTTAAAAAAATCTTAAAATGAAAAAAAAAGTTTTAGTTTTTAAAATTGGAGCATTAGGAGATATCCTAATGTCAACTCCATTTTTAAGAGAATTAAAAAAAAAAAATAAAGATTCCCAAATTGATTTTTTAGTTGGAGACAATTGTAAATTTATTCTAAAAGATAATTTAATTATAGATAATTTAATTTCTTTTGAACATAATATCTTCATTAAAAAAAATTTGTTTAGTTTTTATCTTCTTTCAAGAGAAATTAAAAAATATAATTATGATGAGATTTATATATTAGATAAACATTGGATTTTTTCTTTTTTTGCATTTCTTACAAGAATCCCTAATCGAATTGGTTTTTTGAGAGATAAAATTTCAAATTTATTTTTAACTAAAAAAATAAAATATGACAATTCCAAACATGAAGTTGATTTTTATTTAGATTTAATTAATTCTAAAACTAAAAATAAATCTTTAGAATATGGAAATATAAATGAAGAAGATAAAGTTTTTGTTAACTCATATTTAGATAAATTAAATTTGAAGGATTTTAAAATTTTTGTAAATCTAGGAGGTGCAAATGGTGTTGAGTGTTCTGAGATTAGAAAGATTCCAGAAAATAAATTTGAAGAAATTTTAAAATTCATTTCAAAAAATAATAAAATTTTTTTAATTGGAAGTAAAGAGGATAAAAAATATTATGATTCTTTTATTTTTAATACAAACATTTTAAATTTATCTGGTATTTTCTCAATTCCACAAACTATTTATTTAATGGAAAAATCTAATTATATTTTCACAACAGATTGCGGTCCAATGCATTTTGGTGCGTGTACTAAAACTCCTATGACTTGTATCTTTGGTCCAACAAATCCAAAAAGAAAAGCACCATTAAGAAATAATATTAAATTTATTTGGCAAGATGAAGATAAATATGAACCTGAATATGAATTATATGGGAAATTACCTAGAAATAAATCTTATTTTAATACTCTTAAGGTTGAAGATCTTTAATTTTACTTATTAATTCCAAAAAAAAATTTAGAATATTCAAATAATTGAGGAATAATAATTTTTAATTTAATACCTTGTGCTTTACCTTTTAATCTTGGATAATGTTTTATATTAACTTCTTTTAATTTTAACTTTAATTTTTTTGCTTTAATTAAAATTTCAGTTTCAATAAATGCTGATCTAGAGATTATATTTATTTTATTAAAAATTTTAGTTCTAAATATTTTAACAGAATCAACATCTTTAATTTTGATTCCAAATCTAAGTCTAAAAGATAAATTAAATATTCCTGAAAATAATTTTCTTTTGAAACTATCTGCTCTTTGAAATCTATTTCCTATTACAATATCATTTGTAAATATATGTGGAAGCAAAGTATATATTTCATCCATATGTATTTGATTATCTGAAGCATTCCAAAATAATATTTCACTTTTTACATTTTTATATATATGATAATTCGCTATTCCTATTCCCAAATTTTTTTTATGATTTATTACTTTTAATTTTTTAAACTTTTTTTGCAATTTTTCTAAAATTTCTTTAGTTTTATCTGTACTACAATCATTAACTACAAGTACTTCGTAATTTTTTGTTAGGGATTTAAGAACTTTAAATGCTTCATTAACTACTAATTCTATATTCCCTTCTTCATTATATGCCGGCATTGCAATAGTAATTGATTTATTGTTAATTTTTTCTCTTAAAAGTATCTTTTTTTTTTCATTCATTTTATTTTTCTGGCAGGATTTCCTACATAAGTTGAGTAGGGCTCACAATTTTTGGTAACAACTGATCCTGCTCCTATTGTTGTATATTCTCCAATAATAATCCCAGGTAGTATTGTTGAATTTGAACCAATATTTACTCCTTCTTCAATTAAAGTTTTTTCTAATTTCCAATCATCTCTATTTTTAATTTTTCCTTCTTTAGTAACTGAAGCAGGATTTTTATCATTTGTGAACATGACATTATGTCCAATAAAACAATTATCTTTGATCTCAACACCTTCACAAATAAATGAATGGGATTGTATTTTAACATTTTTTCCAATACTTGCCCCAGATTGTATTTCAACAAATGGTCCAACAGTAGTATTATCTCCAATTTTTGCACCATATATATTAACTAAATTAGGCTTAAATATTTTCACTTGGTCTCCTATCTCGTTGTTTTTATTTTCGAGTATATCTTGTAAATATATTTTTTGTAAATATTCTAAGTTCATTTTTATAAATAAATTTTTTGTCCATTTTCAAGAGATTCAATTGATTTTTCAATCATTTGAACTACTCTCAACCCAGATTCTCCATCTGTTTTAGTTTTAGTTTGGTTTTCAATTGCACTTACAAATTCTCTACATTCTTCAAATAATGGTTCTGTGAAATCAATTCTTGGAACTAATATATCACCTTGATTATTTTGGTATGTATTTCCTGAAAATTGTGAAGATTGGTGATGTTCTCTTGGGTTTACTCTTTGAATTCCTGCATCATAAATTGTAATTTTATTCTCAGGTTTAACATCATCATAAACTAACATCTTTTTATCTCCTATAATTGTAATTTCTCTTCTTTTAACTGGAAATAACCAACTAGAATGGATATGTGCGGTTGGTCCATTTTTATAATCTAAAAATAAGTGTGCATCATCTTCAATTGGGAAATTTCCTTCAACATTTGAGCTTGCACTGGCATAAATTGAAGTTGGTTTAGTATCTAACCAAAAATTCAGCATTGAAAAGTCATGAGGACATAAGTCCCAAATCACATTAAAATCATTTTGAACTAAGCCTAGATTTGCTCTAATCATATTAATAGTTAAGATATTTCCTAATTCTCCTGAAGATATATACTCTTTAATTTTTTGTACAGGTGCAGAATATTCAAAAGTATGGTCAACATTAATTATTATATTTTTTTCATTTGCTATTCTAATTAAATCCTTTGCTTCTTTTGATGTTGAAGTCATCGGTTTTTCAACAAATAAATTTTTTCCAGCTTCAAGAACTCTTTTACCAAGGTTATAATGAGTTGAGAGAGGCTGAGTTGCTATAGCAACTCCTTTTATTTCAGTGTCTTCTAATAACTCTTCTAATTTTGTTGTAGTGTCAATACTTGGAAGTGTATTTTTTATTTTTTTTAATCTTTCTTCTTTCAAATCACATAGAACTACTTTATCAACTAAATCTACTTTTTGAAAGTTTCTAACTAAATTTGGTCCCCAATATCCTGCACCTACTACTCCAATTTTCATTTATTTTCTTCTCCTATTATTTTTTCTAAACTTTCACAAACATAACTAACTTCGTCTTTTCTAAGAGTACCAAACATCGGTAACGATAGAATTCTTTGAGAAGCATGTTCTGCAATTGGGAAATCTCCTTTTTTATAATCTAGATGTTTATATGCAGGGTGTAAATGAATTGGGATGGGATAATGAATTCCAGTTTGAACTCCCATCTTTTCTAGTTTTTGCATAACTTTTTCTCTATTTTCAACTTGAATTACATATAAATGATTTGAAGAAGTTCTATCCTCTTTAAATTTTGGAAGAATTATTCCCTCTATTGAATTCAATCTATCATTATATTCTTGTGCAACTTTTAGTCTTCCTTCATTTTCTGTATCCAATCCTTTTAATTTAATTTCTAAAAATGCTCCTTGAATCCCATGCAATCTATCATTATATCCAGTAATATCATGATAATACTTTTTAGAAGAACCATGATTTTTTAAAATTTGAATCATTCTAAATAATTCTTCGGAATTAGTTGTACATGCCCCTCCTTCTCCTAATGCTCCTAAGTTTTTTCCAGGATAAAATGAAAAACAACCTATGTCTCCAATAGAACCTGCTTTTTTCCCATTGTAAGTTGCACCATGTGCTTGACAAGCATCTTCAATTACCTTTAAGTTATATTTTTTAGCTAAATAATTTATTTGATCCATATCTGCAATTTGACCATATAAATGAACAGGAATAATTGCTTTTGTTTTATCTGTAATTACATCTTCTATTTTTGTAGTATCAATTAAGTGAGAGTCTTTTTCCACATCAACTAATACTGGTTTTGCATTTAAACTTGAAATAGCTCCAGCTGTAGCAATAAATGTATTTGCAGGAATTATAACTTCATCGCCTGACCTTATATTTGAACTTCTTAATGCTAATTTAATTGCATCAGTCCCAGAAGAAACTCCTGCTGCATAATTAGTTTGACAATATTTTGCAAAATCAGTTTCAAATTTTTCAACATATCTACCTCCTGCAAAGGAACTTGAATCAATTACATCACTAAATACTTCCATTAATTGTTTTTTAATAGGACTATTTATTCTTTGGAGATCTAAAAAAGGTACTTTCATTATAAATAATATAAGAGAATTGTTCTTTTTAAATTTAACGGTAGTAAAAATTCATTTTTCAAAAAATATTAATAATTTACAAGAAAAAAAATTAATTATTGAAAACAATAATATCGTTGAAGCAATTACAAAAAGATAGTATTCTAAGCCCAATATTGGAGTAAATATCTTAACAATTGTTGCTTGAATTGAAGCCATAATTAGAGAATAAGTAATAAAAATTGTAAATCTTCTAATATGTTTTTTTTTAGTTTTAAAGCTAATTTTAGTATGTAATGTGAAATTATATATTAGATTTAATAACAACCCAATTAGATATGCAGTAAAATATTTTTCTTGACCAAATATAAATTCAGTCAATAATGCAATAATAATTAATGCTACTAAAGCACCAGATGCCCCAGTTAAAAAAAAATGAATATATTTATATTTATATAGCAAGTTAAATACAAATTTAGGACTTAAAATGTTATTAAAATTAATATTTTCTTTTTCAATAAACTTTTTTAGATTCATTATTTATAATTCAATTTTTTTCTTTTATAAGTTTTTGTAGATATTTTCTTTTTTCTTTTATTAAAAATTAGAATTAATTTTTTCTTAAATAAATATGATTAAATAATTAGTTAAACTTTTAAATACAAATATTAAATAAATATTATGGATATTTTTAAAAAAATAAAATCTAATAAATTTGAGATTTCTCTTCTTTTAATATTTTTTTTTTCATTGATTTATTTTTCTTCAGTCTTTGATAATGGGAAATTAGATCATAATACGCCTAATCAAATTCATGCTAATGATATGTTTATCTTTAGTGCTTATGCAGATGCAGCTAAATATAATGATAACTTAGAAAAAGTTCCTAATTATTTGAGTGGAAATCATAACGATTCTTATAATTTTTTTTCTCCTTTAAGTGGGATTCTTAATGCTCAAATATCGAGTTTTTTAGATACTGAATCTTTTAATTTGGTAATTCATTTTAATATTATATTTATTCTTTTTTCAATTTTATCAATGTATGTAATTCTAAGAAAAATAAATACTCTAGCTTCTCTTTTAACTTTACCTATGTTTTTTCTTTTATTTTCTTGGCCATATACTTTTATTATAAACTGGGGAGGGAATATTGGTAATATGAATATTTTTTTAGTAGTAATTTCAATTTTAGCATTTATTCATATTAAAGAAAAAGGTATGTTTTTTATTTTAGGTATTTTAAATGCCGCTTCTTTTCTTTCACATGGAAGAGAATTTCAATCTTTTAATTTAGGTATTGTTTTATTTTTCTTACTTTATTTTTTTAAAGAAAAAGTTTATTTTAAAATATTTAATTTTAAAGAATACCTCTCTTATTTTAAAACTGAAGATTTTTTTATTAGGTCTAAATTATTTCTATATTCAGTTTTCATATCGATTATTTTTATATTTCCATGGTGGAAAGCAATGTTTTCTTTTGTAGAATCTAACTCAGATAAATCTGAGGGTTTAATTGTTTGGAATTATAATCCTCTTTTCCATCAAGTAACTTTTAGTGATTTATATATTTTTTTATACTTAGCCTTAATTGGTTTACTTTTTTGGTTTATATTTTTCTTTAAAAATAAAAAAAATATTAATATGGATATTATTGGGATTATATCTTTATTTTTAATCTTATCTGGAATTATAAAATTTTTTGGAAATAATTTGCCTCAAGCAAGAGCTTTTTATTTAATTACATTTATGCCTTTTATTTTTTTATTTTTTTTAGTAATTATAACTAAACTTAAAGAGAATTTAAAGTTAATATTTACAGGATTTATTTTTTCACTTTTAATTTTATATGTTGGTTTGTTTTCAAATTTCAAAGAAATTTCTCAGGATTCAATTATTATGCCTCAGGTATATGAAGCTCAAGTTTGGATGAGTGAGAATCTTGAAGAAGATCAAACTCTTTTAATTTTAAATTGTAATTCCTGTAGTCAAAAAGCATCTTTTACTCCCGCTAGGATTCCATACCATTTAATTCAAGAAAAAGACTATATTGATAGTTTAAACTCTTTGACTCTAAAAAATACTTTTTTAGTTGATTCCTTCCCAATCCATCATAAATTTGAATTGTCTCAGGATTCATGGTTTATTAATCCAGGATTTATTCCTCAAAAAGTAAATAAAACTCTTTGTGAGTATAGATATATTTATTTTGAATCTCAAACTAGAAATCCTAACTTTGCAAAGTACTCAATATTAATTGCAAATAAATTAATAAATGAAAGTAATTTTGATATTTTATATAATAATGGTTTAAGTGTTATTTTAGAAAATAATAACTTAAATTCAAGTTGTTTCACTCAAACAAGTTTAAATGTTGAAAAAAGAGGTACTAATTAAAATGAAAAAAAAAATTAAAAATTTATTTTTTGAAGAATTAAAAATAATTTCAATATTATCTTTATTTTTATTTTTATTTTTCTTAAGTCATTATTACCTCGAATCTTTATTTTTTATTTTCAAATTAACTTTAGCACATTTATTTTTATTTATTTTGCCAGGATATTTTTTAATACTTTATTATATTGATAAAATTTCCTTTTCTGAAAGGTTAATTTTAGGTTTAGGGATAGGTTATGGAGTTCAACCTTTGTTACTTTATATTATTAATATTATAATTAAAGTAAACATTTTAAAATTTAATTGGTTAGTTTCATTTTTAATGATACTTGCAGGATTTTTTTTATTTTATAGAAGGTATAAATGATGAAAAAAATTTTATTTATTTCAGATAGCTATAATCCTAATGGTGGGGGGGCAGAAAAAGTTTTTTTTACTTTAAAAAATAATTTAGATAAAAATAAAAATTTTGAAATCTACACCCTATCTTTTGGAGTTAGAAAATCAAGGGCTAAGAATTTATTAATTTTAAAAGAATCAGGAAATGTATTTATTAGATTTTTTTGGAGGATTTTTTTAAATCCAATTAAATATTTCCAAATCTCAAACCATATTAAAAAAGTAAATCCAGACATAATTCACCTTCAAAATATTAATAAATATACAATTTCAATTTTAAGAGCTTTACCTAAAAAAGTTAAAGTTATTTATTCAGTACATGATTACGGTTTAATTTGTCCTACTTTGTGGAATGTTCATAATGATTTAAGTCCTTGTAGTTCGGGTTTTAATTTTAAAGATTGTTTTTGGAAACATAAAAGGAACTATAATATTTTAACTTATTTAATTTTGATTTATTTTTTTTATAAAAGAAAAAATATTCTTCAAAAAAAAATTAACCTTTTTGTAACTGCAACTCAAAAGCTATCTATTTATTTAAACAAACAAGGTTTTAAAAAAACAAAAATTGTTCCTTATCCGGTTGAATTTAAAAATAAAACTAATTATGATTTTGATAAAATTGAAGGTAATTCATTTTTATATGGAGGTCAATTAGAAGAAAATAAAGGATTAAAAGTTCTTTTAGATGAATTTATTTTAGCATTTAAAAAAGATAAATCCTTAAAGTTAAACATTGCGGGTACAGGTTCATTAGAAAAAGAATTGAAATTAAAAGTTACTAAGTTAGGTCTAAATGAAAATATTAAATTTTTAGGTTGGGTTAATTTAAATAATTATTATAAAAAAAATAAATTTTTAATTTTACCAAGTCTAATTCAAGAATCTTTTGGCTTAGTTATTCCAGAATCAATGGGATATTATCGTCCAGTAATTGGTTCAAATAGGGGAGCAATACCTGATTTAATTAAAGAAAATAAAACTGGCTTTATATTTAATCCTAAAAAAAAAGGGGATTTAGCAAATGTAATTTTAAAAGCAAGTAAAATTGATATTGAAAAGTTTGGTATTGAAGCAAGAAAAACAGCTCTAGAATATGAACCAAAGAATTACATTGAGAGTTATATTAATATTTATCTTAAATAAAAACTAAAAGTTTATAACTAGAAAAGTTAAATTTAATTTTATGGTATCAAGAGAAGAACTTGAAAAATTATTTTCAAATAAAACTATTGCAGTAACTGGAGGTATTGGTAGTATTGGGTCTGAAATTGTGTCAATGCTTTTAGGTTATAATATCAAAAAATTAATAATTATAGATAATAGGGAAACTGAGATGTTTTACAAAAAATCTTTATTTAATACTAATAATTCAAATCAAAAATTAGAATTCAAATTGGGAGATGTTAGAAACTTTAGGAGAATAAATGAGCTTTTAAAATCTGTAGATATTGTATTTCATGCAGCCGCTATGAAACATGTTATTATGTCTGAAGAAAATCCATATGAGGCAATTAATACAAATATTTTAGGTACTAGAAATGTTATTGATGCAGTAATTGGGAATAATGTTGAGAAAATGATTTTAATTAGTACCGATAAGGCTGCAAATCCAGGTAATGTTATGGGTACTACAAAACTTTTAGCAGAAAAATTAGTTTCAGCTATTGCAAATTCAGATATGAGAAGGAATTCAAAGTTTGGGATTGTAAGATTTGGAAATGTATTATATTCTAGAGGTTCAGTTCTTGAAATTTGGGATAATCAAATTAAATCAAACAATAATTTAACTTTGACAAATCCTGATATGACTAGATTCTTCATGAGTATTCCTCAATCAGTTAATCTAATTTTTTCAGCAACATATTACTCTGAATTTGGAGAAACTTTTATTTTTAAAATGCCCTCAGTTATAATGAAAGATTTTTTTGATTCATATTGTAATCTAAAAAATATTCCTGAATCAAAAAGAATTGTTATTGGAACTCGTTTAGGAGAAAAACTTCATGAAGAATTACTTAATAAAGGAGAAAAAGAATATTTATATGAAAATGAAAAAATGTTTGTTAGAGTTTCTTCATTTTCTACTCAAAGTCAAGTAGATAAGTTAATTTCAAAAGGTTTTTCAAAATCTTCTAAAGAAAGTTTTGAGTCTTCTTCTTCAGAAAATATTTTATCCAAAGATGAAATTTTAAAAGTATTATTAAACTTTTAATTTCTAAAATGAAAAAAAATATTTTATTTAAAGGAGATTTTTCAGATCACTCCTTTGAGGGTTTAGTTAAAATTGTAAAAAAATTAAATTTAGATTTATCTAAATTTTATAATATTTCTATTAACAAATCAAAAGTAAAACCGGATTTAATTAATATTCATAGTTCTGGGTTTGTAGAAGCTATTAAATTTAAAAAAAGTAATGTACGTTCTATATACTCTCTACATTCAAATTTAGGAATTAATTTTTTTGAAGACCTAAAAGATCAGTTTGACTTCTATAAATATATTTCAGATACTAGAGATGATTATTATCCTTTTCTTATTAGGTTTAAAAAAATTTTTTTTAGATCAATTAGTTTATTAACACCAGTTTTTATAAAAAGGTTCTTTTTTAGAAAGTTTGATTTAATTATTGTTCCAAGTATATTTTTAAAAAATATGTTAAATTTAAAAAATGTTAAAGTTATTAATCATGGTATTGATTTAGACAAATTTAAAAATTTAAATTTAAAAAAATCTAAAAAAAAATCTATTGCCTATTTTGGTCATTTATCTACTTCAAAAGGTTTAATTGAAGTTGTAAATGTTTTTTCTAAATTAGATAGTAAAAGAGTTACAAAAAGAATTTATGTTACAAATATTACTTCAAAGTTTAGAAGTTATATAAATTCAATTGATCCTTCAATTGAAATTTATGGAGTTGTTGATGATATAATTAAAGAATATAATAATAACGATATTTTATTTTTTCCCTATAGGCATATAGGAGGAGCTATTGCAACTCCTTTAGTTGTAATTGAAGCAATGGCATGTGGGAGAACAGTAATTACCTCAGATTTACCTCATATCAAAGAATTTTGTAGAGATAGTGTAATTTATGTAAAACCAAAAAATATTAATGATATGATTAAAAAAATAAACTTAGTTATTTTTGATGATAATAAACAAAAGAAATATGGTTTTAATGCAAGACTTAGAGTTGAAAAGTTTTTTGATAAAAAAATAATGATAAAAAAATATAAAGAAACTTATGAAGATTTAATTTAATTCTTATTATTTTTTAATATAACTTCCATTGTAAATGCAGGAAATATTCTAAGAGGTGTTCCTTCATATAATTTTGGAAATTTATTTGCAATATGTTCAATTATATAATTCCATATTGCAAATTTTTTACCAAATTTTATTTTTGTTTTAACTACATTAAAATAAGTATTAAATCCAATCCCTTTTTCTTCTTCCACATTAACAGAATCATATGAAAAAAAATGTTTATGGGTTAAATCTCCAAAAGCTATAGTTGAAGTAAAATGTGGAACTTTTATTTTAACAATGCTATCTTTTTTTGATATTCTTTTTAACTCTTTTAACACTTTAACTGGATTTTCTAGGTGTTCTAATACTGCATCCATTAAAATATAATCAAATTCATTATCTTTAAAGGGATAAGGAAATTTTTCTAGATTATGATATACATCTGCTTTATTTTCTTTGTTGTAATCTAAATTTGTAAAATTTTTAAGATAATTACCACCACAACCAAGGTTTAATTTTTTAGGTGTCATAATAATATTTCTTTCTTTCTATTTAAAAGTATATGTAAAAATTTAAAATATCCTTTATTTTAGATTTTATTATGAAGAAAGTTTTAGTTATTGGAGCTACTGGATTTATAGGTTCAAATTTAGTTAAATATTTAGTTAATTTAGATTTAGAAATTTCTATTTTAGTTAGGGATAGAAACAATTTAGATATTTTTTCACAAAATCTTCTTGATAAATTAAATATTATTGAAGGTGATTTTTTAATTCCTAATTCCTATCTTGAAAATCTACCTTATTTTGACTATATTTATCAATTAGCGCCAGGTGCAATTTCACATGGAATTAGAAATGAAGAAGATTACTCTCAAGAAATAATTTATGCCTCTGGAAAATTATTTGATTTTGCTCTTAATAATAATTCTAAAATTATTTATGCCTCTTCTATTAAAGTATATGGTAATTGTAATGATAAAATACTTAATGAAAATTCAATTCCAAATCCCACCACAATTTATGGCAAAACTAAATTAGAAATTGAAAATTTATTATCTAATTTTTCAAAAAAAGGTTTAGATTTTGTAGCTTTTAGAAATTCTAATATTTATGGGCCTGGACAAAATCCAAAATACGGTGCAATAACTACAAATTTTATTTTAAATGCATTAAATAACAAACCTCTAAGAATTGATGGTAATCCTCTATATTTAATTAATTTTATATATATTGAAGATTTACTCTCAGCTTATATAAAAGCTATGGATTCAAATTCTAATGGAATATTTAATTTATGTAATGAAATTACAATCTCTTTAGAAGATTATGCTAAAGAAATAATTAAAATAACTAATTCCAAATCAATTATTGATATTAGGGGTGAAAGAGTAGATTCTCTAAATTTATCTAATCTTGATCCTTCATTATTAAAAAAAAAATTAAATTGGGATATCAAATTTGATATTAAAGAGGGTTTAAAAAGAACTATCGAGTATTATAAAAAGATGATTTTTAATATAAATTCAAATTCAAAGATTGTTATTTTTGGAGGACTAGGTTTTATTGGTGAAAATATGTTAAAGTATTTAGATTCTCAAAATTTTAATAATATTATTTTAGTTGAAAGAAATTTTAATATAAATTCCTCTAAATATAATTTATATTTAGATTTTGTTAAAAAATATAAAATTGTAAATTTTAATTTGGAAGATGATGACTTTTTAATTTTAAAAGATCATTTAAAAGAAGCAGATTTAATTTTAAATTTTACTTTTCCAAAAGATTTTAATTTTATTTTAGATAAAATGATTTTAGATTTCTGTAAAAATCACAATAATTCTTGTTTAAATATATTTCTTGGTTCAAGAATGCAATATGACAATTCAAATTTAATTTATTTAGAAGATACTACTCTTTTTTCAAATCATCCTTATGGTGATGCTAAAAATGAACTTGAAAAAGTATATAGAGATTACTCTAATAATCATAATTTACCAATAATTTTTACAAGAAATTCAAATGTTTTGGGCTTATCTAGAAATTTTTCAAATAAGATAACATTTGAAAAAACTTTTTTCCAAAATCTATTAGATAAAAAAAAAGTTTATTTTGACATTCCTGAAGAAACTTTTAAAGATTTTATTTATATTGATGATTTTGTAAAAGCTTTATTTTTATTAATTCAAAACCCAAGTTCCATTAATGAAACTTTTAATATTGGTTCAGGTAAAAAAACTTATGTTAGTGATTTTATTAAATTTATAAATGAAAATTATGAGGATATCGAAGTATCAATTGAACCTAAAAAAAATTCAGATTTGGAATCTTTTTGTATGGATATTAGCAAGTTAAAAAAGTTTATAAACTGGGAACCTGAATTTAATATTAGTAGTTCCCTTAATATAATTAAGGATTATTTTGATAAGAAAGAATGAAAATTTTAGTAACTGGAGGAGCAGGTTTTATTGGGAGTAATTTTTTAAGATATTTTTTAAATAAATATCCAAATTATGAAATTATTAATTATGATGCTTTAACTTATGCAGGTAATTTAGATAATTTAAGGGATTTAGAGGATTTTCCAAATTATAAATTTATAAAAGGTGATGTTTGTGATTTAAATTTTTTAGTTGAATTATTAAAAGATATGGATGCTGTAATTCATTTTGCTGCAGAGAGTCATGTTGATAATTCAATTGGTAATTCATTAATGTTTACAAAATCAAACACATATGGAACTCATGTTTTACTTGAAGCATCAAGAATCTCAAACATTAAAAGGTTCATTCATGTAAGTACTGATGAAGTTTATGGTGACATTTTAGATGGTTCTTTTGAAGAAGAAGATAAATTATGTCCTAATAATCCTTACTCTGCTTCAAAGGCTGCAGCTGAGATGATTGTTCAATCTTACATTAAATCTTTTAATATGCCAATTATTATTACTAGAGGTAATAATAATTATGGTCCATATCAATACCCTGAAAAAATTATTCCTAGGTTTTCAACTGATTTAATGGAAGATAAAAAAGTTCCTCTTCATAGTCCTCATCCTATTAGAACTTATTTACATGTTGAAGATACAGCTAGAGCCGTAGATGTCATTTTTCATAAAGGAGAAATTGGAGAATTTTATAATATTGGTACTAAAGATGAGTTTTCAAATTTAGAAATTGCAAAAAAAATTTTAAACTATTTTGGAAAAGATGATAGTTATATTGATTCTGTAGAAGATAGGCCTTTTAATGATTTAAGGTATAGTGTTAATATTAATAAATTAGAGTCTTTAGGGTGGAAACAAGAAATTAGTTTTGAAGAGGGTTTTAAAGATACTCTAAAATGGTATGAAGATAATAAAAATTGGTGGAAAAAATTAAAACAAAATGATTTCTTCAATAAAAAATCACAAAAAATAGAATCAATTTCAAAATAAATTTTTAATTGATTTTTTTTAATAGTTTTAAAAATTTATTTCTATAATCTTTTTTACCATTTTCTAAATTAAAATCATTTGCAATCTTTTTTGCTTTATTTGAAAGTTTTTCAATTTCTTTTTCAGGAAGGTTTGTCAATTCATCTAGTTTATTTATATAGTCTTGAGGGTTTTCAGAAGAAATTACTAAATCTTCTCTAAGTTTTTTAACTAGGTCTTGAGCTCCAAGACTATTACTACAAATTGGAATTAATCCTGCAGCTAATGCTTCAGTGATTGCTATTGGACCTGCATCATATCTTCCAGGTAAAAGAAAGAAAGTACTTTTTTCCAAATATTCTTTAGGAGGAACAAATCCTGGAGCAGTAATGTTTTTTTGATTAGATATTTTATTTTTTAAATCTTCTTCTAATATATTAAACTCTCCTAATAAATAAAACTTTTTATTTTTCATTTCTTTTGCTACTTTATAAAAAATATCTGTTCCTTTTCTTAATTTAGGTTGAATTCCAATTGAAATCACATCTCTACTTTTTAAGTCAGGCTTAATCTTAAAATAAGTATCATCTTTAGTAAAATGATAACTTATTTCTATTGGAAAATTAAATTTTTCTCTAATTTCTTTTTTTATCATTTCCCCAGGTACAATTGCCCCATCAACATCTTTTGCTAGGTAATCCATAAACTTTCTTTTTAATCCTTTATGTCTATTTCTATTATAAAAATCATTTTTCACAAAATGAATCATTTTGAACTTTTGATAAAATATATGTCTTTTAATTTTTAAAGCAAGCATAACTGCAGGAGCTCCAACTATATAAATTTCTTTTTTAGGAATTTTTAAAGCATAATATGGAGAAATAATTAGATTAATTATATTTGAAATTGGTCCAGAAAAAGATCTAAATTCATGGATATCAAATATATCTCCATTTATTGCTTCAGCAGTTTTATCAACAATCCAAAATCTTTTGGGAGTTCTTCCAAAGCTTAAATTAGATGGAATCTTAGTATTCATTATATTTTATATATATATCCTAAACTTTATAAACTTATATATTCCTACTTTTTTAATGGAAAGAAAAGAAAAAAATATTTTTAAAATACTTGAAAACGATTTACAATTTCTTTTAAAAAATAAAGTAAAATTAATTTTATTTAGAAACTATTTTGATGAACTAAGTACACATGATATTGACATTTTATGTAAAAAATCAGATGAAGATAGAATCATTTCTTTATTAAATACAAAAGGGTATAGAGTTTTTAAAAAATTTTCTCATAAAATTTATTGTCATAACTTAAAAACAAATTCTCAATTTGTTTTTCATATTCATTTTAATGCATATGAAACTCCTTTTACTTCTTTTTTAAATATAAATCAAACTCTAAAAAAAGCAAGTAAAGTTAAAGGTATTCCAGTTTTATCTCCTTCTCAAATTGTTGCACTTTATTTATATAAAATTAAAACAAAAAGACCTTTTGTAAAAGCTAAAAAACATATTTTAAGTAATTTTGATTCAATTAATTACAATGATTTAGGAAAAACTTTAGAAAATACCTTTTACAAGGATTCAATAAAATTATCTCTAAAATATTTAAAAAATAATAAGTTTAATTTAGCTGGAAATTCTTTGAAATTTAAAAATCCTATCTTTCCTTTAGTTAAGAAATCTTTTTATATCTTTCATTTACTAGAATCTATTTTCAAATCTCTTCCTGCCTCAGATTTTGTAGTTTTTATAGGTACTGATGGTTCAGGTAAAACAACTACTACTACTAATTTTGCTAATTATTTTAAAAAAAAAGGACTTAATGTAGAGTATGAATATGGAGGTAGGTTCCAATTTAGATATTTACCTCTTAATTGGTTAGTTTCAAGAACTGCAAACATTAAAAAAAAACAGGGAGAAAAACCTGACACTATTAAATATAATTCAAATTTCGTTTATTTTGCAACTCCTTTAGTTTATTATTTTGAGTATTTATTAAGATATTTATTTTCAACATTTATTAAAAGGAGAAAAAATCATTTTGTTTTTGCAGATAGATCTTATATTGATGTAATTACTTCAGCAAATGCTTCTCAAAAGTTTGCAAAATTTTTATATAAATATTTTTTACCTAAACCCTCAAAAGTATTTTTTTTATATAATGAAGCTCATATTTTATCTTCAAGAAGACCTGAGCATGACCCTGAAGATATTAAAAGACAATTAAAAGGTTTTCATAAACATGGTGAATTATATACTTCTAAAATTAAAACAACATCTATTGAAGATACTTTTGATAAAATTCTTGAGAAATTAAATTAATTTTTTTTTTTTTTTAATTATAAAATACTCTCTCTAGAATTTTAAAAATTAATTTTTGAAATAAAAGAATATAAAAATTATAAAATCTTTTTAATATCCAGGTATTTTTACTGGCTGATCTTTAAGACTACTAGTTTCAAAATTATGTGCACCATGCCAAGTTAGTAATCTTTTCACCATTTCAGGAAAGCTTCTAACATCTCTCCAACCCCATTCTTTTAACTTATAATCTATTTTAATCTTATCTGAATCTAATCTTTCCTTAATAGCTTGAGGAGTTAAATCTCCATTTCCTGTTTGTTTAAATGAAATCTTGTATGAGTTTGAGCTTGGGAGTCCAAATACAATATCACAAACTTCTCTTGTCATTGGCATATGATAATCAGAAGTTAAAACTAATAGATTTTCTAAACCTAAAGTATCAGTTAATCTTCGAGCTTCAATTATATTTCCAATAGTATCTCTTGATGTTTCTTCATACAATAAATTGCTTCTAGGGACTTTTAAATTTTTTTCTAGAAATCAGTAGATGAACCTTTTTGATTTCAAAAAGATTAATTCTCAATATTTATTGATATAAATATCAGGTTATATTCAAAATTCAATCGAATTTTGATTTAATTAAAAGCTAAAATTCTTTTTTAGATATATTTTTGAGGAAATCTCAAAAATCAGAAATAGTAAAAGTATGTTCGATGTCAAAATTCTCTGAATTTTTGTAAGTTTAAGTGGTTAACTTAAACCAAAAAAGTCAAGTATCTCTTTTTCAAACTGATATTTTAATCCAAATTTAATTTTAAAACCAAATCTTATAGTTTCAAAGAAACTTTTAGCTTTAATTTTTCTTGAGATAAAATATTTGGCAATTTGCCAAATATTGTAAAATAACATTGAAAATGTAAAACACATAAGTCTAACTGACTGGTGTTTAGAGCATGTTTTAATCCTAAAATCTTGTTTCAAAACTCTAAATGTAGTTTCAATTCCCCAACGATTTCGATAGCTCCCAATCGTGTGTCTAACTGATTTAAAAGACATATTTGTAATAAATATCCAATCATAAGCTTCTTCAGTTTCTTTGAACTGAAAAGCTTTAATATAAACAAATTTAGCATCACAAGTATACTTTTCTCCAAGTTTGTAGAATTTTAAAGTTCGAATCTTTGAATAAGATTCACCTATCCAAATATTCTCAAAAATCTTTTTAGTTGCTTTATTTTTCTTTGAAAAAATAATGTAATTTACTTTGATTTTTTCTAACTCATAAACTAGTTTATGGTTATCAAAACCACGATCAAAAGTAACTTGTTGGATATGGATAATTTTTTTAATTTCCTTCAAAACTGAAGGAATTAATTCATCAACTTGATATCCTGGACCTAGTAACATATTAAATAAAATTAGTTTACATCCTTTGGATGTACAACTAATTGTTAAATATTTAAAATGGCCAGTTGTACCATTTTTAGCTTTTTTAGGATTTCTATTCCAGATATACAAATTATCTAAGCTACCATAATAATCTTCTTCAGTAATGTCAACTGCTAACTTAATTTGTCTCAAATTAAGTTTAGGTATACTTTGTTTCAACATCTCAAGAGATGTAAACAAAAAGAAATCTTGAATTTCTTTGAGCTTAAAACTCTTAAAATAATCTAATATTTGCTTGGAATGAGCAAATACTCCCGTTTGTTCACAAGCTTGTTGTAAGCAAATTCCTTGATTAGCTTGAGCTAAAACAACCAACATCTTATTAAAAGATGGAGACTTAATCTTAATAACTTCCTTTGGAAGTAAATTCATGACTTTTGTGGAAAAAACCATGAAAAAATTTTTTCGAGGCTTTAAAAAGCTATCGAAAACAATTTTTAATTCTAAAAATAGTTGTCACTAAGAGTAGTTTTGATAGTTAAATTCTAAAGTTCAACTACTGTTAAAATACATTTTGCTTATAAAGGAAATAAATCTAATTATAATTACATGAATAAGAAATTTCTATTCGTGGTAAGTGTATCATTATTAGTTATCTTTAGTGCTTGTACTAATTCAAATCAAGAAACTCAAGAGATAGTAAATGATGAGACAATTAATGAAATTCAAAATGAGGAGAATCTAGAAATAGTTCAACCTCAAATGATTGGAAATAAAAGTTTTGGAGACATGGAAAATAATTTTAGTAGACCTTCAATGAATAGGGAAAATGGTGAAATTAATTTTACAATGAATCCAAATGAGAATATGCTTCCCCAGATACCTGAGGATGGAATGAGAGAACAACCAAAATAAAATTAAAACGCCCATTAAAATACAGCAAAACTAATTCTTTAAAAGAAAAAAATATTTTTCTTTTTTTAAAAAAATTATTCTATTGGAAATCTTAAAATTCCACCTACTCCAGTTAATCCTTTATATTGGACTCCTTCAGGAGTTTTATCTGTAACTAAATGAAAAGTAGCACCAGATGCTTCTTGTAATTCTGAGAGTTCTTCAATTTGATCGTCTGTAAATAAAGAATCAATTACAATTAAATCCCCAACAGCTGACATCTCAAGAGCTTTTTTAGTTTGTTCAAAACCATAAACTCCAAAAGATGGAGTCTTTGCAAGAGCTTCAAAAAAATTATTAATTACTTTTTTTTCTTCCATAACTTCAGTTTCTTGTAATAAATCCTCAGATTGATCTAGTAACTCTTTAATTCCAAATGCATTAGTGTAGGTAATATCTTTCATACCTAAAACTTTTTGTTTAATTTCTTGATTTAGATATGAACCATCAAAAAAATTTTGTTTTGTAGTTCCTGGACCTCCAATAATAATTCCCTTTAACTCTTTCATATAAGTAAATTCATTAATACAAACATCTGCAACTCTTTTATAAAACTCCACTGCAGCATCACGTCTAATCCTCTCAAACCTTTGAGCAGATTGTCCCCCCGTTTTGAATTTCCCAGGAACAGTAGAATTCATATTTTTTAAGATTTTAACTGTAGATCCAACTAAAAGAGCAATAGTTGCCTCAGATTTATCAATTGCAATTAAAGCATAAGTTGTTTCATTTGATGCAATCTCTTCAAGAGCATCAGTAATAAATTTTTGATCACATCTATATAACTTTAAATTAATTGGTTCAGGAGGTTCAACCCAAAAAACTTGAAAATCTTGAACATTGTCTCTCTCAGAAACATTTCCTGAAAAAATAGCTAAACCATTCTCGGGAGTAGTACCAATTGTTTTAAGAGTTCTAATCATTCTCTCAAGTGCATTAATTACAGATTTTCCAGTATTCTTATCTTTAATATTAGTTGCAGTTCCTTGCTCTTGGGATAAATTTTGAATGATTTTTGTTAAATCAAAACCAGGGGGAACATAAACTGAAACTAATTCGGTGTGTCTTGCCCTAAATGATTGAAGTTGTTTAATTAATTTTTTTAATTTTAATCTCTGATTTAGATTAATTGCCATATTAAAAATAATTCTTATCTATTTATAAAGATACTTAGTTTAATTTATTTGATATTTAGATATATCTTCATCTCCTTCTTTTTGATTTAAAATGAAGTGATGTTCAAATAAAATTTTAGTTGTTAAACTAGGTAAAATAGTATAAAGAGATTGTTTAATTCTTTCTTCTTTGGGAAGGACATGATTTACATGATCGATTAAATTAGATGTACATGAATTAAACCATGGATGATAAAATTCTGGATTTTTTTGAACTTGTTTTGCCCTATGCAAAATATCTAGAAATAATTTTTGTAATATCTTTTTATCTGCTTTAATTGGATATAAATATAGGTGATCCCTCCTAATATATTTTCTCTCATTAATTGCATCTCTTGGAGTTGCAAAGACATAAATTAATTCATAATTTCTAAAAAAAGTTGAAATTAGACTAAAATCTTGGTTTTTAACTTTTCTAACTTCAACTGAAACTACAATTTGCTTTTTATTTTTTAAAGTGAAAATAAATAAAGTATGTGCAACTCCATGAATTTTAGAAAATGGTTCAATTAAATAATCTAATTTATCAATATCTTTTAATTTAAACTTAAAATCAAGATAATTTTTAATGTATACATCTTTTGATTTAAATAAAAAATTTCTAACTTTTTTAATTTCGATATTTTCTCCATTAATATTAATTTCAGGAAAAACTTTAAGCCAATCTTGCCAATTTTTCTTATTGGTTGGTTTTTTAGTTAGAATATATAAATAAAATAAAATAAAAGGTAAAAAAAATAAAAATATTTTCTCAAACATAATTTATTTTGAAATTTTTATTTTATATATTTTTTTCTCAATTTTTAAAAAACAAATTATTATAAAATAAATTTATTTAAAAAATATTATATGTCAGATTATTTTCATGAATTAATTAAAGAGTACCATCAAACTAGATTAGAATATAAAAAAAATGAAAATAATAAAGAAAAATTAATTGCATTAACTCTAGCACTTGCACAATTTTATTATGAAAAAAATGAAATGGATAAGGCAAAACATCACTTAAAAGAAGTTTTAGAGTTAGATGGAAAAGTTGAAAATGTGCATACATATTTTGGATTAATTGCACTTTATGAAGGTGAGAATTCAATTGCAATGAATGAAATCAAAGAAGAAATTAAATTATTTCCAAAAAATAATTTTGCACAAAATTTATATGAAAAAATACATGTAAGTTCAATATTCCCAATAATTAATACTCTTTTAATTTTTATATTTTTAATAATATCATATAAATTAAGTTTTGAATTAAATACAACAAATTTAGTTAAATATGGTTTAAATATAAATACTTTTAATATAACAAATATATTATCTTCAATTTTTATTCACATAAATTTAACTCATTTAATTCTTAATTTGTCAGTTTTAATATTACTTGGACATCTAGTTGAAAAATACCTAGGACATAGTAAATATATTTTAATATTTTTAATATCGGCAATAATTGGAAATATGTCTCAAGTATTATTTAATTTAGAAAATTCATATGTTGTTGGTGCATCTGCAGGAATATTTGGATTACTTGGCGCACTTTTAATGAGAACACCAATGCTTACAACTAAGATATTTGGAGTAATTAGAGTTCCTCTAATTTTAATTCTTGGAATTTTATTTGCAATTTCATTATTAGTACCAAACAATTTTATGAATTCAGCAGAAATTGCTCACGTGATTGGATTATTTTGTGGAATTTTCATAACCTCATTTCTATATCCAAAAAATATTAGAGTGTTTTATAATTGGGTTGCAATATCATTTGGATTTTTAATTCTAATTAATAGTTTAAATGTTGTTTTTGAGAGCTATAAGATACTCCAAAATTTAATTTTAAATGTAATTTTAATTATAATTGGATTATTTTTAATAGTTTATGGATATTATACACTACAGAAATATTTCTATTTAAGAGAAGAGAGTGAAAATATTTTAAATAATATAAAGGAGGATAAAAATGAATAAAAAAGATTTAATATTTGGAATTGGAATCTTAATTATTGTTCTCCTTATTGCATTTATACCACAAAGAGATTTAATAGAATTATGTGAGAGTGATTTTTGTTTAATTAAAATTGCAAAAGAGAATAAAAATTATACTTATTGCAAGTATTCATCAAATAATTCGTCTTGTTATTATAACTTGGCAATATATTTAAATGATTCTAATATTTGTCAGTATGAAGAGAATTCTCAAAAGTGTATAATAGCATATGCAATAATTAAAAATGATATTTCTTTATGTGAGGAAGTAGAAAATCAAAATGAATGTATACTCTCATATGTTGGAAAGACAGGAGATATTCAAAAATGTGATTTAACTCAAGATAAATATTATTGTCTATATTCATATGCAGTATATATTAAAGATCCAATAATGTGTAGCATGACATATATTTACAAAGATAAATGTCTGGAGTTGATAAATGGTTCTGAGAATTAATTCAATAAATAAAATAGAAAATATAAAAAATGATTCACAAATATATCTAGATTTAAATGTAATTAAAAAATTTAAAGATATAATTCAATTTTTAAAACAAAATGACTTCAAAATAACTCTAGTTAAAGAAAAAGAATTAGATATATTATCAAATAAAATAATAAAAAAAGAACTTACAATGTTGGAAAATTTAGAAGTATTATATAATCAAAAGATTAAATTTAGAGGATTTAAAGAAGAAGAATTATTAAAATTAATGGATTTTCAGTATCTAGCATTTTTGGGAGATAAAAAAAAATTTGAATTAAAAGAAAATACTGAACTTTTACAAAAACAAAAAAAGTTAATTGAAGAAAATAGATACTTTGATAAATTTTATGAATTTAAATTATTAAAAAAATTTATTTTGAAATTCCCTAATACTTATTTCATGTTTCCTAAAGAAAAAAATAAAAAAAGATTTGTTTTTTATTTCTATATATTTAATGAAAATAGAAAAAAAGAATTTGTTAATTTTTTAAATGAAATTAATTTTGAAAAAGATTTAATTAACTTTGTAAAAAAGCAAGAAATATATAAAGATATTGCTTTATATGCAATTGGATTTAGTTATGTAAATAATAAATTAATAAGAAAAACATTTTACCCTGGTTTTACTCTTAAAAAAAATTCTCAAAAAAATGCAGATTTAATTGAAAAATATTTTAAAATAAAAATTGAAAATAATTTAATTTTAACTAACTTTGGAATTGATATTTATCAAAAGTATAGAGAAATTAAAATTTATGAAAAATTTTATAGTTTTAATAAAAAAGTCAATACCTGTGAACTTCAAAAAATTTTAGAAAATAAACAATGCGATAGAATTAGAAAATATAGAAATTATAAATTAATTGATACTAAATATGAATTTTACATAGAAACATTTGAAAATAAAGAAATAGAAATACTTAAAAAAAATAATTTATTTGATATAAATGCAAAAATATTTTCTTTATATTTAGAAAATGGAGAAATTAAAAATAGCGTGATATATTATAAATAAAATTAACAATTTCCTCCACCACTACCCCAAGTAATTTTATTATAATGATTTGCATGGTGAGCAACAACTGTTTTTGCAGGAACTGAAATTACCTCACTCCCACTATCACCATCATATCCACTTGGCAAATTAGATAAATAAACTGGAGGATTACTTACATCATTAGTTGGATTAAATAAATTAGGTTTTTCTCTTAATTGATTTCTAGCTTCATGTTCTTCATCATTAACCCTCCCACCACTTTGCTTTCCATCAGGGTATTCATTATTTAAAATATCATATCCAGGGATTGTTAATTCATTTGCATGATTAGTGTGAGATCCTGCATTAACTTCAGAAATAG
This sequence comes from Bdellovibrionales bacterium, assembly GCA_964217375.1. GTDB lineage: Archaea > Nanobdellota > Nanobdellia > Woesearchaeales > UBA583 > UBA583. The sequence continues at coordinate 8,538 of CAXPJQ010000047.1, read as the reverse complement.
TACCTAGAATTAAAACTGAACCAACTAATGCAACTTTTGTAAATGCTTTATCCATAACCTTAGCATCTTCTTTTGTAGCAAAATCAATTAATGATTTTTTAATAGCTGGAAGTTTTTTTTTAACCATATTCAAAATTAAATAATTTTATTTATATATTTTTTTTATTAATTAAAGTAGTTATTATTTAAAACCATCTAATAAATCTTTAATTGCTCCCTCAATATCTTGAGCTTTAACAACTCCTGAGGCTACTAAAATCCCTTTAGCTCCAAGTTCAACTGATTTTTTAACATCTTCTTGATTTTTAACTCCAGCTCCAACTAAGAGTTTAGGTATAGGTTTTACTTGAGAGATTACTTCAAGAGATTTTGTAATTAATTCAGGTTTTGCAGTTGAAATTGAAATATCACCACCAATTAATTCTTTAGGTTCAACTGCAATAAAATCAGGGTGGAATTTAGAAATTTTTTCAGCTGATTTCTCATCACGTGCACAAACACATGAAAATAAATCATTTTCTTTACAAAAACCGATATTTTTTTCAATTTGATCGTAATTTAAAATGTGTTCAGAATGAGATATTAATGAACCTTTAACACCAAGAGATTTAATTAATTTAGGTATAATAAATCCTGTTTGGGCACCTGGATATTTAGGGTCAATATGTTGAGAATAAATTGTAATATTTGATTTGGTTGATTCCTTTAAATCAATAATTGAAGGACATAAAATGATTTCAACGTCAAGATCTTTTGCATAATCATTTAAATTTTCACAAGCTTTTAAAATTTGGTTAAAATTTTCTAAAGTAGATTCTTCATAATTTTTAGAGTTAATAATTAACTTATATTCCATTATAATTAAATTTAGAAAAATGACTATATAAAGTTTAAGTGTATTTGAATTAAGTACAAAGAAAATGATTAATTATTAATTATTGAATTAACTTTTTTTGAAGAGTCAGAAGAAATTTCTTGGAATTTTTAAAGTACTATAAGATTTAAAATCAATTACACTCTCAGATTCCAAGAAAGAATATATTTTATTAAAACTATTATTTTGTAATAATTGTAAAAATGAAATATAATATTTATTATATTTAAAATATTCTCTAAAAATACTCATTTTAAATGATAATAAAATAGAAAAAAATTATTTTGAAATAAAGATTTTATTCTTCAGATTCAGCTTCTTCTGAAGCTCCACCAAAGTCCACGTCTTGAATAATGATAATATCTCCAAATGCTTTGAAAAACTTTTGAGGAATTACAACACCTTTAGCATCTTTAACTTTTGATGATAATAGAGATCCTGGAACTGCTTTAATTTTCCATGATTTAATTCTATTTTCTTCAATTAATGCTTCTTCTACTTCTCCAAAGAAGTATCCTGAATCTGTAAAAACCTTCATTTCGTAAACATCTGAAATTCTTTTGAATCTTGCCATATTTTTTTATCCTCTTTTTTGTTTATAAACTTTATTATTTTTTGGAATCTGAACTTGTAATCCAATAAAGGATACCTCCAAAAATTAAAATTCCAATTACAACTCCAAAACTATCCCAGAAACTATCATCAAAGAAATTTGAAATTGTATCCCACCAACCAAGTACATTAAATAAAATTCCAAGACTTACAATTAAAATTAAACTTGCTAGAGAATATTTAATCTTTGAATCTTTAAATAAATCATTAAATGAATCTCCAAAAATGAATCCTAATACAATTAGAACACATAAGATAAATATTACTATAACTATAAAACTTTGAATTATCTCTTGAAATATTGAAACAATGTGAGCTGATGCTACCACAAATAAACCAAAAACAAATGCTACAATTGCATTTACTTTTCTTGCTTGATCAGGTGTAGATGAACCTCCTTCAAAAATTTTGGATTTCTGCAAAATAGCAAATACTACTGCATAAACTAAAAGGAAAGGTAAAAAGATTTGGTAAAAACCAATATCTATTAATTTCTCTACAATCTCTGATAAATTAAAAGCCACTTTATAATATGTCGTCTTCTGAAATAACTACAAAGTCACCAATTGCAATTACTGAATGGAATGGAACTAAGAAGTCTCCATTTGTATCTTTTTCTAAAGAAACGTCTTTTACATACTTAGTAGTATTAATAATTGTAAAATCAATAATTTCTCCTGTTTTTGTGTCAAAGATTAAATCCCCAACTTCTCCAAATTTTTTACCGGATTTACTAACAACAACTTTGTCTAGTAATTTTTTTGATAAAATTTTTTCTTTACCTTGTACCATAGATAAGATATTCTATTTAATTTCATTTATATATTTTTTTGTTTTTATTAGAATGGACAAAATGAAAAAATCAATGATTTAGGAGGATATTTATGATTAATAATATTAAATAAATTAATTTTTGTATTTAAAAAATAAAAATATAGAAAAAATAAAAGATATTAAAAAAACAAGTATTAATATAAGAAAAACATAATTATAACCAAAAGTTTCAAATAATAAACCATTGAGTAAACTTGAAATAATAACACCTAACATTTTTATAGATATTACCAATCCATTAAATTTACCTGATTCATACTCATTTAAATTTTCATTTACAATGGCAACTAAAGAAGGATAAGGAATAAATATGAACAAAGATAAAAAGAAAAAAAGAAAAAAAATAGTTACTTTACTTGAAACAAAAAATAAAATAATTAAAGTAATTAAAGAAAATAAATTTCCAAAAATTATTGGATAATAACGATTAATTTTATCAGAGAAAAAACCAGATAAATAAGGAATAAAGATTAAACCTATTAATGTCAGTATTTTTAAAAAGCTTAATTCTAAGTAACTCATATCTAGTTCTAAACCAAATAAGGGTAGAAAATCTTCAAAACCAGCAAAAAAACCAATTGAAAAAAATATAGGAAATAAATAAACCCCATCTCTTTTAGAAAAAAAATCTTTAAAAGTATATTTTAACTCTCTAAAAGAGAAATTTGAATAATTTGGAATTACTTTTTCATTTTTTTTGAAATTTATAAAAGAAAATAAAAAATTGAAAATAAATATAAATGAAAAAATTAATAAAGTAATCCTTAATGAAAAATAAGTTATTATAAAACCTGACAATAAAATAGTTAATAATGAAACTATTGATCTAAAGGACTCAACTAACCCAATAGCCCTTGCCTTATAAAGAGATGAACTTTCAATTAAAGAAATTATAGAAGTCCAAAATAAACCTCCTGCAATTCCTTGGAAAAATTTTCCAATTAACAAAGAATGATAATCGTATGAAAAAAAATAAATTAAACCTGAAAAACTAAATAAAATTAAAGAAATTTGTAAAATATTTTTTTTTCCTGTAAAATCGGATAAATATCCTCCAAAAAAAGATAAAAATAATTTCATGGTTGCAAAAATTGCAGAAGAAACCCCAACTATAAAAGCACTACCTCCAACTTCTAAAATATATAATGGAAAAGTAATACTTATCAAAGAAAAAGCTAAAGCATGGAAAATACAAATAAAATATAGAATATTCAAATCATTTTTTTTATTTAGTATATTAAAACTATAAATGAAATCTAACATAAATATATATAAAAATTATTTATTTATAAATATCTAGTAAATAAAAGATTTAAAAAAAAATAATGTTCACCTATAAACAATAACATTTATTTAAATACTAATAAAAATTAATTGTTCATATGAAAACAAAACTTTTACTTAAAGCTAAGAAATTTTTTGTAGAAACATTTTGTGATGGAAATTTCCCTACAAAAGAAGAAATAGCTCAAAAAATGGAAGAATCATCATTTGTTCCAAAAAATTCTAAAATTATTTTTACAACATATTACACTCAAGAAGTTCTAGAGAGGCAGCACATGAAACTTCTTGAACCTTTTGGAATTAATAATGCAAATTTAGAAATTTTAAAGATATTATATTTTGCAAAAAAAAGTACAATGACTCAAGAGAGTATAGGGAGAGTAATGTTTATATCAAAAGCAAATGTATCTACACAGTTATCTAAATTAGAAAATCAAAACTTAATTTCAAGAATTGAAAATAAAAATAATAAAAGACAAAAAATAGTAAATATAACTAAAAAAGGTGAAGAGAAGTTATATCAAATTGCTGAGAAGATGAATCCCTGGAAGTGGGAAAATTTACTTGAGGAGAATGAAATAGAAGAATATATTAGATTAAATAAAAAAATTAGAGCAAATATAGAGGTTTTAAAATGAAAACAAAAAATAGATCAGTTATAGAACTAAAAGATATTTGGAAAACATATCACCTAGGAGATAATACTATAAATGTCTTAAAAGGTATCTCTTTTGATGTTAAAGAAGGAGAATTTGTTGCAATTGTAGGAAAATCTGGATCAGGTAAAACAACACTTGTAAATCAAATAGGGTGTCTTGATAGTCCTTCAAAAGGAGATATCATTTTAGGAGGAGATAATACCAATGATTTGTCTGAGAGTGAACTTGCAAAAATTAGAGGTAAAAGAATTGGATATGTATTTCAAAAATTTAATTTAATTAAAACACTCTCATCACAAGAAAATGTAGAATTGCCTATGATTTTTCAAAATATTCCAAAGGACGAGAGATCAAAGAGAGCTCAAAAACTCTTAGAACAATTTGATATGGGAGAGAGACTTGTAAATAAACCCTCTGAACTCTCAGGAGGTCAACAACAACGGGTGGCTATTGCTAGAGCGCTTGCTAATGAACCCGAAATCATCTTAGCTGATGAACCAACTGGGAATTTAGATTCAAAAACCGGAGTTGTAGTAATGCAATATCTTCAAAAACTAAATTCTGAGGGGAAAACGATAATTTTAGTAACACACGATGATAAATTATCAAAATGCGCTCAAAGAATCATCACATTAATTGATGGAAAAATTGTCTCAGATAATAAAAATGAGAAAATTTTAAAATTATAAATAAAAAATGATTAAAAAAATAATATTAATATTAAGTATCTTAATTTTAGGAATTAGTTCATCATTTGCAGCTAGTAGTAGTTTAAATGTTGTTTTAGCAAATCAAAATCCTGATCCTGTAAGTCCAGGGAACTTTGTATTTGTGAATTTAAAAGTATCAAATACTGGAGAAAAATCAATTGAGAGTTCAAATGTTGAATTTGTAGAAAATAGTTATTTTAAGTTAGCAGCAGGTGAAGAAAAATCTAAAAGTTTAGGAGTAATACCTGCATTTTCATCAACATCAACATCAACATCATATGTAATTGCAAAATATAAATTATATGTAGATCCAAAAACACCACTAGGATTAAATACAATTAAGTTTAATATAGTTTCTGAGGGAACATATCTAAACTTTGAATTTGATTTGCTTGTACAAGATGCAAACCCTACAATACAATTAATTTCAAGTAATGTAGAAAATGAATATATCAAAGCTGGAGAAAGTCAAGAGTTAAATTTAGAGTTTACAAATAAAAATAATATTGATCTAAGAAATGTTGTAATTACTCTTGATTTAGATGGAGTTGAAGATACTGTATTTTCAACAAAACAAGGTTCAAATCAAGTAATTATTGAAAACATTGAAGCACAAGAAACAGTTAAAGTAAATACTCAATTAATTGCAACTCCAGATGCTGAATCTAAACCATATCTACTACCAATTACAATTGAGTATGAAGATACACTTGGAAATTCATATGAAAAAGAAGTTATATCAACAATTCAAGTTTATTCAAAACCTGAATTAAGTCTTGAAGTTGATTCTCAAGAAATATATTCAAAGGGAAAAGGGAAAATCTCACTTGCAATTGCAAATCCAACCCCAACAACTGCTAAAGGAGTTGAGTTAAGAGTATTAGATTCTCAAGGATATGAAATAATTGAAGGAGATTTTCAATATGTAGGGGATTTAAATCCAGATGATTTCCAAACATTACAATCAGAAATTTATATTAATTCACTTGATACAAAATTAAAAGTAGAATTATCATATCTTGATTCATATAACAGGGAAATTGTAGAAACTAAAGAATTAGATTTAAAGTTATATAATGAAGAAAAATTAAAAGAATTAGGATTGAGTTCTAGTAATCAAAGCTCAGGATTTTCTTTAGGGACAATTATTTTTATTATCATAGGAATTATAATTGGATTTTTTATTGGTAAAAGATCTGGGAAAAAAACTAAAAAATAAAATAATAAATGATACTTGATATTATTCAATTGATTTTTAAAGAACTAAATAAAAAGAAATTTTCTTCTTTTTTAACACTATTTGCAATTAGTTTAGGAATACTAAGTGTATTTGTAATAGTATTACTTGGTTCTGGATTTGAAAAGTCAATTGAAGATGAATTTACAAAACTTGGAACAAATAGATTATATGTTAGCTCAGAGAGTTCAGGGTTTGGATCTAATTCTAAAACATTTAGTGATAATGAAGTAAATCTATTAAAGGGTAAATCTTATGTAGATGAAGTTTATACATATTACATAAAAACAGCTCAAATTGAATACTCAAGAGAATTTATATCAAAGAGTATATTTGGAATGGATTTCTCTCAAAAAGCATTTGAGGATTTAACAATTGAAATTGAAGAGGGAAGATACCCGAAAAATAATGAAGAAAATGTAGTTGTAATTGGTCCACTTGCAGCAACTCAACTTTTTGATAAAGAATTAAATGTTGGTTCAAATATATATATTAAAGATAATAAATTTAAAGTAATTGGAATTACTAAAGAAGTTGGAAATTCAGAAGATGACAAAAATATTTATTTCAATATTAATGATCTACATTCAATATATGAAACTGAAGAATTAACTTTTTTATATGTAATTGTAAATGAAAATGAAGAGATTGAAATTACAAAAGAAAATGTTGAAACATTACTTGAAAATAAATTAGGAAAAGATACGGTGGAAATTACAACTCCAGCTCAGTTTCTAGATCAATTAACAAGTATTTTAGATATAGTCAAATTTACATTAGGAGGAATTGCATTTGTTGCAATTATAGTTGGGGCACTTGGAATTATTAATACAATGTATGTAATTGTAACTGAAAAAACTAAAGATATTGGAATTATGAAATCAATTGGTGCAACTAATAATACTATATTGTTTATGTATATGACTCAAGCAGGTTTCTTTGGATTATTTGGAGCAATACTTGGGATAATACTTGGAAGTTTTGGAGTAATTTTATTTGAAAAAATAGCCCAAGGTGCAGGATTTTCTTTTTTAAAAATTACAATTGATTTTGTAACAATTATATCATTACTAATATTTGGATTTCTAATTGGGATTCTTGCAGGATATCTGCCATCAAGAAAAGCATCAAAATTAACAATTGTGGAGACTCTTAGAAAATGAATTTAATTGATTTATTTAATTTAGTATATAAAAACTTAATGGAAAAAAAGTCAAGAGCTTTCCTTACAATATCTGGAATTATAATTGGGATATTTACTTTTACTTTTTTTCTTTTTGTGTCACAAGGTCTCTCAAATGCAATATCTGAACAATTTAGTGGATTTGGGTTAAATGTACTTGTAGTTCAGAGTGCAAATAATCAAAACTCTAATGGACCTCCTGGTGGAAGTGGACTTACTCAAACTGATTTACAAAAAATCAAACAAGTAGTGAGAGATTATAAATATATAACTCCTCAAAACTTTTATTCACAAGGTCAGTGGGAATATGGACGTGAGAAACAAGTTCAAGTTGCAGTTGGTTTTCCAGATGAATATTTCCAAGAAGTTAGTGAGGATATTGGATTTGAATTAGTTGAAGGAAGGTTATTAAAGTCAGGAGATCAAGGAGTTATAGTTTTAGGTGCTAAAGCTGTAGAAAGTTATGAAACTAATTTAAAAGTTGGATCTTCAGTTAAAATTAATGATGAATCATTTAGAGTAATTGGGATTTTAAAAGAGAGAGGAGATTTATTTCTAGATAACGCGTTCATTGTACCATTTGAGGATATTGGTGATCTTAGAGGAGATGACACATATACTGCAATTAGAATTAGTTTTCTTGAGGGAGCAGATTTAGAGTTAATGGAAAAAAATATTGAGAATAGATTAAATCCAAATGGAGATGAAAAAACAGTTTCAATTTCTTCTCCAAAAGATGCAATTGAGAGATTTAATCAGATCTTAGGTGTTTTGACATTAATTATTTCATTTGTCTCTGCAATTGCACTTTTAGTAGGTGGAATTAATGTAATGAATACAATGTATTCTTCAGTATTGGAGAGAGTTCAAGAAATCTCTGCAATGAAAGCACTAGGTGCTACAAATAATAACATATTAGGAATGTTTCTAATTGAGAGTTCATTTTTGGGATTTGTTGGTGCATTAATTGGATTTGTTGGTGCATATATATTAGCTGAAGGATTATCATATCTGATTACTAATTTTGCAGGATATAATGTTCCAGTTAATTTTAGTTTGAATATGTTTTTAGCAATTATTTTAATTACAACTTTTTTTGCAATGCTTTTTGGAACATATCCTGCATGGAGAGGTGCAAAAGTAAA
>CAXPJQ010000046.1:0-33475 GCA_964217375.1 Bdellovibrionales bacterium | reverse complement strand
CAGCTAAAGTGAATCATGTAATTTACTTTTCAAAAACAGATTTATTTGATGAAGATTTAGAAGAAGTATATTCAGAAGTGAAATCTAAATTAAAAAAATATAAACAGTTTACAAAACATGAAGAGTTATCTGAATTTTTAGTAAATGAGAGTATGAAAGAAGTTAAAAAGTTTGATCCAAATAAATTAAAAGTAATTAAATAAATATTTTAATTATTAATTTAAATAATTATGCAAAATGTCTAGCACCAGAATATGGATTGTCTAGATATAAAATTCTATCTCTTGCAATTTTTGCACTCTCAGAAATAACGTAATTATCATAATTTAAAAAAGGTTCAATATATTTAAGTGCTTCATCATTTCCAGTTGTACCTAAAGCAAAAAGAGTTTCGTGAATTACAATTGGAGTTGGTTCAGAATTTAAAATTGATGCCATTGCATCAATTGATTCAAGAGTTCCAATCTCACCTAAAACAAATCCTGCTTCATGTCTTACAACTCTACAAATATCTTTTTCAAGACATTTTTTAATAGTTTCAATTTCCCTCTCACCAATTAACATTAATTGAAATAAAATTTGAATTCTCTCATTTTGATTTGAATTAACATAATCAAATAAATGTAATTTATATTTATCTAAATTATTTTTAATCTCATCTTCAAAACCATCCTCTTGAGTTAATCTCTGAATTCCAATCTTTGCAGAGCACTGAATTTCAAAGTCAGGATGATTTTCAAATTGTTTTAAAAAATCAATATCATCTCTACTACCTAGAGTTCCAATTGCAATTAAAGCTTCATGTTGAACAACATAAGAGTCATCACTTAAAATGACTTGTTTTAAAAAATCAACTGATTCTCTTCCACCAGCCATCTCACCTAAAGCAAAAATAGCTTCATGACGAATTAATTCACATTCATTATTTTTAATTATATCATAGAGTGCATTTAAAGAAGTAGAGTCTGCAATGTTCATTAACTCGAAAATGTTTGCAATTTTTTTATAAGAAGGAGTATTACTAGAATTTAATTCCTCAATTAATTCATTTTGATTCATAAAAGATGAAATGATTTTACTTTTATAAATCTAGTTTAAAAAAGGAACAAATCCTTTAGTACTATCATTATTTTGTAAAACAATTTTAATAATACTAGTTAGAGGGACTGCAAAAAACATTCCCCCAATCCCCCAAATAGCACTCCAAAAAAATAAAGATAACAAAATTACAACAGGAGATAAATTTAACTTTTTACCTGCAAGCTGAGGTTCAATGATATTTCCAACAATGATTTGAACTAAAATCATAAGAATTGCAAAAAGAATTACTAACCCACTAAAATCTGAAGTTAAAAAATGAATCACAACAACAACTAAAACTGCAAGAATTGAACCAATAGTTGGAATGAAATTAAGTAAGAAAATCATAACTGCAAAAAATACTACAAATTTAACTCCAAATAAAACCATAATTACAGCTGAGAGAAGTGCAGTTAAAAGAGAGACCATAGATTTAATTGCAAGGTAATCCCTAATAGATTTTTCAATTTGTTCTAAGGCTTTAACAAATTTCTTTTTAGAGTTATGATCTAAACCACTTGAAATTTTATTAACTGTAGCATCATGAGTTGGTAAAATGAAAAATAAAAATAATAAAGATAGAAGAGCTTCACTAAAAAAAGAACCAAGAGATGATACAATATTTCGAATAAAAGAACCAACAGATTGAGCAATTTCTTTAGGGTCTGCAACACTATTTAAATCAAACTCTGAATCTCCAACTTTAATTGGTTCTAAATTAAGAAGTTCTTCTAAAGAGGTCTGAACTTCTTCCTCAGGTTCTTCATTAACACTCTCATCAACAAATAAAACACTTAGAAATACAATTACTAAAAATAGAGATGCAGTAATTGCAGTTGTTGTAAGCCAAATTGTTTTCTTTTTATGAGAGGGAAGCCTTGTGAAAGGAACAAATAAAAAAGATAGAATTAAAGCAATTACAAAAGGTCTTAAAAATGTTTGAAATTGATGTAAAACTACAAATAAAAAAATCAATGCAATGAATATGATTGATATATCAACTAATTTATTTTGACTCATAAATTAAATATTAATTTTATTATTTATAAATTAAATGTATTAAAGAGATAGAATGTAGTAAAAAGTAAAGCTTTAATTTGAATTTTTATATTAATTTCTTACTCTTTTAGAATTTTGATTTAATGCCTTAAAATTATGAGTTAGGGAATGACAATTTGGACATAACAAATCTAAATTATGTTCTTCATTATTTAAAGAATTACCATCAATATGGTGAACTTCTAAAGGAGATAAATTAGTTATTGGGTTTAATTTGTTCCAACTACACTTAGAACAAGAATGATTGAATTTTTCCAATAAATGTCTCCTAATATGTTTTGATAAATAAAATTTTCCTCTTAAACCATTATTAATTCCTTTTTTCCAATTTAAAATATATTCTTTATGTTTAAAATCATTCTGACATTTATTATTACAATAAATTTTATTTTTTCTATTTAAAACTTTATTACAAAACTTACAATTTTTCATAGATATAAATATTTTTTTTAGTATTTAAATTAAATTTTTTTAGAAAGTAGAATTGTATTAAATAATAACATTTTAAGTAGAATTTGAAAAACCAATATAATAAAATCTTTTTATAAACAATTTTTTTGATTTTTTAGAAATAAACTAAGCGCCTATTGGGATTTGAACCCAAGACCTGCTGCTTACCCGCATTTCTTTAAATTTTGAAATAGTTACAAGGCAGCCGCTCTACCACTGAGCTATAGACGCATAATAAATAGAAAATAAAATTGATTTAAAAATGTTTTGTTTTCATAAAAATTACTACTTAGAGATACAACAAAACTAAATCTTTAAAAAGATTAAAAGAAATATAATTTTAGGACAAAAGTAAAATGAAAAAGTATCCTATTTTTATAGATCATAGAACTTTAGAATCTAGATTAAAAGAAATTGAAAATATTGTCTCTCTAGAGATCCCAACACCAAATAAATCTAAATTAGAATATTTTGAGAGAGAAGATATTATTAATGGAATTGTAGTTGCAACTTTTAAAAATCCTGAAAATGGAAGAACTTATCAAATTTTACCAGGAAATAGAATATATAATTCTTCATTAATATATACACTAAGAACAAATAAAGTAATTAGAAACAAATCAGATTTAAGAGGCTTTGCAAATAAAAAAAAGTATTCTATTGGTGAGATATATCCAAATGGAACTTTTTGTAGTGAGGTGTCAAGATATGATTCTTCAAAGTCAATAGTCCAAACTACAATATCTTGTAATTTTTTTGAAAATGGGGACTTATTTACATTTTTTTCTCATAATATAAACTCTGAGCCTCAAAAAAAAGAAAAAAAAATAAATAGAAAATCTAAAATAGCGAGGTTTTAAAATGCTATTTACATTTTATAATCCTGATAAAGAAGACAGTAAAAATAATATATTACTTTTAGGAGTTCTAAGACAAGGAGACTATATTAGATATACTGACCCTCAAGGTAATTTAGTTAATACGATTTCTCAAGATAGAAAAGATATAAGAAATAGAATATTTATTCCAAATGAAGAATTTAAAATAAATACTTATGATTGTGTATATGATAAAAAGAATAATATAAATGGTAAAAAGAAGAAAAACCCACCCCAAGGAAATCAAGAATTAGTATTATTTGAAGATCAAGTATATGAACCGCTCTTTTTAAGATTATATCTAAATAATAACATTGATATATTGGAACTTTTTTTTAGACAAATAAATTTAGATAGATATTTTAGAAAAATAGTAATTTCTGAGATTAATTTAGATAGAAGAGATCAAAGAAGAAGTGATTTAGTTGAAAGAATAAGAGAATATAATCAAGAAAAAGAAAAATTAAATTTTTGAGGGATCAATTGTTGCTTTCTCGTATTTTTCTCTATCTTTTGAATAATTGTTTTTTCTTGGTTTATTATCAAAGTTTTTAGAATTTTGTCTATTATTATTATTGTGATTATTATTTCTATCTTTATTATTAAAATTATTTCTTCTAGAATCATTACTTCTATTTTCAGAGGAAGTGTTATCTTTATTATTTTCTTTTGATTTAAATTTATCTCGGGTTACAAATTTACCTTGAGAATTCCCTGGTCTTTGAGCGTTTTGAGTTTGGTTAAATTGTTGTTGTCTTTTTTGTTTTTCAAGTTCTCTTTGAACTCTCTCCTCTTCAATTACTTTTTCTTTTAGAGGTAAAATTAATTCATCTAAAGATTTATTGTAAATTGAATTAATAGTTTGAGAAATTTTTCTATCTTCAAAGATTTTATCTAAATTATCAACAATGAAATCAACACCTGAGAAAGTTTTCATGATATATAAAATTAAACCAATTTCAGTATCTTTTTTTAACTTTTTACCTGGAGTGTACATTTTAAATTCAAACTTTGCAACAGAATCTTGATATTTACCTGAAATAATTGAAGCAAGAGAATCAGATAAGTATTTGTAATATAACTTAAAATCTTCTGGATTTTTATAGTATTTCTGACATAAATAATATTTAATTAAAACGTAATCTGTAATTAATTTCATCTCATCCCATAAATCTGTAAATAAACCATCTCCACCATCTGGGTGAATTAATAATACTTCATCACTATGATCAACATACCCCATGAAAACTCTCTCAGGTGAACCGATTTTACCTGAAATGAAACCTGCAGATTGGTAATATGCAAAAGTTAAATTTTCATTTACTGGAACTTTTAATATTTTTGCAATTTCTTTATTTCTATCTTCTGCAATTAATACAGCCTTATTTAAATTTTCATTTTCTCCTTTCCCTGAAGGAACTAATTTTATATTTACCATTTTTTTAAATTTGTTTATCTTAAAGAGTGCCATAATCTAAATTAAGAATATAGCATGCTATCTATTTAGATCATAAGTCTAAATTGATTGTTACATAAATAATTTTAATTTAGAGAATACATAATTTCATGTAATTTCGATATATGATATTCTCAACTTCCTTAACTTCTAAACCTTTAATTTGAGCAATCTTTTGATAAATCCTTGGGATGTTTAAAGGTGTGTTGACTTCTTTACTTGGATTTAAAAATGGAGAGTCTGTCTCAACTAAGAGTTGTCTCATTGGAAGTTCTCTCACTAAGAGTTGAAAAGACTCAGTATTTTCAATAATTAGTGGAATTGAACAAAAAATCCCAAGACTTTTAATTCTTGGAATTAACTTTTTCTTCCCTGAAAAACAATGTAGATCAAATTTCTTGAAACCTGTTTTGGAAACAACTTCCTCCAAAATTTCAATAACTCTCTCCTCAGCTTTTCGAGTGTGAATTATTAGGGGTTTATCCAGTTCAATCCCTAAATTAATTAGTTCCTTGAACCTATTTTCTTGCAATTCCCAAAGACTTGGATCTTGCGTGTTGTGTCTATCAAGACCAACTTCTCCAATTGCTATAAAATCTTTTTTATTTTTTTTTAGCATGGCTAAGTAATCTCTAAATTCATCATCAGTTATCTTTTCAGAGTCCTGAGGATATAGACCTGGACACACTTTAATGTGGTTGTGGCCTTGAAATATTTGTTTAGTTTCCTCATAGTTTTGAGGGTTAAGTGTATTTGTTAGAGTAATAATATTACTATCTTTTAGATTTTTAATTAACTCTGCCCTTTGAGACTCTAAATTTTGAAAGTCAAGATGAGCATGAACATCAACTAAAACCATTTATCTAAGAAATAATAAGATAATAATATTTAAAAGGGTTTGTTTTTATTTTTTAGAGAAAAAGACATATAAATATTAAAGATTTTATTATAATTATAATGAATTCAGATGAAAAATTTAATCTAATTACTAGAAATTTACAAGAAGTTGTAGATGAAGAAAAAATTAAAACAATTTTAGAAAAAAGAGATATGAAAATTTATTGGGGAACTGCACCAACTGGAGTTCCACATATTGGATATTTTGTACCAATATTTAAAATTGCAGACCTTCTAAAGGCAGGATGTGAAGTAACTATTTTATTTGCAGATTTACATGCATACCTTGATAACATGAAATCAAATTGGGAACAATTAAAGTTTAGAACTGAGTTTTATGAAACTGTAATTAAAGGAATGCTTAGTCAAGTAGGTGTTCCACTTGAAAAGTTAAAATTTGTTAGAGGAACTGATTTTCAATTATCAAAAGAGTATTCTCTTGATGTATATAAATTAGCTGCAATTTGTTCAGAGAGAAATGCAAAACATGCAGGAGCTGAAGTTGTTAAACAAACAGATAACCCGAAAATCTCAGGATTGTTATACCCTGGGCTTCAAGCCCTAGATGAAGAATATCTAAAAGTAGATGCTCAATTTGGAGGAGTTGACCAAAGAAAAATATTTATGTATGCAAGAGAATTTTTACCTAAGCTAGGATATATGAAAAGAGCTCACTTAATGAATCCACTAGTTCCAGGTCTTGGAGAGTCTGGGAAAATGTCATCATCTGAACCAAATTCTAAAATTGATTTTACAGATTCTGATAAACAAATTAGAAAGAAAATCTCAAAAGCATTTTGTCAAGATGGTGTAGTTGAAGGAAATGGGTTACTTGCATTACTTAGATATGTTTTATTTATGAAATTTGAACATGAAGGAGTTGACTTTGTAATTAATAGACCAGAGAAATATGGAGGAGATATTTCATTTAAAACATATTCAGATGTAGAGAGAGCATTTGAATTAAAGGAATTATCATCAATTGATTTAAAACAAGGAGTCTCAGCATCATTAATTGAATTTATTACGCCACTTAGAGAATTAATTGAAAAAAATATGGAATTAGCTAAAAAGGCATATCCTGAAGTTTTTAAATAAAAAATTAAAATTATTTTTTAGATTTGGTTTATTCTTCTTTAAAAAAAACTTACTCTTCCTTTGGAGAGTCAGTTTTCTTTGGTTTCATTGTTGGGAAATAAATAATATCTCTAATTGATTCCTGGTTTAATAATACCATTGCTAATCTATCAATTCCAACACCAATTCCTCCAGTTGGAGGCATTCCTAAATCAATTGCATCAAGGAATTCTTCATCTAAACCATCTCCCCATGTTTCTTCTTGACCTTCTTCTTTAAATTCTGCTTGCTTTGTAAATAAATCTCTTTGCCTCTCCCCATCATTTAATTCAGTATATGCATTTGAAATTTCCATTCCGCAAACAAAAGATTCAAATCTCTCAATTAAAGCTGGATCTTCTCTGTGTTGTTTACATAGAGGAGTTGATTCTGCAGGATAGTCAATAAAGTGAGTTGGTTGAACACCAAGAGGTTCACCAAATTCTTCAAATAAAGCAAGAATTGCATATCCTCTAGTTTTTGCAGGAAGTGCCTCTCCAATTTTTGCAACTTCATCATATAAATCATTATCAGACATTTTATCAACGTCCCATCCTTTTGCTTCTTTTAGAGCATCTTTAACGCTAAGTCTTCTCCATGGTCTTTGGAAGTTAACCTTTTGACCTCTAAACTCACATTCAAGAGTTCCAAAAACTTCAAGCATTACAAATTCAACCATTCTCTCAAGCATATCCATACAATAAGTGTAATCTTTAAATGCTCTATATGCTTCCATCATTGTAAATTCTGGGTTGTGAGTTCTATCAATACCTTCATTTCTAAAGTTTTTATTAATTTCAAAAACTGCATTCATACCTCCAGCAATTACTCTTTTAAGAGATTGTTCAGGAGATACTCTTAGAAATAAGTCCATGTCTAAGTCATTATGATGAGTTACAAAAGGATCTGCAGCTGCACCACCATAAGATACTTGAGTAATTGGAGTTTCAACTTCTAAATATCCTTCCTTAATCATAAATTCTCTAATTTTTTGAGTAATTAGAAATCTATTTTTAATGATATCTCTTGACTCTGGATTCATAACCATGTCTAAAGATCTATTTCTATATTTAATTTCAATATCTTTAACACCATGATATTTATCTCCCAAATCACTTAATGATTTACAAAGAAGTGTAAATTCTTCAACTAAAATAGATAACTCACCCTTTTTAGTTTTGAAAACTTCCCCCTTAACTCCAATGATATCTCCCAAATCAACATATTTTAATAACTTGAAAATCTCAGGAACTTTCTTTTTCATAAATGATGTCTGTAACTTTCCAGATTCATCTTGAATTGTTGCAAATTGTAAACCTCCCATATCTCTGTGAAGAACAATTCTTCCTGCAACTGAAAATACGTCTCCTGAATGATCTCCAGCTTCTAATTTGTCATCATATAACTTGTGAATTTCATTTAATTCTTTATCAACAGTATAACTATTTGGGTAAGGATTAATACCTAATTCTCTTAAAGCTTGAGCTTTTTTAATTCTTTCATCTCTAATTGATTGCTCGGACATTTTATTTATAAAAAAGTTAAGGATTTGAACTTTTTAAATATTTAGTTAAAAATCGACACTTATTTAAATAATAAAAACCATATAAGTAATAGTTTTGTTACTTTGAGTTAATTTAAATATTTATAAAATGATAAATTTAGAAGATAGAATAATGGGAATTTTTAGAAAATTTCTTGATAAACATAAAAATCAAGGAATTAAACAAGCAAAAGGAGTAGCACTTGCAGCAACTCTTGGAGCTATTTCTATGCAAGGAATTCCTCAAGCTCAAGCTGAAACAAGTATTAATTCAACTTCAACTTATTCTCAACAAATAAATGATTATGAAAGAAATTATCAACAAGCAAAAAATCAAACAATAAATTCTGATTGGTATAAAAGAAATGTTTTATCAAATTTACCGCCACTATTTTTACCTCAAAATTCAAATGATTATAATCTCGGGCTTGCATTTTATTATACTAGAGTTAAAATGGAGTGGAATGAACAAGAACTTGAGAATTTTTTAAGAGGTGGAAAAGTAGATGGAATTCAGTTAAGGTTCTCACCTGAAGAATATAATAAAATTAGAACTGCAGGTGGATTTGTAAGAAGTTTTAGTGGAAGTCCTTCAGTAAATACACCAGAGTATGCTATTTTGAATGGAATTCTTGCTAAAATGAAAAGAGATAATGGAGTTAGGTTAGGAGGTGTAGGGCCAAATTATATTTGTAATTTAAGAGATGGTTTAAAAAGACTTTTTAACGGAGAGAATAAATCTGCAGAAACAGATTTAATTAGCTCAGCCATAGAAAATGCATATTACCCAAATGAAGGATATTTTATTGAAAGAAAAGTTCAAGAATACTTAAAAGGAGACTTTGAAGAAAAACAAGAAATAATAGGAGAATTAAATTCAATAGCTTCAAAAATGAGATTTAGTCAAAAAGAATATGAACAAAATGATCCAACCAAAGAATCAAATAGATTAATTGCAATGCAAACTGCAGCTTGGGGATTAACTAATACTTATGATGAAGAAGAAAATAAAAGATTTGGAGATCTTCAATATGAATTTGAGAATTTGTTAGCTGGAAAATCCTTTAAAATTAGGCCTAAAAAAAAAGATAACAAATTTTATGTGAAATCAAAAGGAGAAGTTAGATATTAACCTCTTGTTCTATCCTCATAAGGTTGAGAATTATCTCCTGAGTATACATAAAATTCTATAACTCCAGTTTTAGAAGGATAATTGTCGCTAGGTTCAGTATACCAATTATCATTATCTTTTTTAGTTACATATCTAACAGTATAACTTAATTTAGCATCAAGAGTTGAAGCTGAACTTAAAATTAAACCATTTACTCCTTCTTGAGCTTCAATTGAGTTAAGAGCAGTTTTAAGAGTCTCTAAATCTGTAAATTGAACATTCATAGAATACCT
Source organism: Bdellovibrionales bacterium (assembly GCA_964217375.1). GTDB lineage: Archaea > Nanobdellota > Nanobdellia > Woesearchaeales > UBA583 > UBA583. The sequence goes on along the minus strand of CAXPJQ010000046.1, from coordinate 23,592 downwards.
ATTCTTTTCTTTTTCACTTACTTTTGACCCACTTACAAAATCACTTGAATCAACCCTTGATTTAGCAATAACTCCATAACCATCAATTGAAATGTCATAACTAATTACAGCTTTAATATCATCACTATTTCTAGAATCTTGGTCAATATATTCAATTGATAAACTTGGATCATTAGCATCAAGACCAATTACTTTATTTTCAAATATGTTTAAGATTTGAAAAAAGTTAGTAACTGAAGCAGGAGTTTCTTTTACTTGGAATGTCTTTTTATAAATTTCAATTGATTCTAACTCTTCATCTAAAATTAAATCTTCATTATCATAACTTGAAGAGGAAGGAGAATAACTCTCAAAGTTATCTAAAGTAATTTGATTTGCCTGGCTTAGAGGTAATACTCTTGCATTTAATGTACATGTCCCTGCAATTAATTCTCCAGAGGATCTAGGTAAAACTGCAGTCCCACTAAATTGAGTGATTGAAGATTCAGATACCTTTTGACCAATTTGAATTTGAACATTTTCTGGCTGACCATCAAAAGTAATTATTATTTCTCCATCCTCAACTCCTGAGAAATCTAAAACATTATATGCTAAATTATTATTCCCATTATTTAAATTTAAATTTTGAACAACTAAACTTGCTGAACCGATAGTTGAGATGTCAACATTATTATTATTTACAGTTATTTTTTTGAAATATGAAGTTCCACTAACAACACCATTTGTTCCAATGAATGCAACTTGGTCTTGTGAATTTGATTTTGTGAATTTAATAATGTAATCATTATTTGCTGACCCAACTTGTTCTAGTTCATCTTTAATTAAAACTGGAAGTTGAGCTGAAGTTGTTTCTTCATTAACATTTTCAAGAGTTGTCACAAAAGGTGCAGATCCTGAATTTTGTCCTAAGATATATGTTCCATCACCATTTGTTTTACATGCAGCATAATGAACTAAAGCTAAATCCTCAACACCATCTTCAATATCTCCTTGTGCTGTTAAACCAAGATCTAAATAAATACTATTTCCAGGATAAAAAGTATTTTGATTTTGAGGCATTAAACTAGTTTTACTCTCAACAATATTAAATGCTGATAATACTGAATCATCAGTAAAAATTGTACCACATTCAATACCTCCAGTTAAATCTGAAGTTGCAGCTAAAATTACAGCTTCAGCTGACCAGTAACATTTAGCAAACATCTCAGATTTGTGAGCAATGTTAAATACTTCTTTTACAGTTTTAGTATCATCTCCCATCTCATATACATGTGTTAGTTCAATTTGATTATACCAATAAATATTTTCATCTTCTGTAATAATTTTATTTTCATTAACAGATTGATCTGCTGCAACATAAAATGTTCTACTTTTAAAGTCAAGACCATCATCTTCAGAGTATACTATTCTCTGACTAGGACAAAATTCATTATTTGGAGCAGTAGGATTACAAACTAATTGAACTTTAGTGTCAATACTTTGACCTCCAGAAATTGCAGCATAAGTAAACATATACCTAATTGTAATTTCACCAGTTAATGGATTATAACCTTGTAATCTACTCTCTGCAATTGGAGGACCAAATACAGGTTCAACTTCATTTGATTCAATTGCAGTTAAAATGTTTTCCTCAAGAACAGACCAATCTCCTGTAATTGCTCCAAGACAAGCCTTGTTAATAATTTGATCTGTAGATAGTTGTGTTTGTCCTGCAACTGAACCTGCATATCTCTTGTCATACTCTTGATTTGAATTTGACATAATTCTTGCATAAGTTGCAGGATTTGTACCATCACCTCTTTCTTGTTCTCCCTTTTGAATTGAAGCTGAACCACTTTGCATAACTTCAGGTAAAATTACATTTGTTGCTAAATCACATACCGCCTGACCAATTAACCTCTCACAATATCCTCCTTTAATTGTTCCAATTTTTGCTTGCTCAAGACAAGATTTAATTCCTTCCTGAACTCTATATGCAACTTTTAAATGAGAGTAAGTATCAACTACTGCACCACATTGAATTGATGAAAAAATTGAAGTAGATGGATCTTTACCTGGTGTTCCTTCACCTTCTGATTGAATTCCATATAAAGAGAGTGAACATTTAGTGTTATCAAATCTTGGAGCTCCCTCAGTATAACATAAATTAGCAGCTTCATTTAAATTAACACCCATTACTTTATTTCCATTTTTTTCAGCTTTAACACAAGTTGATCTAACATCTGCTTGAGTCTCAACTGTTGCAATACTACTAAAAGTGTTAGTTTCATCAGTATATTGAACAATTCTTCCAGTAACTTCAACTTCATCTGAGGCACAATTTGAAGAATCAGTTCTAATTGTTACACTCTCCCATTTTCCAACTAATTTATCATCAGATTTAAACTCCAAATTTCCATCAAAATCTGATGCTTTATATGTACCACTAGTAATTTCAGAATTGCCATTTAGTCCAAATGATATATCTGATTCACCTACACTACCTTCACAAGAATTAGGTGAGGGTAATCCTGCAATTCTATCACACACATTATAAAAATCTTGATCACATTTTGCTTTAATTTCTTTTCTCTCATCTTCATCAGCACCAATCATTTCACTTAAACATGCAGTGTGAGTAAATTTAGCAACAGTACACCAACCAACTGAAAGTATAGATCCAACTCTCATTACATTTTGAGCTTTCTCAGTAAATTTCATAGTTTTATTTAAAAACCCAAGACCTGAACTAATTGCTGAGGGAGTTAACCATTTTGTATGATCAAGAGGTCTTTCAATATTAATTTTAGTTTCAAAATAAACTGGGTTTTGAGTATCAATTACAATATCTGAATCTTCTAATTCATAAGTAATTCTCATTGCAAAATTAAATTGGATTTCATCAGGATAATCAAGAGGATCTTCACCTAAAGGAGATACTTCAATTGGAACATAAACTAAGAGTTCATTGATATCTTTATCATATCTCCAATTCATACCTGAAGATAAAATGTTTCCATTACCTTGGAATGGATCTTCAGAGACAGAGTTATCAAAATAAATATTTACATTATCAATTTCTTTAATTTCACTACCACCTTCATATTTAAATCTTGCAATCATTGAGAATTGAACTTCATCTGATCCTGAAACAGAATCGGAGGTTAGAGCTTGTTCAATTTCAGCTGAATAAATTGAATTTGGAAGTGTTGTAATTTCAGCTTCACGCCAAACAGTGTTACCTGGATCATAGTTTAAATTAAATGAATCTACATTTAAGTTTCCATATTCATCAAGCATTACAATACAAATTTCATTTCGAGTGGAAACTGAATCTTGAGAATAATCTTCCTCCAAATCTCCTGAATCAAAACTCTCACCAAGTAACCCCATATATACTTCAAAGTCACCGTTTTCATCAGAAGTTGTTCTTTGTTTTGAAAACCAAGAACCAATTGTTAAATCTAATTGGAAATCATTTAAATCTAATTCTGCATATCTAGTATAATCATAAACTAATTGATCTAAATTTCTAATTAGGGCAGTTTCATAGTTTGCACAAGTTAATCTCTCTTCATCACCATCTCCATCAATATCTAATTCGTAGGAATCATCAGGTAATACAAATACTTCAACTTGAACATTTGGTTTAGAAGTTGTACCCTTTAAATTTTGAATTGAGAAGTGAAGCGTGTCTCCTGAATTTGGGTCTGTGTCTCCTTCAAGTTCAGGGTCAGAATCATCAAAGTAAATTGTTTTATCAATTCTTTTTGTATTATTTGCAATGTCATATGCAATTAAAGTAATGTTATTTGAACCTGTATCTAAATTTAAATTAATTTCAAATAAATTGTCTTCATCTCTTGGAAAATAAGAACTTACTTCTCCTTTTTCAATGAAAGCTAAATCATAAATTCTAATTGTCTTTTGAGTGTTGTCACCATTTTCTTCTTCATAAAATGTTAAATTAAAATCTTTGTAATTCTCATCTAAATTAAATTTAACTTCAATTACTCCATCATCAATTTCAACTTTTTTATCGTGAAATCGTCCATAATCATATTCAATATATGAATTTGGATAATTCTCTGGGAATAATAAAAGAGTTAACATGTTTCCATCACTATCAACACTATAAGTAAATTCACTAAATTCATCTAACTTCTCTTCATTAACAAGATACCCAAAACTACGTCCATTTAAAATGTAATCAACTCTAATTGCATCAGAATCATAAATTAAATCAAGTCTATTTTCATTTGTATAAATTGAATTCTCATCAAATACATCTGGAGAGTATTCACCATTTTGATTTGAACCCTGAATAATTATTGCCTCAATTAAATCAAGATCTGGTGCAACTCTATCAACTTCAACTTCAAATCTATATTCACCTGTAATCCTATCACAATTAGTTGTAGTTGAAATAATCCTTACACTATTTATTCCTTCCTGTAACTTTGAAATTGTAATTTCTTGACTTGTTGAATCTAAATTAATTTGATTGTTAATATATGTTCCACAACTTGCCTGGAACCCTTCATCATTAATAATGTAATAATAATTATAACTTGTTGAATCAACTCTAATTTGACCTGTAACTGAACTCCTTGAAGTGAAATTATCAGAATCAAAAACTATATCATTTTCATATTTTTCAAAATCAAAACTAGATTCAAAAATCTCTGAACCCTCAGAGTAATAAGTTACAATGTTTAAAGTATTTGCCCCATCAGATAAATCTGAACTATCAACTACAACTTCTTTTTGAATTGTTTGATAGTTAACACTAATTGATTTTGAAGTTTGAGAATTTAAATCTTTAATTGTATAAGTTCCTGGACTATCTAAACTATATTGAGGGGAAACTCCTGAAGATAAAGTATATGATTCAACTAAATCTTGATTTGAATCAAATATAGCTAACTCATACACTACTCCTCCACTTGCACCATGTGAGAAGTAAAAGTTTTCTCCAACTGAGATGTCAAAAACTTCATTGCTTAAATCTCCATCTAAAATAAAAGATTTTGCAGTTGAATCTCCATAAACTAAATTGTTTTGAATTTCATATCCATTAATTTCGATTTTTGAACTTGTCCCAAGATAACCATTTAAAATTATTGATGAATCTGTAATGGAGCTAGGTGTTGAAATTAATTCTGGGTTTGGATATGCCGAAAAAACTATATTTAATGAAAAAAATATAGTTAAAAAATATAAAATTAATTTTTTTGGTGCCACTTAGATTAAATTTTAAATTTTTAGTTTAAGAATGTTTATAAGCACTTATAAGTAGAAATTAGACAATAAAATAAATCTCAAAAAAACCATTAAAAACATTAATTTAATAAATATTTAAACATTAATAAAATTAGATTCAAAAACATTTATTATTTCTTAAATTTTAATAAAATTATTTTTCTTGAAATAATAAATTTATCTTTTTAAAAAAAAATGGTTACAATAATGACAAATATACCAAGAAGAAAGATTTATGAGACAATGCTTGAATTTGAGGATGCATTAATTGATATGCAAATTATGCTTTATTCTCAAAGTAACTTTGAAAAATTTAATCAAAAATTTAATGAGTTTTCAATAAAAGAAATAAAGAGAACATATAAAGAAGTAAAAGCTCTTTTAGTTTTATTTATTGAAAATAAAAAGTTTGATTCTAATGAAGAATATGAAAAAGAATTAAATAATTTAATTGAAAATGAAGTGAAAACTCTTGAGATGTTAATTAAAAATGAATCTCTATTTAAAGAATTTAGAGATTTACTTCCAAATCTTGAAAAAAAAGTTAGAAAGTTTGAAAAAGTAAACACATATGATGAAGCAAAAGAATATTATTCATATCTAGATGAATTTAATCATATAATTCCTAAGATTTTAGAAATATCAAGAGAAAAAATTAAATAAAAATACATTTAAATACTAGTAAAAATAAAATTAAATATAAAAAAAATGAAAGTATATATTGAAAAAGATGACATTACAAAAGAAATTAAACTTGATAAAGAAATTGAACTTAAAACCCTTTTAAATAAGTTAAATATTACAGTAGAGAGTGTTATAATTGAAAAAAATGGTGAGATTTGTCTTGAAGATGAACAAGTAGGTAATGAAGATAATTTAAGAATTCTCTCAGTTGTTTCAGGAGGGTAAGAAAATTAAAGAGAAAAACTCTAGAAAAATTAACAAAGATATTTTTTTCTCTTTATAGTAATTGCGATTTTATTTAAACAATTTTATTACAAATTATATTATGGGTTTTTTTTCAAACAATGAAGCTAAGGATCTTAAACAAACACAAGAAATTAAAGAAGTAGCTTCATCAAATCAACAACCACCTGCACTTGATTTAGGTGGAGATATGCAAAATAATAATAACATGGGATCTCAACAAAGTGACTTTGTAAATCCTTTTTCTCAAAACCAAATGCAACAACCTCAACAATCAAGTCAAATGCCAACACCACCACCAATTAATTCTCAAATAGATTCAATGCCTCAACCTCAATCACCACCACCAATTGAACAAAATCCATTTGCAGCAACACCTCAACAACAACCAAGCCAAAGCTTTGATATGAATCAATCAAATCAACAAGGTCCAACCATGGAAGATGAAAAAATTCAAGAGTTAATTGTAGAGACTGTTGAGAAAATAATTGATGAGAAGTGGGAGACAATTACAAGTAGCGTTGAGAGTGTAATTACATGGAAAGATAACGTTGAGAAAGAAATTGATTTATTAAAACAAGATATAGTACATATCAAAGAAGGATTTGAACAATTTGAAAAGAGATTATTAAATAAAGTAAATTCATATGATAGAAATATTTTAGATGTAAACTCAGAAATTAAAGCACTTGAGAAAGTATTTAATAAAATAACCCCAACACTTGTAAATAATGTAAATGAACTCTCAAAGATAGCTCAAGATTTAAAGGGAGTTAAAAAGGAAGATAGTGAATCTTAAAAGGAGAGGAAAATGAAGTTTCTTCCCTTAATTATATTATTAATTTTTAGTTCTTGTACGCAAATAAATATTAACCAGGAAATTAATTCTCAAGGGATTTCTAATTTAGATATTACAATAAATAAAATTGAGAATGAAAATTATTGTAACTTGCTTGAAAATCAAGATGACTTGTTTGATTTTTCATGTAGAGAAGATTCTCAAAGTGTATACATTGAAGGAAAATATGGGATAGGACACATGGAAATTGAGAAGAGTTTCTTTAAAACAAATTATATCTATGAAATAAAATCAATTTATCCAATATTAAATTCACTTAGTTCAAATGTAAATCAAAGCTATGCGATATTTAATGACGAGAAAATAATTGTGAGTGGAGTTAGCGGTAATTTAAATGTAATTTTACCAAATGGAGAGGAAAATACATATACACTTAACTCTCTTGCAAGTAAGAGGGATTCAGAGCTTGAGTTCTCAGAATTTAATTTAAAACAAATATCAATTTTAGTAGTTGTAATTATACTTGGCCTTGTATCGTTATTTCTTTTTTACAAGTTTGAATTTAAAAAACCTCAAACTGCTAATGTGTTTTTAGCAGAAGAGCAAAAATGTAGAGATTATGTAAACAATTTCAAAAATCAATATGGAAAAGAAGTACTCTATAGTGGGTTAGTTAACTCTGGAATTGATCCAAAGAGAGCACAGTACTATGTACAAAAATATTATTAAATAAAAAAAATTATTTGAAAAATGAAAACCCTCTAGATTTATTTTCAGTTAAACCACTATTTTCAATACTATAATTTATCTCAACACCTGCAGGTTTGAATTTATGTTTCTTTAAAATGATTTTTTTATCAAAACCAGACTTATCCATTTCAAGTATAGTTTTTGACCAATATTCAATTACTTGCCCTCCAACCATTTTATTTTCTTTGGTTTCAAAGTTCACATACATTTGATTTGTAACAAAAATTGGAATGTGAAATGTTCTTGAGATTTCAGTTAACATTCGTAATTGTTCTCCAAGTTCAGAATTTATTTTCTGGGGAGAATCACCTAACTTTAATCTATAAAGCATTACAAGAGAATCAAATATAATTAGACCTACATGGTTTGCCGATTTAATTTGTTTATTTAAATTTCTAATTAAAGAATTTTGTTCATCAAAAGATTTTGGAGAAAATACAATAATATCATTTAAATTAATTTCAGGGTTAATTTGTTTTAATCTCTCGGGAGAAAATCCACCCTCCGTATCAATATAAATTACTTTTTTACCTAAATTTAGAGCATGGGATGATAACTCAAAACACATAGTTGATTTCCCTAAACCTGGAGGACCATAGAGTGTAGTGATTGTATCTTTTTGTAAATCTCCAATTAATTTATTTAATATTGACTCTTTTGGTAGAAGCATATATTAAATTAAAGGATTAAATTTTATAAAATGTTGTTTTTAGAGAAGACATTACAAAATAGATAAGATACTCTCTGGAGGTCTCCCTATTTTTGCACCATTTTTTGTAATTACAATTGGTCTCTCAATTAATTTTGGGATTTTTGCCATAAGTTCAATTGCCTGAGAATCATTTGGTTCTTCATTTTTTGCAATATATGCTTTATATTCAGTTTCGTTTTTTCTAAGTAAATCTTTTGGGGCAATGTTTAAGAGCTGAGTAATTTCTTTAATTTCTTTTACTTTTAGAGGTTTTTTTAAATATTCAATAATTTCAAAGTTTCCCTCTCCAAATTTTTCATTTAAAATTGCTAGAGTTAACCTTGACTTTGTACATCTGGGGTTATGTAATATTTTAATATCTGAATTCATAAAATAATTAGAGATAGTATTTTTTATAAGAATTTGGATAAACTAAGTTAGAATAATTTGTTTTTAATTTTAAAATAAAAGAATAAGTTATTTATTCTTCAGAAGAATTCTCAAAGTCATCTTCTAATTTTTCACAGATAACTTTTCCACCAACTTCTTCAACTCTAGTTTTAGCTGACTGGGAAATATCATCACATACAATTGTTAATTTTTTAGTAAAGTTTCCTTTTCCTAAAATTTTATCGTAACCAAAAGTTGTTGCATTGAATGTGTAATTTCCTTTCTCTTCAACAATAATTCCTAACCCAACTAATTTGTCAAAGTTATTTTCTAAGTATGATAGAGATAAAACTTTGTTAACTTTTTTAGTAATTGAACTAAATCCTCTTTTTCCAAAGTATGAATTTCCAAATTGTTTTAAAATTGTAGGTTTTTTTGCATCTCCTCTAGCTCCAGTTCCAGCGTTACCAAAACCTCCTCTATGTCCTGACCCTCTATGTTTTTTTTTGTGTCCCCAACTATGAGAGCTAGACCCTCTATGTCTTGAAACTTTTGATCTTTTGTTTTTTAACATTTTTTTATTTACTCCGATTCATCAAAACCAAGTTATCTTGATTGTAATCTTATAGTAAAAAGAATGAAAATCGATTTATAAAGATTTGCTGGAGGGAGTTTATAAAGAAAATATAAATTAAAGAACATCACTTTACAATTAAAATACAATTTTATGTATAATTAGCTTTATTTTTAAATTATGTTATCAGAAAATAGTTCTAAAAAAGCTCTTAAAAATTTTTTCTACCCAAAATCTATTGCAGTAATTGGGGCAAGTGGGGATAACACTAAAATTGGAGGATTTGTGTTCTCTGAAATTTTAAAGTGTAAAAATATTAAAGCAGTACCAATTAATGTAAAATCTCAAAAAATTCAAGGTGTACATGCATTTCCATCAATTACTGAAGTTGATTTTAAAGTAGATCTTGCAATAATTGCAATACCATCCCTTTTTGTATTAGATACACTTGAAGAATGTGCTAAAAAAGGAATTAAAAATGTAGTAATAATTACTGCAGGATTTAAAGAAGTAGGAGAAGAGGGAGTTAAAAGAGAAGAAGAATTAAAAGAAATAATTCATAAATATAAATTAAATGTACTTGGACCTAATTGTCTTGGGTTTTTAAATGCTGAAATTGGACTTAACTGTTCATTTGCAAAAGATATACCAAATAAAGGAAATTTAGCGTTAGTTTCTCAAAGTGGAGCAGTAATTGATGCAATTGTTGATTGGTCATTTTCACAAAATATTGGATTTTCAAAGATTGTATCTTGTGGAAACATGGCTGGGATGAATTCACTTGATTTTCTTGACTACCTCTCAAAAGATGACAATACTTCTGCAATTTGTTTTTACATGGAAACAATTGAGAATGGAGAAAAGTTTGGAGAATTACTTAAAAAAGTAACTAAAAAGAAACCAGTAATTATAATTAAACCTGGAAAATCTAAAAATGCTCAAAAAGCAATAGGATCACACACCGGATCACTTGCACAAAATAATGTTTTAATTGAGAGATTAATTGTTGAAAATGGTGGGATTCTAGCTGAAAGATTTGAAGATTTATATACAATTTTTGTTGCACTTAATGTAAATTCTAAACCTAAAAAAAATACTGTAATTGTAACAAATGCAGGAGGACCTGGAGTAATTTCAACTGATATGCTTGATTTAAGTAGCTTTGAGTTGTATGACTTTTTAGAGAGTGAAAAGAAAAAACTTAGAAAGAATTTACCTGCAGAAGCTTCAGTAAATAACCCAGTAGATGTACTTGGTGATGCTAAAAGCAATAGATATATATCAACTCTAAAAACTCTAGATAAAATGGAGAGCGTTGAAAATATCTTAGTATTATTAACTCCACAAATGATGACAGATTCTTTAGATATTGCAAAAGAAATTGTTAACTTTTCAAAAAAAAGTAAGAAAACAATTTATTCATCATTTCTTGGAGGGTATGAAATTAGAGATGCACTAGAGTGGTTTGAACAACATAACTTTCCAAATTTTAGAACACCAGGAGAAGCAATTAGAGCAATGAATTTCATATATGAACAAAGTTTAGTGAATTTAAATGATAAAGCTCCACAATTTGATTTTAATAAAAATAAAATTTCAAAAACTAAAAACCTAATTAAAGAAACTCAAGGATTACTTAGCTATGAAGAAACTAAAAAAGTTCTCTCATGTCTTGAAATTGAATTACCAGATAAAAAAATTCTAAGAACTAAAAATGATATACTTACAACAAGACTTGACCCTAAAAAGAGATATGTTCTAAAAGCTGAAAATATTGTACATAAAAAAGATGTAGGTGGGGTTGAGCTTGGAATTACAAGTTTAAACTTTGAGGAGAGAGCAATTTCAATGATTGAAACATTAAAAACAGAACTAACACTTGAAGAAGAAGTACATGGACATGAAGTAATAATTGGATTGCAACAAAATGATTTAGGGAAATTTGTAATGTTTGGTCAAGGTGGAAGTTATGTTAATATCTTTAAAGATGTACATTTCTCACAAGGACCACTAAGTTATGATAAGGCAAAACAATTAATTAAAAGATCAAAAGTATATGAATTATTAAAAGGAGTTAGAGGAGAGAAACCAATTAACTTTGAATCACTTGTAGAAATTTTAGTTAGAGTAAGTTTCATCCAAGAAATTTTCCCAGAAATTAAAGAAGTTGATTTAAATCCTGTGATGTGTAATTCTGAGAGTTCATATCTTGTTGATGTGAAATTATTAAAATAAATTTTTTTACTTCTTAACTTTAGAATATACAATTATTTTTTTCCACAAGAAATTTAAGGTGTTTACTAATAATCTAAGTCTATTTGTAAATAATAAATTTTAATTTAAAAGTATTTTTCTCCATAAGAAATAAGTGGTGTTTACTAGAAATCTTAGAAATTAAGTAAATAATAAAATAAATTCTTGGAAACTGAGTTTACCAAGATAAAATAAATAAAAAAAATTATTTTAAAGATTCAAGTAAATATAAACCTTTAACTAAATTATCTTCCCTAAATGAATCTGCCATTACTTGAATTCCAACTGGAATTTTCTCATCACCTAACTTATCAACTGAGACAACTCCTGCACAAATCCCTGCCAAATTAGATGGAGTTGTAAATGCATCAACTGCATATGAGGCCTCAACTGAAGGATTATCCCCAAATTTGTGTGGGAACTCAGGAGACACTGGAGCTAAGATAATATCTACTTGTTTAAAGGCCTCTGAGAGTTCATCTGCAATTAGTTCTTTAACCTTTAAGGCTTTTTTATAATAAGCACCATCAAACTCTGATCTGGAGATCTCCTGTCCTCCTAAAGCTCTCCTTAGAGCTTCAACATTTACAGATTCTTCAAATTTATGTCCATATTTAACAGAATCAAACTTTCTAGTACCTGAGAAAAATTCAACATATACAATTGGATAATATGCTTCAACTGCTAAACTAATGTTTTTAATAGATAATTCTTTAATTTCATATCCTCTCTCTTTAAGTAAACTTAGTTTGCTAGTGTAGAGTTCTTTAATTTGAGGTTCAGAAATAACATCCTCAAATTCTTTAATATACCCTATTTTAAGATTAGAATCAGGTTTTGAGTTAACTAAATCTTGAATTGCAATATCTTTAGTTACTGAATCATTTTCTGAAAAACCAGCAATATTTTCTAAAATAAAAGCTGTAGATTCAACATCTCTAGTTAGTGGACCAATTTGATCTAAACTCATTGATAAGTCAACTAAACCATACCTTGAAACTCGACCATAAGAAGGTTTAATACCTACAATTCCACAATGTGATGCTGGATTTCTAATTGAACCTCCAGTATCTGACCCAAGAGCTACATCTGCCATATTTGCAGCAATTACAGCACCTGAACCTGAAGATGAACCACCAGGAACTCTCCCCTTAGATGCAGGATTTAGAGTATTTCCAAAAGCTGAAGTTTCACCTGAAATCCCATTTGCAAACTCATCATTGTTTAAAATACCTAAAATAATTCCATCTTCTGCTAAAATAGTTTTAATAACATCAGCATTAAATGTACCTCTATAGTTATCTAGAGTCTTTGAAGCACAAGATATAGTCATATCTTCAACTGAAATATTTGATTTAATTGCAAAGGTTAAACCAAAGAATTTACCTAATTTTGCTCCATTTTGTTGTTTTTCATCTAATTTTTTAGCTTGATTTAATGCATTTTCATTAATTTCTAAGAAAATGTTGTATTTTTTGTTATTTTTTTCTATTTCTGCTAAAAAATCTTGCACATTTTGTGTACAAGTTAGATCACCGGAGTGCATTTTAGCTACTTTTTGAACTAAATTTGCGTTATTTACCATAAATTAGGTGGTTTTTTGACATATTTAAACGTTTTGATTTAAGTTATGTGAAAAATAAACAAAATAACACCTTAAATTCTAATGTATAAAATAAAAATGAAAATTTAACTAATAAAAATATCTAAAAAAACAAAAAAAGATAATTTTTGAAAAAAGAATAAAAAATAGGACATTTTAGAGAAAAAAGGCACCAAAATAAGTATTTCTTAAATTTAAATAAATATAAACTAATTTAAACAAATATAAATAAATAGAGCTTAAAATAAAAATTAGAGAAAAAATAAGTGAAAAAAGTTAAATTTAAGTTAAATTTAACCTAAATTTAAAGATTTTAGACAAAATTAGCAAAAAAATAGTAGTTTTAGTAGAAAAAAGACAAAATAAAGCTTAATTTGAACAAATTTAAACAAATTTAAGTTAAATTTAAGAAAAAAGATAAAAAAAGCAATAAAAAATAGCAAAAACGCCCAAAAAAGCAATATAAGTACATTAAAAACAAATTTAATTTAAATTTAAGTTAAATTTGAACTAAATTTGTTTAAAAATAAGTTAAATTTAAGACAAAAACCTTAAATTTAAGGAATAGAGACTAAATAAGCTAAGTTTCAATTGGAAAACAATGAAAAAGAGAAAAACTAACCAAATTTATAAATAAAAGAGAATAAATTAAATTATGAGTCAATTTATATATCAAATTGAAAAAAAAGAACTAGATGAACATATAGAAATTAGTTATTATTCAATTGATGAGAAAAAAAATACAAAATTAGATGTAAAGACAATAAATTATACAATATTTCTAAAAAAAGAAGATTTTGAACAAATTAACATTAAATCTGATAGCATTATATTAACAAATAAGGAATTTTTTAACAAAAATAAAGAAAAAGTAGTAGAAATTAAGTTTCTAAACAAAGAAATATATGAGTATTTCAAAGAAAAATTAAGAGAAAATAGAGTAGAAACATATGAAGAAGACCTCCCAATTGAATATAATGAATTAATATCAGGAAAGAAGAGAATATTTAGAGGAGAAAACCAAAATATAAACCTTAAAACACTAAGTGTAGATATAGAAACAATAGGACAAGTAGAGAACCAGAAAATTGTTTTAATTAGTACATATTCAAAAGATGATATAGGAATGAATTTAGTTTATATTTCAAAAGAAGATATGCCAAAAGATAAACTAAAACAAATACAAACACATAAATTTGAAGGATTTAAAGCAGTAATACTTGAAAATGAAGAAGAAGTGTTAAAGAGATTTAAACAAGATTGTATAAACTTTGAACCGCAATTAATTATAGGATGGAATGTAATTGACTTTGATTTTAAAGTAATTAAAGAGAAAATGAAAACATATTCAATTCCATTTAATCTCTCAAAGTATCAAGGAGATACAAAGATGAGAATTGCAAGAGATTTCTTTGGGAAAAGTAATTTAAGTTTTCCAGGTTTACTAGTTTTTGATATAATACAAGTACTTAAAACGAATTTTATTAACTTTGAGGATTTTAAATTAAACACAGTTGCAAAAGAAGTATTACAAGATGAAAAAATAGATATAGAAGATCAAGGAGATGCAGATCTTGGGATTCAAAATAAAATACATGCAATTGAAAATATGTTAAATAAAGATCCAATTAAATTAATTCAATATAATTTCAAAGATTCAGAACTTACACAAAAAATTGTAGATAAATTAAATTTAATGGATTTGATGATTAAAAGGTCAATTTTAACAAATACGCCATTAACTAAAGTACAATCACCAATTGCAACCCTTGATATAATGTATCTTGAAAAATTACATCAAAGGAAATATATTGCGCCAAGTAACTTTAATTTTCAAGAATCCCAAGCAATAGAGGGTGCATTTGTATTAGATCCAAACCCTGGATTTTATGATGATGTGTTTGTTCTTGACTTTAAATCGTTATATCCATCAATTATGATGACTTTTAATATAGATCCATTCACAATTAGAGAAAATGCTCAAATTGAGGCTCCAAATGGCGTTAGTTTTGATGAAAAGAATAGTATAATGAGTGATTTACTTGAAGAATTGTTAAAACAAAGAGATCTAGCTAAAAAGGAAAAAGATTTAGTTAAGGCAAATGCTCTAAAAATTACAATGAATTCATTCTATGGAGCAATGGCATCTCCAAAGTCAAGGTTTCATAACAGAGATGTAGGAGAGGCAATTACATCTTTTGGGAGAGAAGTAATTGGAAAAACAATTGAATTTGTTGAAAATTTAGGATATAAAGGAATCTACGGAGATACTGACTCGATTTTTGTTCATACTAAAAAAGAATTCACAAACCAAGAAGATAAAAGAAAATTTGGAGAAGAATTAGAAAAACAAATTAATGAGTTTGCTAAAAAATATGTTGCAAAAAAAACAAACCGTAAATCAAAATTAATAATAGAATTTGAAAAATTATTTTCTAAATTTTTTATTGCATCTAAAAAGAGATATGTAGGATATGATGAAATAACTCAAGAAACTAAGTTTACCGGTATGGAAGCAATTAGAGGTGATTGGACAGAACTTGCACAAGAATTTCAAAAACAATTAGTAGAAATAATATTTAAAGATGAGAGTGAAGAGGAAATTAAAAAATTTATAATTGAAGAAATTAAAAAACTTGAGAGAGGAGAATATAACTCAAAATTAGTATATAAGAAAAAAATTACAAAACCTTTAGTTGAATATACAAAAACAACACCTCCACATGTAAAAGCTGCAAGAGAATTAAGTGAATTTAGCGGAAAATTAGTTAAATATGTAATCCTTGAGAGTGGACCATGCCATATAAGTTTACTTGAAAATAAATTACAAAAAGGAGATAACTATGACTATAAACACTATATTGAAAAACAATTAAAGGGAGTAAGTGATGACTTACTTGATAAATTAAATATTGACTTTGAAGAAGTAGTTGGTTCAAAAAAACAAAAATCATTATCACAATTTTTTTGATTAATAATTTTCAATTGAACCTAAAATAGAACCTAAGTTTCTTTTAGGAAAGTCAGTTCCAATTTTTTTAAACGCTTCAATACCAACAAAACTTGCTTTGGTGTCAAGGTAACTATCCCTATTTCTAATATAAGGTTCTATAAGAGATTTTGATTTATTTGTACTCATAAAATAATCATAAATTAAACAAAAAAAAACTTTAAATTTCTCCATATCTCTACCCGAATTAACTAGTTCATTTTGAAAGAATAAAGCATTTAATTCAATATGTGGAATTAAAGATCTATTCAAGTCATAAAACCAAATTGGAGTTTGATCTTGGTGTTCAGATCTAAGCAATACATAAAAATGACTTTTAGAGAGAAGATCAAAATTTTCAGGATATTTATGAGAAGATAAGTAATCAAATCTATCAATACCCTCTGAGGGAAAAAAAGGATTAGAATCCATAATATCCCCTTTACTTGTTTTTAAAACCCAACCATTGTTTTGAGCATGTTCAATTATTTTTTGAGAAGATAAGGGAACAAATCTAGACATAATATATTTTAATTTTTAAACTATTTAAATATTTACATAAAAAAGCTAAGAAAATAAATGAAATTATAAAAAAACGCACACCATAAACAGTAAATTATAATGGTAAACTCCCATGGTGTGCGTTTTGGTGTGCGTTTTTTAAGGTAAATTTGCCAAATTTAAAAATACAAATATTTCTTAAATTTAATATTTTCCACTAGAAATTTGAGGTGACAAGTAAACTTAGATTTGTATATCACTGAGATTACTAATAAAAAAGATTTAAAAAACAAATGTCTTAATTTTTCTATGAATGCAAAAACAATTTGTGTTAAAGTTTCAAAAGGAGGTGTAGGTAAAACTACAATATCTACAAACCTTGCAGTAACTTTTGCTAGATTAAATAAAAAAGTTCTTTTAATTGACCTTGATTCTCAGGCAAATCTATCAACATCATTAATTGAGAGTCAAGAAAATAAATTAACATCATCAAACTTTTTAGGAGATGACATTAAAGATATAAATGAATTTATATATAGTGTTGAGGAAAATTTAGATATAATTGCAGCAGATATAGGATTACATGAAGTGGCTAAGTATTTAGAGTCAAAAGGAAATTATGTAAAAAGGTTAGAGAGAGTATATCAAAATTTAAATATTGAAGAAAAATATGATTTAGTTATTTTTGATTTATCACCAGGAGTTGCAGATACATTAACTGAAATTGTACTTGCAAAATCAGATTTACTTGTATGTCCAACACATTTTGATGTAGATTCACTTAGTGGGATTGTACATACAATTTCAGATGTTACAAGATTAAATGAGAGAGGACATCTAAAAGATGAAATTAATTATCTTGTAGTTCCAAATAGATATGATAGACGGTTTGAAAAAGATAACGCTCAAATTAAAAAATTATTATATGAAAACTTAGAAGAAGAATTTATATCTGAACCAATTAGAGAAAATTCACATATCAAAAGAGCAAGAATGCAAGGGAAAAATGTAATTGACTTTGAGGAGGATTCTGCAAGAAAATATGAACATAAAAAAGGAATTGAAGATTTTGAAAAGTTAGCAAAAAAAGTTTGTTCACTAATTAGTTTGGAAGTAAACTTTAAAGACTAAAATTACAAGTAAACTTAGATAAACAAAAATGACAAATAATAATATTAGAGATCCATTTAAACAAACAACAAATTGGGCAAAAAAAGCAGAAGAGAGATTAATTGAAAAACCAACAACACCAACACCAATTAAAGAGAGTAACTATGAAAAACCAATTGAGAGAGTAGCTAAATCATTTAAAATATACCCAGGAGATATATCTAGGGATTTTGATAAGAGAGTTAACAAATTACAAGTACATTTTGATGATCTAGACTATGAAAAAAATTATGTGGATTCAGGAAAATATATGATGTTTCTAATGAGTTTTGCAGAAAAATATGGAATATATGAGTTATATACTGAAATAGATACAAAAGGAGAATTTGAACTTGATGAGAATAAAGTAAAAGAATTTTTAGAAAAAAAATTAAATTAAATTAAGTTCTTTTTGTTGAACTTTTTTTGAAAAATCCATAATATTTTGATAAATTAATTTAATATCTTGAGAATATAGATTTAATTCAATTGGAAGACAATTAATTTTATTATCTAAGAGTTCAATTTCTCTTTGAGGTTGAAATATTTCCATATTATGTTCTTGTTTATATTTTGCAACTTCTCTTGATATTTCAGATCTTGAAATTAAAAGAGTTAAAATCTGAGAATCGATATCATTAATACTTTGTCTTAGTTCATCTAAATTTGACATATATTAACTATGAAAAAAAGAATTTATAATAATTTAGGTTTTTAAAATGGAAAAAAGTTTGTTTTTAACTCTTTTAAGATTGGCACTATTTCATATTCTCCAATGATTTTGGGAAATTTAAATCTCAAATCTTCTATTAAAGAATATAATTCTTCATTGGATGAAGTTAAAATTTCAAAGTCTAAATCATAGGGTAAACCTATTGCCTCTACTAAATAAATAACATTTTGATGAGAAAGCAAATATTCTTTTATTTTATTATATTCATCATAAGTATAAGAATTTAAAAACATTAAAATTTTATAATAAGATAAATTAAATTTAGATTTATCTGTAATTATCCTATATGATTGAATAATTTTCTTTTTTTCTAATTGCTTTATTCTATAAGAAATAGTTTTAGGAGATTGATTTAAAGCAAAACCTAGTTCTACTAAAGAAATTCTTGCATCTTTTGCTAAAAGTCTTAATATCTGAGAATCTAAATAATCTAAATTTTCTTTAATAGTCTCTTCATAAACCAATAAATTTTGTTTTTTATAATTACTTAAATAAGAAAACTCACTTGTATAAAGTTTGGTTGTTATTGTTTCCATAATATGTTTTATTTTGTGCCCAAATTTCGATCTTAGTTCCAAAATAACTTCCTTAAATTCTTGATTTGTTTTAACTAAAGGCACAAATCCAAAATCATATTTTCCATGAGTTTCAAATAACCAAAGAATTTTATTATTATTTTTAAGAAAAGTTATAATTTCTTCCCTATCTTGTCTGGATACATCTTTTAAAGTTAAAAATATTCTAAAGTAGATATAACCTAATTTAAAAATATCTACAACAGTATAATATCCCTTCAAAATTTCTTTTTTTTCCAATTGTTGAAGTTTATATTCTATAGTCTTTTTAGATAAATTTAATTTTTTTGCAAATTGAGTTAAAGGAATACGTGAATTAAAGTCTAAATATTGTAATATAATATAATCTATTTTATCTAATTTTGAAACCATTAATTAAATAAAAGAAAAATAAGTATAAATATTTTTCGTTTTTGGAGAAAATTAATATTTATTATTTTAAGTAATTAATATGACTACTCATAAGTACAATGACACAAGAATGGATTAAAGCATTAGAGCTTGAGAGAGAATTATATTATCCTTACTTTGAAGAAGAATTAGAATTTTTAAAAAAAGAAATTAAAGGAGGAAATTTAGTAGATCTTGGGTGTGGAGATAGTAGAATATCAAGAGATTTAAAAGGACATTATAGCTCATATTTAGGTGTAGATATAGACCCTTATGTTGTTCAAGAATTAAGTAAAAATAAAAGAAAAAACACAAGTTACTCAGTTGGAAACATATGCCAATTAGAACTTGAAAATGAATTATTTGATACAAGTTTATGTTTAACAACATATTCTAATTTTGGAAATCAATTAGATTTAATGTTAAAAGAAAATAATAGAATTTTAAAACCACAAGGTGTTTTTATTGGAAGTTGTTATCATGAAAATGCACTTGAAAAAAGATTAAAATTATATAAAACATTTGGAAACATTATTAAAAAAATTGATGAAAAAGGAAATGTTTTTTTTAAAGAAGGAATGGAAACAGACATTTCTTGTCAATATAGTCAAGAAGAAGTTGAAAATCAATTAAAAAAAAGTGGATTTCAACTCCAAAGAATTGAAAAAAGTGGACCTTTTTATTTATTTAAAGGAATAAAAAGTTAAAAATTATCTTTTAATTTTAACTTCTTTTAATTTTTTTACTCTATCTTTTGTTGTAGGGTGTGTTGAAAATAATCCCATAACTCCTCCTTTAAATGGGTTTGAAATATAGAGACTCTCTGAAGTCATTTTAGTTGGACTTGGTTGACCACGAATACCTCTACCATATTCTTCAAGTTTCATTAGAGCATTAATTAGAGGCATAGGAGTTTTCATAATTTGAGCAGCTCCAGCATCTGCCATGTATTCTCTTTGTCTTGAAATTGCAAGCTGAATCATTGTAGCAATAATTGGAGCTAAAATCATAATTAAAATTGAACCTGCAAGAGATCCAAGAGCTGAACCTTGATCATCATCACTTCCAGATTGACCTAAACCAAAAATTAAAGCCCACTGCATCATTTCTGCAACAAAAGCAATAGAAGATGCAATAGTTACTGCAATAGTTTGAATTAAAGTATCTCTATGTTTAACATGAGATAACTCGTGAGCCATAACTCCTTTTAATTCTTCATGTGTTAACATTCTCATTAAAGATGGAGAAGCTGCAACAGCTGCATGTTTTGGAGATCTCCCTGTTGCAAATGCATTAGGAGAGGGAGTTTCAACAAGATAGACTTTAGGCATTGGAAGTTTTGCAATTCTTGCTAAATCTGCAACCATGTCATATAACTCATGACCTCTATGAACTTCTTTTGCTGAATGCATTTTAAGGACTATTTTATCTGAGAACCAAAAGGACCCAACATTTAGAAGTAAAGCAATTCCAAAACCAATAATCATACCAGTTGAACCACCTAAAACTCCACCTATTACTATAAATAAAGCTGCAAGGAAAGCTAAAAGTGCTGTTGTTTTTAATGTATTTTTAATCATATTAAATAAATCACCTACTTTATATTAACAATTGTTTATTTTTAAATGTGGCGTTTAATAAAAAAAAAATTAACTACATTTCTCAAATGCAGATAAATGGTTTTCTTGAGATGCTCTTTGAAGAGATAAAAATACTCTCTCTATGTCATCTTTATTTGTATTTTCTAATAATTCATCATATAAATTTGCATTTTCAATTTCTGCAATAACTCCAGCTTGACAAGCTTCCTCAATTGAATTAAAAGAGGGAACTTTATCTGACCAAGTATTTTGTGGAACTTCTAAATTATATGTCTCAAAAAGAACAATTAATTTATAGGCATGGTTTTCTTCTGCATTTATAATATTTGAAAAAGGTTTAACTTCTCCAAAATCTGAAATTATTTTTTCATAAGTAGATTGAGCTTTGTATTCATCTTCTAAAGCTAGGTTTAAAGATTTAATTTCAAGTTCACTTAATTCTAAATTAGAGTTAGTGTAAGTTAAATCTTCACTTGATTTAGTTGTTGTTGAACAAGCTGAGAGGATAATTGATAAAAAAAGTAATAATATTAGTTTTTTCATGATATTTATCTATAACAAAGCTGTATTTATAAACAAAACTAACTAGAGATTAAAAAAGATAAAAAGTATCAGTACTTGTTATAAATTATGTTCTTGTTTAATAAAATCTCGTAACTTATTATGAGATTGAGATTCTAATTCCTCAAATTTTTCTTCAAGTTCTTGCTTTAATTCATTTGAATCATCTTCAGGAATTAATTTCATATATAATAACATAATAACTTCCTCGTCATAAATTGAAGTATCAAGACATCTATTTGCAAATCTTTCAATTTCTTTTTGTTGAAGAGAATTTTGTTTAACATTAAACCTCTTTAAAAATGAAATTCCTTCCCTTGATAAAAAACCAGAAGATATTGAATATGCTCTCTTTTTACCTTCATAAAAATCATCTCTATCTAAATTGTGAGAATATAATAAATAATTAACAAAGTCATCTAAAATAATATCAAAACTTGATTTAGTTTTATATTCTAGGAAATCTTCACCTTTAATTTGAGAAATATATTCTCTAAAAGTTATGAAATGAATTAAATTTATTTCTTCAATAATTTTACCACAATAAATATCTTTTTTTTTAGAATATTTCCACCTTTGAGCTGAAGCTGTACCATCACAGAGTTTATGAGGAATCTTTTTAAGAGTTCTTTTATCTCTTTCATAAATTGTTTCTCTAATATATAAATATCCTCTTTTTTGTTTTAAGGAGGATCTTTTTTCCCAAAGCATAAAATATATGAAAAAATAAGAATTTAAAAGGAATTGTAACTATATTTGAAAATACAGTTTCAGGAGGATAAAAAAAGAATTATAATACTTCTTCTTTTTGTGTATCATTTCTAAATTGAAGGTAAGAATTTAATAAATATAAATTAGTATAACAATTAACAAAACCCATGATTGTAGAAATAATTATAATTAATAACATTACAAAGAAAAGTAAAAATTCAAACCCTAAACTTAATCCAAATATTTGTCCAAATAGATTAGAGAGAGGATTAATTGAAATACTTTGAGCAAGAGAATTAATACCCATTACAATTAAATAAATTAAAAAGATTTTTTTTAAATTCCCTTTAGATTTTTTAAAAGTAAAACCAATAACTTCCCCAATTGAGGAATCATAAGTTAATCCTTTTCCATTTTCAGAGTAAAGAGATGCCTCTAAAAAAAATAGTCTCATTGAAGCATAAAATAACCAAAATATTCCTCCAAAGAAAGTAAATAAGAATAAAATTACACTTGAAATTGGATTAATTAAAATAAATAGAAATGAAAGTCCTAAAAACAATAAAAAAGGCCCAAAAACAATAAATAAAGAAATAATACGTAAAACAAATAATTTTAAGAAAAACTCTGAAGAGTGTGAAATTAATTTTGAAAAATTTTCTTTAAAACCTATTTTTGTAATAGTGTTAATATTTTGATAATATCCAATATTTATGAAAAAAATATTAATAAAATACCAGATAAAAAAACCAAATATGAAATATTTTAATATCTTAACAAAATCAAAGTTATCCTCAGAGAATAAATCTGAATTTTTATTTTCTAAAAAAACACTAAAATCATTATATAAATAGTTTCCTCTTGCTTGTTCTTCTAAAACATATTGATTATATAAACCATATTCATAACTAAATGAATCAATAAAGTTAAATCCAAAAGATAAAAATATTGACGAAATTAAAATAAAATAAAAAAAGAAATTTGAAAATATAAAAGGAAGAGATAAATATTTATTTCTTTTAAGGATTTGAAAAGATTGATTAAAAGTTAAATTGTTATCCATTTTTATTTAACTTTAATAACATAAGTTTTAACAACTCTATCATGAAGAGCTCTTTTTTTCTCATCAAAAGCTGCCATTATGAAACCAATAC
>CAXPJQ010000045.1:0-13235 GCA_964217375.1 Bdellovibrionales bacterium | reverse complement strand
TAGAAGTTTTAGTAATTAATTCCGGATTTGTTTTTGAATTTAATTCAGATAATCAAAATGTAGTTTTTGAGGGAGATACATTTTATACAAATGTTAAAGAACCTACATTTAATATTGATTTTAATAGAATAGGATATGTGGAGGAAGGAAATTATTATTGTAGAGATTTAATTTTTGGAACTTATGATAGATCAGGAAATTGGATTGAATATGTAATTTCAGATTTAGAGTTAGAAAATATAACTTCAAATATTGAAGGAATTAGTATCCCTTCAAATGTGGAATTAAATAATGGAGGAAGATATAAATTTTCATTAACTTGCGGGATAGGTTCTGCTTATATTGAGGAGTATTCAAATGAAATGTATATTGTTTATGATGACATTAAACCAGAAATTAATTCATTTACAATTGGAGGAAAGAATAGTTTTAATTTATTTGGATCTGATAAGAGATTAATTGAGATTGAAGAGAGTTTAGAAATTACTTTAAATGATACTCAAGAAGATTATTTAACTTGTTCAGTATCATTTGAAAATTCTCAAAATATTCAATGTGATGATTTTTTGATTGGAGATATCAATTTTAATAAAAATAGTGATTTGACAAATATATATTCAAATACATTAAATGTATTTAGATCAGTTCAAAGTTCAAATTATTTATGTAACTTTATTGAAGATCCAAGACCTACTTCACAAAACTTAGAAAATAATTTATTAACAAGTGTTACTTGTAGTGATAGATTACAAGAACATACAAAAGTATTTGATACTAAAATGAATTTAGTAACTGAGGGACTTTTAGATTTGGAATATGAAGTTAATTCAATATCTAAAAAATTAGATGTAAGCTTTGATTCAATACTTAAAATTAATGGAGATGTTAAAATTTATTTAGATGATGAATTATTATTTGAAGGTGGAGTATCTGAATCTCAAGAAAATGATATATTTTCTTATTTAAAAACAAACATTGATATTTCAAATTTTATTGGAGGAGTATATGAATTAAGAGTTGAGTATCAAGAATTTAATATTAAAACAAATGTAGATGTTGATTTTGAAGGACCTCAAATTTCAATTGGAAGTTCTGCAGTTGATGGAAGAAGTATTTACTATAGTCCAAATTTTGATTTAAACATTGAAATTTCAGATTTAATGAATCAAGTTGATTCTTTTGTTTTAAAGTTAGGTAATGATGAGGTATTAAATTATCAAAATAATGAAATTACTAATTATGATGAGAATTTAATTACAATTTTAAGTTCAAATTATGGGGATAAAAAAGTAGAATTAGATTTAGGATTTAATTTGGAAGATGTTGAAGATGTTTCTTTTGAACTTGAGGCAAGAGATGATTTAGGAAATTTAAATTCACAATATTATAATTTTAAAATTTCAAATGATTATGATTTAATTTTAGTTGAAGATATTGAAAATGGAATTTTTGTATCAAAAACACAAGAAAATACTTGGTTAGTAACAGAAAAAGAGAATTTAAGAGTTTCATTTGAATTTACAAAAGAAGGAGTTGATTCCTGTCAATTTGGAGGGAAAGGAATATATGCAGATCCAAATGGGAGATTTACAATTGTATTTGAGGAAATGGGAATTGATGTCTATGGAAATTCAGCAGACTTTTCTTTAAAATGTTTTGAGGGAGGGTCTTGGACAGAATATTCATTAGATGTAATTTATATTGATTTACTTCCTGACTTTGTCCTAATTTCTGAGAGTGGGGACTTTTTACTTACAGAGAACCCTTATTTTGAGAGATTTGAATTAAATAGTGTAATTCCAGAATTTTATGGAGGAATGAAGTGTAATTATTATTTTGATAGCTCATTAACTAATTCAACTAATACTTGGATTAATAGTTATATTTTTGAAATTAACTTTTCAACTTTTATAGCAGGAGAATATGATTTAAGAATTGATTGTTATAATCAATTAAATCAAGATCATAGTGCGAGTTATAAAATAGTAATTGAAAAAGATGAGCCTATTAATTTAGATGTTTCAATTAAAATTAATGAAGAGTTATATTCACTTTCAACTTCAGAAGAAACAGCATTAAGAATTCCTGAGAATAATGAATTTAATTTAGTTGTCCAATCAAATAAGAAAAATTTATATTGTGACTTTAAAGATCCTCAAGAGAGTGGCGTTTTAAATAGTATCTTTGGATTTATTTCAAATATATTTAGTTCAGAATCAAAAACAGGATTATATGGTAATGCATATATTTATGAGAGTTCATCAGATTTAAGCTTGAGTGAGACTGGAATATATTATATTGAT
Organism: Bdellovibrionales bacterium; assembly: GCA_964217375.1. Lineage (GTDB taxonomy): Archaea > Nanobdellota > Nanobdellia > Woesearchaeales > UBA583 > UBA583. The sequence continues at coordinate 10,932 of CAXPJQ010000045.1, read as the reverse complement.
ATCTCTTGTGTTGCAGATGATGGAACAATATTTGATGAGACTTCATATTACTTAGAAGTTGTTGAGAGAGAAAGTGTTGAAATTTTAGGTTTTAATTATAATTAAAACTTTTAAAAACAAAACATTTTTAAATAGTTTTTAGTTTATTTTATTTATTAGTTGGAAAGCTAATATCTTTTATTATAGCCCTTTAGTGTAGTGGACTATCATCCGGCTCTTTGGAAGCCGGGACCCCAGTTCGAATCTGGGAGGGGCTACTTTATATTTCTAAATACTAACTCAAAACCTGCTTTAAACTAGTTTTTTCTACGTTCGAATCCTCCAAGCTACTTTTAGTTTATAAAATTTTACCTTGGATTAGCTTAGAGTAAATAAAGTCTGGATAATTACTCAATTTAAAATATACAAAAATTATGTTTTCATATATTTTTTGAATTAATACAAAAATGTTATGGAGAATACTTTTTATATAATGTTTGTTGGTTTCAATTTTTGAATTGAATAGAAAATACTTTTTTTTGAATTTTAATTATATTTAAATAGTAATTAGTTTGTTTTTTATTTATGAAATTAATTTTAGTTAGACACGGGGAGACTGAAGAGAATAAAATGCATATTTTACAGGGAAGAATTCCAGGTAAGCTATCTAAAGAAGGAATTGAACAAGCAAGGAAAGTTGCACTTAGATTAAAAGAGGAAAAAATTGATTTTATTTATGCAAGTGATTTGGCAAGAGCATCTGATACTGCTAAAGAGATTCAGAAATTTCATCCAAATGTTAAAATTTTTTACAATGAGTTATTGAGAGAAACTGATTTTGGAGATTGGACTGGAAAAAGTCAATTGGAAGTTGATATGAGTAATCCTCCTAGTAATATGGAAACTCCAAAAGAAGTTCAAACTAGGATGTTGAAGTTTTTTAATTCAATTAGGAATGAAGAACATATGAATAAGACTGTTTTGTTTGTTTCTCATTATGGTTGTAATGTGGCACTTTTATGTTATTTTATGAATAAACCTGTTGAAGAGATGTTAGAAATTAAACAAGGAAATACTGCAGTTAATATTGTGAATATCGAAGAAGATGAAAATCACAACTTGCATTTAATTAATTGTACTAATCATTTAGATTAATCTGAAAATAAAAAAAGAAACACTTTTTATTTTTTATTCATAAGGAATATTTTATTTTTATTGAATATATATTTTGGTAATAGCCCTAATTAAGTTAATAGTCTGAGAGGGGCTACTTTATATTTCTAATTTCTATTATTTATTTGAAAAGCTTTTTAAAGTATAATTGGTTAATTTTTTCTAAGCAATATATTATTGCCTAAAAGAATTTATGATTCTTTGTGGGATTTTATGTGTTTCCTATTATAATAAACACAATTATACCTGAAAAATGGCTAGAACACACGCAAGAGTTAAAGGAAAATCAGGATCTAAAAGACCTGTAACTCCGAATTTGTCTTTTGTTACAATTAAAGCAAAAGATGTTGAAAAGTTAATTGTTAAAATGTCTAAAGAAGATGCAATGCCTGCATCTAAAATTGGATTAATTTTAAGAGATACATATGCAGTACCTTCAGTTAAAGCATTATGTGGTAAATCTGTTACTCAAATTTTAGCAGAAAATGATGTTTTACCTTCAATTCCAGGGGATTTAAATTCATTAGTTGAAAAAGTATTAGCTCTAAAAAAACATTTGGAGGCTAATCCAAGAGATACTCATAACAAAAGAGGTTTAATCTTATTGCAATCAAAAATTAGAAGATTGTCAACTTATTACAAAAATAAAGGGAGGATTCCAGCTAATTGGAGTTATGATTAAAAATGGCTAAAGTTGTAGTAAAATCAAAAGTTAAAAAAGCAAAAAGAAAATTTCCTGTTGAAATTAAAGCTCCAGAATATTTAAATTCTGCGACATTAGGTCATTCAGAAGTTACAGATTTAACAACATTAGTTGGTAAAACTTCAAAAATTAATTTAATGTATGTAACTGGTAATGTTAAAAATCAAAATGTTAGATTAGTTTTTAGAATTGAAGAAGTAGCTTCAGGTCTTGCTAAAACAACAGTTAAAGAGTATACTCAAATTCCTTACTATTTAAGAAGATTTGTTAAAACAGGTTCAGATTTAGTCGAGAGTTCTTTTGTTGCTAAAACTAAAGAAGGTATTTTAGTTAGATTAAAACCATTTATTGTAACTAAAGCAAATGTAACTTCACTTGTAGCTTCATCTTTAAGATTAAAAACTGAAGAATTATTAAAAGCAGAACTTGCTGAAAAAACATATGATGAATTTATTTCCTCAGTTATTTCAGGGAAAATTCAAAATGTTTACAAAAATGAGTTGAAAAAAGTAACTCCAGTAAAATCATTTGAATTTAAAAAAGTAGAATTAGAATAAACTTTATTAATTCTAACTTTTATTAAATTATTAATTAATATAAAAAATGCAAATTCTAGAACAAGATGTGGAAAAAGAGACTTTGAGAATTTTAGTAGATAGTAATGAGGAAACGTTATTTTCTTTACTAAAAGTTTACCTTTCAAACCAAAGTGATGTTGACATTGCAGGGTTTACAAAAGATCACCATTTAGTTGATAAAACTGAATTTTTTTTAAAAGTTAAAAAAGGAAATCCTATTGATGTATTTAAGAAAGGACTTGAAGTAGCAAAAAAAGATCTTGAATCTAAAAAGTTATAATTAAATGTTAAAATGGCAGTAATTGGTTTTGGTTTTAGTAAATTTAATTGTGAGAGAGGTTCAAAATCTTTACAAAGTGGAAGTATTGAAATAAATCATTCTCTACATATAGATAATGTTGAAATTGCACCACTAAATGTTGGGGGTTCAAAATCTGATGTTTTAAAAGTTGATTTTAGTTTTGATGTATCTTATGGATTAGAAGTTGGTAAAATTTCAATCTCGGGAGATATTATTTATACAGATACTAAAGAAATTGTTGAGGAGACAATGAAAACTTGGACTACAAGTAAAAAGTTAACTACAATGGTTGCAGAACAAGTTCATAAATTTATATATTCAAAAGCAATAATTAAAGCTTTAGAATTATCAGATTCTCTAAATTTACCTGCTCCAATTCCATTACCAAAAGTGCAAATTAAATCAAAAGAATAATTTTATTATTTCTTAACTTTTTTATCTTATAATTTTTTTAGTTTTTTATTTAGTATTTATATATTTTAATATTATTTTTGGTGCACATAAAAAGATTTATAAATGGTTTCTAGTTTATTTATATTATCGATAAGATTGTCCGGACATAGCTCAATTGGTAGAGCGGTCGGCTGTAATTTATTTCACTGACTGGCCAAACTTGGCTGGGATGAAGTTGGATCAGCTGTCTTTGTGCAAGCAAAAGCAGAACCCGACAGGTTCCCGGTTCAAGTCCGGGTGGCCGGACTTTTTGATTTTCGATGTTGATTTAAGATATTGCCCAAGTAGTGTAGTCCGGCCTATCATGATGCCCTGTCGAGGCATCGACCCGGGTTCGAATCCCGGCTTGGGCGTAGTTTGGGCAAGGAATACCAGGCTTGTATCCTTGCCCTTTTTTGCGTTATGCGACATTTTTTAATGAGTTGTTAGCTCAGCCTGGTAGAGCACTGGACTTTTAATCCAGGTGTCGCGGGTTCGAATCCCGTACAACTCGTTAACACAACCGGTTAAAAAGTGGAAACAACAAATTTTCTTGTCCCTGTGCATAGAAAAATCTCATCTGATGAGGTTCAAGCACTTCTAAAAAAGTATTCTATAGAAGATATTTCTAAGTTACCTAAAATTAAAAAGTCAGATTCAGCTTTAGAGTCTTTAGGTGTTGAAATTGGAGATGTTGTAGAGATAATTAGATCTTCATTTGCAGGAGATAATAATGTATATTATCGTGTGGTGGTAGAGTAAAAAAAATGGAGTATAAAGAAGTATTAAAATCTTATTTTGAAGAAAACTCTCTTGTTGAGAGTCAGCTTAGATCTTATAATTATTTTATTAATGAAGGATTAAAAGATATTATTCTTGGTTTTGATAGAACATCAATTCCTGAGTATTTACTTGAAGTTTATGATGAAGTAAATTTAAAAATAGAAAAAGTTTGGTTAGGTGAACCAAATCATGTTGAAGTTGATGGTTCAACTACAAAGTTAACTCCAGCACTTGCAAGACATAGAGGTCTTTCGTATTCTGCACCTTTGTACCTTAGAGTTTCAACATTAATTGGAACACAAAAAGATGAATTTGAAGTTCAAATTGCAAAAATGCCAATCATGCTTAAATCAGAAAAGTGTGTTTTATTTGGAAAATCTGATGAAGAGTTAATTAAATTAGGAGAAGATCCAAATGAGCCTGGTGGGTATTTTGTAGTTAATGGGACTGAAAAAGTAGTTGTATTAATGGAAGATTTGGCTTTAAATAAATTCTTTATTGAAGATATTAATGCAGAAGAACCTTTAGGAAGAATGTTTTCAGAAAGAGGAGTCTATAAATCATTACAAGAAATTAAAAGATTAAAAGATGGATCTTATATTTATACTTTTGGAAACTTCAAAAATATTCCTATTTTTTTGCTAATTAAATCATTAGGAATTTTATCAGATAAAGAAATTGTTTCTTTAACTGAAGTTGCTGAAAGTGATGTTATTTTTCAAATGTCAGAATTCTCTGGAGTCTCAACAATTGAAGAGGCTGAAGAATTATTGTTTAAGAGATTTAATCTGGTTGGGTCTCAGAAAGAGAAAAATGATAGACTTTCCTTCTATTTAGATAATTTTGTTCTACCTCATGTTGGAGTTAAAGAAGAAAATAGAATTGATAAGGCAAGATTAATTTGTAAATTATTTAAAAGATATTATCAAGTACTTAATGGACAAGGAGCAATTGATGATAAAGATAATTTTTCAAATAAAAGAGTAAAATTAGTTGGACAGTTATTTGAACATTTATTTGTTAATAACTTTAATGAATTAATTGTTGATATCTTAACTAATTTCCAAAGAATGATTAAAAGAGGTAGATTCTCATCAATGAAAATTATTATTAGGGAACAATTATTATCTCAAAAAATTAATTCAGCTCTAGCAATTGGAACATGGTCAGATGGAAGAAAAGGTGTGGCACAATATCTAAAAAGAGAAAATTTCTTTGATATGCTTTCACACTTAACAAGAGTTGTTTCACCACTTTCTACTTCACAGGAAAATTTTAGTGCAAGGGAATTACACTCAACTCATTATGGAAGATTATGTCCAGTAGAAACACCCGAGGGACATAGTATTGGTCTTAGGAAAAACTTAGCTTTAATGGCAAATGTTACATATAAAACTGTTGATGACTCAAAAGAAGTTGTTGATAAGTTAAAAGAAATTGGTTTGGAGGTTAAAAATTAATTAAAAAATGGGAGATGTATTCTTAAATGAAACTTATGTAGGATCAGTGGCTGATTCTGTAAAATTTATTGATGATTTTAAATTAAAAAGAAGATCAGGAGAATTAGGAGACGAATGTAACATTTATCATGATAAAGATCAAGATTTTGTATATATTGAATCAGGGCCTGGTAGAGTTAGAAGACCATTAATTGTAGTTGAAAATGGTAAATCAAAATTAACTCCTGAAGTTGTTAAAAAGATTAAATCTCAAGATTTAGGTTTTGAAGATTTATTAAAAAATGGAGTTATTGAGTATATTGATGCATTAGAAGAGAATGAGATTTTAGTTGCATTTAAAGAAGAAGATTTAACTAAAGAACATACACACTTAGAAATTGCACCAATGCTGATGTTTGGATTAAATACTGGAACAGTTCCTTTCTCTGATTATGATGAGCCAGGAAGATTAATGAGGGGACAGAAAACTGTAAAACAAGGAGTTGGAATGTATGCTCTTAACTATCTACAAAGAAAAGAAACAGATAGAAACTTACTTGTAAATCCTCAAAAACCTCTAACAAGAACTTTTGTTTATGATTTACTTAAATTTGATACTCACCCTGCAGGTCAAAATATGACTATTGCAATTATGAGTTATGAAGGATATAATATGGAGGATGGTCTTATCTTAAATCAATCATCAGTTGAGAGAGGAATGCAAAGATCATTTTATTATAAAGTTCATACAACTTCAGAAATTAAATATCCTGGAGGACTTCAGGATAGAATTGAAAAACCAAATTCTGAAGTTAAAGGGTATAGATTAGAGGAAGATTATAGATTATTAGAAGATGATGGAGTTGTTTTCTTAGGACAATATGTTCAAAGTGGAGACGTAATTGTTGGAAAAATTTCACCACCTAGATTTATTGAAGAAATTGAAGGATTTGGTCAAATGGTTAATTTAAACATAGATTCTTCAATGTCTCTAAAAGAAGATGAGAAAGGAGTTGTTTCCTCAGTTTATTTAATTGAAAACAATTCAGGAGAGAAAGAAGTTAATGTTTTATTAAGACACCAAAGGCTACCAATTGTTGGAGATAAATTTGCTTCAAGACACGGACAAAAAGGAGTTATTGGAGCTCTATTTAAACAATCTGACATGCCATTTACTGAAAATGGAATTGTTCCAGATGCAATTTTTTCACCACATTCAATTCCTTCAAGGAAAACAGTATCTCACATTATGGAAGTTTTAGCTGGTAAAGTTGCTGCACTTAGAGGAGAGAGTGTAGATGGAAATCCATTTGATGGAGAGAGTGAAGCTGATTTAAGAGTTCAACTTAAAGAAATGGGATTCAATCCAACAGGTGCTGAAGTTATGTATGATCCTAAAACTGGAAAAAGAATGAAAGCTGAAATTTATGTTGGTTCACTTTATTATTTAAGATTAAAACACCAAGTAGAGAATAAAATTCAAGCAAGAGGAACAGGTCCAGTTCAATTATTAACAAGGCAACCAGCAGAAGGAAGAATTAGAGGAGGAGGACTAAAATTAGGAGAGATGGAGAAAGATGCTTTAATTTCACATGGAGCATCATTACTTCTTAAAGAGAGATTCTCTTCAGATCAGACTACTGCTTTAATTTGTAAAGATTGTGGGTATTTAGCTGATCCTTATTTATTTAATTATAAAAGTAAATGTCCAATTTGTTCAGCATCTAAGTTCGAAGAAGTTGAAATGGCTTATGCATTTAAGTTGTTTATGAATGAATTAAGATCACTTGGAATTAGTCCAACATTTGGTACTAAAGATAGGTTCTTTAATGATTAAGGTTTAAAAAGTGGTAAGAAAAATTAATGTTACAAAAAGAATTGACGATATTAGCTTTGGAGTTTCATCTCCAAAAGATATCTTAAAACAAAGTGTTGTTAAAGTAATTACTCCTGAAATTTATGATAAATATGGTTTTCCTGTAGAAGGTGGACTTATGGATATGAGAATGGGAGTAATTGAACCAGGTTTATCTTGTAAAACTTGTGGTCAATCATATAAAAATTGTGAGGGTCACTTTGGAAATTTAGAACTTGCAAGACCGGTTTTAAATGTAAATTTTATTGATGAGATTTTATTAGTTTTAAATTTAACTTGTCAAGATTGTCATAGAGTTTTAATTTCTGAGGATAAAATTGAATCAACTGTTTCTGAACTTGCAAAAGCAAAAGAAGAATTAGGAGTTGAAAAATATGTAAAATATTATTCTAAATTTGTTTCAAATCTAAAAAAAACAAAGGTATGTCCACATTGTGAATGTGAACAAGAACCAATTAAATTAGATAAATCTTCAGTTTTTGTTTTTACACAAGGAGAAAAAAAAAGATTATTAACAACAGAAATAAGATTTAGATTTGAAAATATTCCTGATTCAGATTTACCAATTTTAAACTTATACAATTCAAGACCTGAATGGTTATTACTAACTGTTATGCCAATCCCTCCTGTTTCAATGAGATCAACAATTACTCTTCAATCAGGACAGAGATCAGAAGATGATCTTACTCACAAGTTAACTGATATTGTAAGAACAAATCAAAGATTACACGAACACTTATTAGTTGGAGTTCCAGAAGCAATTATTGAAGATGTTTGGGATTTATTACAATATCACATTTCAACATTTATGGATAATACTGTAGCTGGACTTCCGCCTGCAAGGCATAGAAATGGAGATACATTAAAATCAGTTGCTGAGAGAATTAAAGGTAAAAAGGGAATTATTAGGAATAATCTTATTGGTAAAAGGGTAAATTATTCAGCAAGGACAGTAATTTCACCAGATCCTAGATTAAAATTAAATGAGGTTGGAGTTCCAATTCAAATTGCAACTAAATTAACAGTACCTGAAAATGTAACTGAAAATAATATTGAATATTTAAAAGAATTATTAAAAAATGGACCTGAAAACTATCCTGGTGCTAATTACTTAGTTACTAAAAATGGATCTAAAAAATCAGTTTCACTTGATTATATAGATGTTTTGCTTGAAGAAATTGAACCAGGTTATGTTGTTGAGAGACATTTACTTGACGGAGATTCAATTATTTTTAATAGGCAACCTTCACTGCACAAATTATCAATGATGGGTCATGTTGTTAAAGTATTACCAATTAAAACTTTTGCTATTAATCCGGGTGTTTGTGAACCATATAATGCTGATTTTGATGGAGATGAGATGAATTTACACATGCCTCAAACTCTTGAGGCAAGGCAAGAAGTAGAACAATTAATGGATGTAAAACATCAATTAATTTCACCTGCTTCAGGTTCAACTGTAATTGGTTGTATTCAAGATAGTATTGCAGGGTTATATTTATTAACTCAAGATTCAGTTGAATATTCAAAAGAGGATGCAGTTGAAATTTTATTTGCTTCAGGATTTAAAAATTTATCAAAAATGAATTTTGGCGATAAAGTTTCAGGAAAAGATATTTTTTCAGTTATTTTACCTGAAAATTTAAATTTTATTGGTTCTTCAAAAATGGGGGAAGTGATCATTGAAAATGGTAGACTAATAAAAGGAATTATTGATAAAAAAACTGTAGGTTCTGGAGGAGGTGTTTTATTAAGACATTTACATAAAAATTATGGAGCCGATAGTGTTTTAGAGATGGTATCACACATGTTCCAATTAGGAATTCAAATCTTAAAAAGGGAAGGGTTAACTGTTTCAATGGGAGATTTTGATGTACCTAAGGAAGTTGAAGATGAAGTTGAAAAAATTAATGATAAAGTTTTCAAAGAAATTGATAAAGTAATTAAAGATTATAATGCAGGAAAATTAGAGAAATTAACTGGACTCTCAATTGAACAAACTTTTGAAATTAAATTATTACAATTATTAAACTCAATTAGGGATGAATGTATGAAAGTAGTTCAAGAAAAATTAGATCATAATACTGGAACAATGATTATGGCAGATTCAGGAGCTAGAGGAAATGCTTTATCTATTGTTCAGATGCACGCAGGAGTTGGGCAACAATCACTTAGAGGTCAAAGGATTTCTAGAGGTTTTGTTAATAGAACTTTATCTTGTTTTAAACAAGGAGATATTTCTCCTGCAGCTAGAGGATATATTAAATCATCACTTAGAAAAGGGTTACAACCATGGGAAGTTTTCTTTGGAAATATTACTGGAAGGGACGGTTTAATGGATACTGCTTTGAGAACTCCTAAAACTGGATATTTATATAGAAGAATGGCATCAGCAATGCTTGATTTAATTGTTCAAGAAGATAAATCAGTTAGAAATGAGGATGGAGTAATTGTACAGTTTAAGTATGGAGATGATGGTATTGATGTAGCAAAAACAGTTTCAGGGAAATTTGATGTTAAATCAATTGTTGAAAATACTTTAGGAGGTAAATTATAAAAATGGCAAAATATAAATTAATTGATGAGTTTAGGAAATCAAACCCTGATTTTCCACAATATATTTTAAATGATTTGGAGAAAGTAATTCCTGAAAAATTAAAAGATGAACAAGTTAAAAAAGTGCTTGATAATGTGATTGAGGAGTATGAAGATTCTCAAATTGCTTCAAATGAGGCAATTGGAGTAATTACTGCTCAATCAGTTGGAGAACCATCTACACAGATGACTTTAAATACATTCCACTTTGCAGGTGTAGCAACTCAATCCGTTGAGGGTCTTCCTAGATTAATTGAGATTTTAGATGTTAAGAAAACTCTTGAAATGCCTCAAATGAGAATTTTTATGAAAAAAAATTTAAAACTTGATGAGAATGGAGCTAAATTAGTTGCAGCTAAAATTAAAGAAACAAAATTAGTTGACTTTGCAACTCAAAGTGATATCTCTTTAGATGAAAATATTGTTAAGATTTCTTTAGATACTAAAGAATTTAAAAGATTAGGTGTAGAATTAGAATCATTAATTCCTCTTCTTGATAGAAGAGTTAGAAAACAAGCTTCTATTGATGAAAATATTATGGTTATCCAAGGAGAAAAAAATCCATCTTTAAAAGCTTTAATGGGTATTAAAGAAATGGCTTTATCTTCAGTTGTTTATGGTATTAAAGGAGTTAAAGATGTTACAATTTTAAAAGAAGATGGAGAATTTATGATTTTAACTAATGGTATTTCTTTAAAACATGTTATGAATATTGAAGAAGTTGATATAAATAGATTATCTTGTAATGATATTGAAGAAATGTATAAAATATTTGGAGTTGAAGCTGCAAGGGCAACAATTATAAATGAAATTATGGAAGTAGTTAAATCTCAAGGTTTATCAATTAATGAGAGACACGTTTTATTAATTGCTGATGTTATGACATATACTGGAGAACCAAGAGGAATGACTAGATATGGAATTGTTGCTGATAAGTTAAATGTTTTAACTAGGGCGTCATTTGAGACCCCACTTAAACATATTTCAAGAGGAGCTTTAATGAATGAAACTAATAGATTATCCTCGATTACTGAAAATGTAATGACAAACCAAATGGTTAATGTTGGAACAGG
>CAXPJQ010000044.1:0-69815 GCA_964217375.1 Bdellovibrionales bacterium | reverse complement strand
CTGAAATTTTCTAGAGTTTGTACGTACAAATTGTACTAATACTGCATGTCGTCATATATCACAAACACTCAAGGTAAGTTGTTTGATCATCGATAAATAAAATAAACTAACATCTCTTTATAAATATTTTGTTGGAGAGAAAAAATATGAAAAATTATTCTTTAATGAAAATGATAATGTCATTTTTAATAACATATGAAGAATTACAAGAATTACAAAGAAAAATATTTTCTTGAGAAAAAGATAATTGGTTAAAACAATTAGGACAAATTAAAAGATTAGATTTCATCTTCTAATAAGGAAATTACAAAGTAATCAACTAAAATAGGCATCTCTTTTGCAGTAGTTGAAATAACTCTAATACAATTATTATTTTCATAATACACTCCAGAACTAACACTTTCATTAATATCAAAAGTAATTATCTTATGAGATGAAGTTGCATTAGTACAAGAAGTTGTATTAGTTGTATAGAAATCTTCTTCTTCAAAATCAAAGAAAAAAATTCTTGAGAGAACATTATTTAATTTAATTGCTCCAACTGACACATAACCATCTTCTCCACTATATAACCGAGTATTAAATTTAAAAGAAATAGTATTTAAAATATCTAATTTAGTAGGTTCAATTATAAATTCATATTTCCTAAGTTCTGAAATTGGAACTGCAATCTCAACATTATAAGTAACATTTCCAACCCTATAATTATAATAATACTTATTATTTGAATCATCTAAAACGTCAATTTCTGCAGGGTTTGAATATTTGTCATAAATTTCAAAAGAAAAATAAACTAAAAAAAATAAAGCAAACATAACTCCCAATACTATAGCATATTCCCTAAACCCTGGCTCATCATCAACTTCAATATTTTTTTTAGAAGAATTAAGCTCAGGCTTTTCATCTACTTTTTTAGTATCTTTTTTTTTTACCATATTATAATAAACTTAAGAAGATTATATAAATATTTTGAGAGATTTGTTTTAGAAATAAGAGTTAAAAAATATTATAACCAAATAAAATTAAAAAATAATATGAATCAAGAAAATTTTGATTATCAATTTGAAGAACAATATTTTAGAGAAGATCAAAATAAAGAGATTAAAAACTGGGGGAATTCCTTTGGATATAAAGTAACCCTAAGAAATCAAGAAGGAGAACCAATAAAAGTTGAATTTAAGATTTTAACTAGGAATCCAAACTATAAAATATATATCATTGGAGATTTTAATGAATGGAGAATTAATGAAAAATATCTACTTAGATTTGAAAATGAATTCCACTCAATTGAAATTGAAAATATAAAACATAAAGATAAATATAAATATTTAATTATAGACTCACAAAATAAAGAAGAAATCTTACCTGATCCTGCAACAACATATTTTGATGATAATGGAAATTCTATTTTTTGGGATTATGAAGGACCTCAAACATATAAAAAGAGATATAACTTTATTTTAGAAAAAGATAGAACAAATAAAATATTACAAACAGATTTGCCAGGACTTGTAACTCATTATTGTAATAAAGAAGGAAAACTTGGAAAAGATATTAATGAAAAAAAATTATTTAAATTCATATCTGAGAGTGGAGTAATTAGAGAAATTAAAAGATTAGGATTTAATTCAATACAATTTTTACCATTTGCCCAAAGTATTGATGGAAGTAATTGGAAATTTAGATATCTAATTCCATTTCAATTTGCAATACAGAAAAATTGGGGTAACCCAGATGAATTTGCTGAGATGGTAGATCTATTTCACAAGGAAGGAATTGCAGTAATTGGAGATTTTGTACTAGGACATATACCTGATAGAAAGTATCACATATTTGGACAAAGTTCAAATCAATATGGAATTCATCAATGGAAAGATATAAATGGATTTGATTTATATCTAGGAGAAGAAACGTCTTGGGGAACAAGAAGAATTAATTATGACGATGATAAAGTAAGGGAATTTTTTATATCTTCATGTATACATTTTCAAAAAAATTATTTAATTGATGGGTTTCGAATAGATAATGTAGATGGAATATTAAGATTTGGAGAAAATGGAGATGGAAGTGAGAGAGAAAATGGAAGAAAATTTTTAAGAGAATTAAATTCTGAGATTTATTCATTTAACAAAAATTCAATAATAAACTTTGAGGCACACTATTTCTATGAAGATAATGCTAAAATGTTAGTTGCCCCAATAAAGTCAAATGAGAGAGCACTTGGCGCTACAGCATATAATAGTTCAAGAATAACTTACTTTTTCCATACAAAATATATGTTTAAAGCAGCAGATGAAATAAGTATTTGGAAAATAAAACATATTATGGAAGAAAAAGAGTGGGGGAAAAGTAATTCTACTGTAGCTGATTTCCACAACCATGATGCTGCAGCAGGGTTAATGGAGATGAGATGTACAGGAGCTTATGCGTATGAATGTTTAAAACCAAAAACAATTGAGGGACATATACATGCAATTGGAAAAATAAAAGTAATGGAGAGTATAATTTCTTTTTGTTGTGAAGGTAGGACTCTTGATTTACTTCAAACATTTTTATTACAAAGAGGGACTTTTGAACATGATTCTACAATATGGTGGCATTTAACATATAACCAAGCAAATAAAAATATGTTAGAATTTAAAAGAAAAGTTAATTTAATATTAGATAATGAAGAATTTTTCCCAATAAATACTAAATATAGAGAATTTCTAAATGTTGATGACAAAAATAAAATTTTAGTTGTTCAAAGGAAATCTAAAAATTATACATCATTAATTGTAATAAATTTAGCATCTTGGGAATTACATAACTATAAAGTTGGAGTTAAAGATGGAGGAAATTATAAAACAATATTTAACTCAGACAATATAGAATATAGTGGCCTTGGAGTGTCAACACTTAAACAAGAATATGAATCAAAAAAGAGCAATAACTTTGAAGTTTTAGATCAAGAAATTGAAATTGAGAAAATAGGCCCTTATCAAACAATAGTTTTAAGGAAAGAAAATAAGTAATTATTTTAGAAGGATTTCTAAATTATTTGGATCCATTTTAATTTCTTTAATTGTTTTTGATGGACCAACAACAGTTAAACCTAAAGATTTACCTGAAATTGCTTTAACTAAAGAATGTTTAATTTTTTCAATTAAAGAAGCATTTTGTGCACCTAAATATGCAAGTTCAATTCCAGAGAATTTCCCTGAAACGGATTCCAAAGCTTTTGTAGTTAAAGTCATTTCTTCCTCAGAATCTAGCCTCCCTTCAAAAACAACTAAATCTCCTTTTTTAACTAAATCTAAAATTTTAGTTAATCTATCTTTTCCAGATAAATTCATTAATGAAGTATAAGATAATATTTTAACATCCATTTTTAAAAAAACTCCTCAAAAATAGTATTGTATAAGTCATCGATTCCTTTTTTAGTACTAGCTGAAATCCCTACAACTTTATAGTCAGGGAAAACTAATTTGATTTTTTCAACATTAGATGATTTTAAATCAGTTTTATTTGCAACAATTACAACTTTTTTATTTTTAGCAATTAAATTTCCAATTAAAGTAATGTTAACTTGATTATATGGATTTAAAGTAGAATCTAAAACAACTAAAACTGCATCAACATTATCTAACCATTTAATAGATTCAATAACTCCTTGAGTTGCTTCTTTTGCTCTAATTTTAGCATCTCCTTTTTTCATACCTTTTTTAACAAAATCTTCAAAATCAATTTTAGTTGCAATACCAGGAGTATCGACTAAAGTAAAATCAATTGACTTGGAACCTTTTTTAAGTTCTAATTTCTCAACTTTTTCAACAGTCCTAGTCTCGTGTTCAACTTCAGAGGTTGAAAAATTAATATCTGAATCTTCCCCCAAAATATCTTTAATTATAACATTTGCAAGAGTTGACTTTCCAGCATTTGGAGGACCATAAAGGCCTAAAGTCAAATTCTTTTTTCTTTTAAATATAGAAAAAAAACCAAAAAAAGCTTTTTTAAATGATACCATAACAAAAATAGAGCAGAATATCTTTTTAAATATTTGTCTCTAAGAAAAAATATAACACCAAAAAATAGGATTAAGAATTGTAAATACTCTCAATAATTGGACCCAAATTAATTAATTCATTTCTAACATAATCATCTAGATTAGCTGCATTAGAAATAGTCTCTAAATCGTCTTGAGCTTTCATTAAAGATTCTGCAGAAGAATCTTTTTTCAAATTATCAAATACTTCTTGTATTTGAACTCGAATTTTACTAGGCATATCTTCCTCAAGAATTAATTCAAGAGATTCTAAAATTTCATTAGTTTGTTCATCCATTTTAACAACTCAGAGTCTTTTCAATTATTTCAAGACTTTTTTGAACAGCAGAAGATCCAATTTTTAAATCTATAAGCGAGTTTGAATTAACTCTAATATATAACATATCTAAAGATTTTTCAAGCTCAATTTTAATTTCTTTTGTTTTAAAATTAAAATCTTCTTCTTTTAATAAATTATAATAAGTTGGGAGTAATTCCCCTAACTTAAGCTCATAGACAATTTTGAATTTCATCTAGCTTTGATTGAATCAAGTACAACTGATCTTTGTTTTTTTAAAACTTTTGAGTCACAGAAAGGACATCTAATCTTTCTAGAAATAAGTTCTTTTTGGACTTCTCTATTACAGTTAGCACAAGTATAAGTAACCATTTTAATAAAAATTATTTATTTAATAAGGCAAATAAGCCTTACCTGCGAAAGTTTTTTCGCAAGCCCCACATTTCCAAATACCATAGGAAACTCTTTCAACTTTTTCTTTACCACAAGAAACACATTTGTGAGATCCTCTGGAGTTTTTTTCAATTTTTGAAACTTTTGATCTTAAAGTATTTCCGTATCTAGTACCAAATCTACCTGCAGATCCTTGATTTTTTGTTGCCATTTTTGAAAACTATAAGAATAATTAATTTACTTTGGTTTATAAAAGTTTTTGATTTGAATTCAATTGTAAAAAATACAAAAAATGTAAAATATATTTAAAAATAAAACAAATCTTTATAAAAATAAAAATATTTCTAAAAATTAGAATAGAGAAGATACATAACTGAGATTTAATTCTCAAGTTTTTTTATTTTGTTAAAAAGAGAAGAAATTGGTGAAGTTTATGTTTGTCTAATCTAGTGCAGAGTATAATAGAAAAATGGTAAAAATGTACGCATTAGGAGGAGTAGACGAAGCTGGAAGAAATATGATGGCTTTTGAAATTGGAGAAGAGATTGTAATTTGTGATATGGGATTACAATTATCAAATTTAGTTAGATATAATGATGAAGTTGATAAAATGGGATTAAGTGAACTTGTTGAAAAAAACATTGTTGCAAACCCTGAATTAATTATGGAAAAAAAAGATAATGTTAAAGCAATAATTGTATCTCATGCCCACCTAGATCATGTAGGTGCAGTTCAATATATGGCAAACTTATTTCCCCAAGCCCCAATTTATGGAACTCCATTTACAATTGAAGTATTAAAAGTATTAATGAAATCTCAAAGAACAGTAAGTGAACCTCTTAAAAATAAATTTATTAAAGTAAATGTAAATTCAACATTTTCACTTCCGTCAGGAATTGAAGTTGAATTTGTAAATGTAACTCATTCAATTCCTCAAGCTGCAATTGTAGCAATTCATGCTCCAGAGGGAGTTGTAATGTATGCAAATGATTTTAAATTTGATAACAGGCCAGCATTAGGACAGAGATCAAATTATCAAAGATTAAAAGAATTAAATGAAGAAGGAATTAAATTGTTAGTTGTTGATTCCGTAAGATCAAATTTGAAAAGAAAAACATTATCTGAAATTGTAGTAAAAGAAATGCTTAGAGATATTTTCATTGAAACAGATATCGTAGATACTAAAGGAGTAATAATTACTACTTTTGCATCCCACATTACTAGATTAAAATCTATTATGGAGTTAACTCAGGAACTTGGAAGGAAATTAGTTTTTATGGGAAGATCAATGGCAAAGTATTGTAAAGCTGCAAAAAATGCAGGAATTATTGATTTTAAAGAAAAAGGAGTAATTATTTGTGAAACTCCTGCTGAGAGTAATAAATGGCTTGACACAATTAATAAAGATAAATCTAAATATGTAATTGTATGTACAGGACACCAAGGAGAAGAAAATGCAATGATGTCAAAAATTGCAGAGGGTAGAACTCCTTATGAATTAAAAGAAGATGATAAAATTATTTTTAGTTCAGAAGTAATTCCAACACAAATTAATATTGAAGCATCCCAGATCCTACATTCAAAGCTAGATGCATATAACTGTAAAATATTTAAAGATATCCATGTTTCAGGGCATGCATCAAGAGAAGATCACAGAGATTTATTAGGAATGATTAAACCTGAACATGTAGTTCCAGTTCATGGACATGTTAGATTAAAAGAAGGAATGATTGAACTTGCTGAAGAGCTAGGGTATGTTAAAGATAAAAACTTGTGGGTATTACCTGATCAAGGAGTTTATGAATTTAAATAAATTTTATTTAATTTTAAATATTTCTGAGATTAATTTTTCTTGAATTTCTGAATAAGTCTTAAAATCACTGTTTTTATTTCTATTTTCTAATAATTGTTTTACTAAGTTTTTATATAATAAGACATTAGGATCAGTTATGTTTTCTGAAATAAGTCCCAAAGATAACTCATAAATTGAAATTGCCCCATATAAATTTTCTTCTTCACTTTGACTTTTTTCATCTAATAATTTTGCAACAGAAATATTTAAGTTATTTATTCCTTGAGTGTTTAATTCTGGTTTCATAGCCTATCAATTTCTTAAGAGTATATAAATTCTTGCAATTATATAAACAATTGTTTATATAATTATTTTTTTTTAGTTGTTATAAGTATTTATTAATTTAAAAAATATGAAATTTATATGAAAATAAGTTTTTTTGATATGAAAAATAAAGATGAAATTAATTTTATTAAATCAAAATTAAAAGGACATAAACTCAAATTCTTTGAAAAACCATGTCATCAAGTACCAACTAGAGAGTATAAAGACACTGAGATATTAGTTGTATTTATTTATTCTCAAGTAAGAGAAGATATACTTACAAAGCTACCTAAATTGAAAACTGTTTTAACACAATCAACTGGATTTGATCACATTGATTGTAATTATTGTAGAGAAAATAAAATTGAAGTAGGAAATGTTCCATTTTATGGAGAAAATACAGTTGCCGAACATACTTTTGCATTAATGTTAAATTTAGCAAGAAATGTACATAAATCATACATGAGAGAGAAAACAGGAGATTTCTCAATTGAAGGACTTAGAGGATTTGATTTGAAAGGGAAAACTTTAGGAGTTTTAGGAGTTGGACATATTGGGTTACATGTAATTAAAATGGCAGTAGGATTTGGAATGAATGTAATTGCATATGATATTAATGAAGATCATTTTCTAGAAGAAGTGATGCATTTTAAATATGGATCAGTTGAAGAAGTTTTAGAAAAATCTGATTTGATTTCATTACACATGCCACTTAATAAATATACACAACATTTTCTAAATGATGATAAGTTAAGACAAACTAAAAAAGGAGTTATTATAATTAATACTTCAAGAGGAGGATTAATTGATTCAAAAGCATTATACAAATTCTTAGTAAATGGACATATAGGAGGAGCCGGACTTGATGTGATTGAGGGAGAAGAATTAATTAGTCATGAAGATGAATTAATTGGCAATGAAGAAAAACATAAAGAGATTGCTCAATTAATGCTTGATAAAGAAATATTAAAACATGAAAATGTAATTTTCACTCCTCACAATGCATTTAATTCTAAAGAGGCTGTCGAGAGAATTTTAACTTCAACATGTGAAAATATTGAAAACTTTGAATTAAAAAAAGAAGTTAAATTTAAAATTAATTTCTAATAAAACTTTTTAAAATAGGCACATATTCTTCTAATTTAGATAAAGCTTCAAAAGCAACATTATCTTTTTCTAATTTAACTCCCTCAATAATAGATTTACTTTTAGGAGAGAGTGAATTTACCATCTGCAAATGAATTTGAATTGGACTTTCGGATAATGAAACTAATTGAGCTAATTCTTCTGGGAAATCTCCATTAGGTACTTTGGAGAGCTCAACTAATTTAGCAACAGTAATTATTTTTTGTTTATATAATTTAAAATAATTAAAAACATCTTGTTTAGTTTCTTTATAACTTCTAGGAGAGTATTGTTGTGCTTTGAAAGAATTTGAAATCTCTTCTAATTTTTCTGAATTTAAACCTAACTCAGAAATTTTTTTTAAAAATCTTTTTCTTGTTAATAAACCTCTACTTAAATCATTGATAAACATAGAGAAATCATCTTCTTTTAATTCTCCTTGAAGAAAAGAACTTATTTGAGAATCACTAAAATCATTACCAAAATAATTTTCTAAGAATGGAGATAAAAATTCTTTTGCAGTTTCAAAAACATAGTTATTAAAAAAACCTTCATCAAACTTTTCCAATTCTTCAAATATTTGTGAACTTGAAAGTTCATCTTTATAATATCTTCTTTGGGAAAGTGCATGATAAATATCTGAAAATTGTAAAATTTTTCCATTTGGAGAAATTAAATTTGGATCTAAACTAAATAAATATCCACTACCCAATGAATTCTCGTGATGTTCATAAGTTCCATTGACTATTTCTTCTTCTAAAATAAAATTATGATCCATATTAAATTCATCTAATTTAACCCAACCAATTGGACCATGAGCTTCCATTATAATTCTCTCCAAAGAATTAAATTTACCATTCTTTTTTAATACTCTATCTGGAATTGCATTTTTTCCAATATCATGTAATAAACCTGAGAGAACTGAAATTCTTAACTCACTATCATCAAAGCCCAAAAAATATGAAAGTAAATATGCATAAAAAGTTACACCACTAACATGAAGACCCGTTTGATTATCCCTATTAAATATATCTTTATTAAAACTTTCAACCAAATCTAAATTTCTATCTACTAATAACTCCAAATTTTTATTCTCTTTTTTTGCTAAAAATCTTCTAAAATAGATTTGAGGCATAAATAAAGACACTCCTTTTTGCCAGAGTATTGATTTTTTCTCAACTTTTTTATCATATACTGCAGTAATATAACAAGATTTAGAAAGTTTATTATAGTCAAAAGTTACCTCTTCAATTTTATCTCCTGTTAATTCTAAAACTCTTTTTGTTGCCCCTAAGTAGAATCTTAGAGTCTCTTCAATTGTTTTAAGACCCCAAGAAGATGGCAAAACTTCCATTGTAATTTGATAAGTATTTGAACCTATTTTTTGAGTTTCAAAAACATTAACTTTACGAAATAAAGTAGTTAGGTAAGTGAAATCCTGAGGAAGATACATTAAATTTTCCATACTATTTCCAGTAATTTTTACTAATTTGTCTAAATCTCCCTCCTTCATTAATTTATCTCTTGAAAAATAACCAAAATCTTCAATAATCTTTAAACTCTCTTCCCTAGATTTGCCTTGATTTAATAATAAATCTGAGATATTTGAAAAAAAATAAAATTGATAGTCATTTGGAACCCATTTATTTGAATTAAGATCTAAATTTTTAATATATGAAGGCATATCAGTTGTAATCTCAGAATAATTTAAACCTCTAAATTCCTTAAAATCCCTCCAAAATGAAAACATTTCTCCACTTATCCCAGGAATAGTATGATTTATCCCTAATGAAGATACATTTCCTAATATATTTAAAATTAAAGAATCTAAATCCCAATTTTTATCCACTATATAATGTCAAATAAAATCATTTTAAAAACTTATTTAAAGTAGCCAATTAAATTCAAACTTTTCGATTTAAAAATATCTACCGGAGATGCTATTGAACTATCTTCATTAATACCTAAATTAAAACCTAATTTAGAATATACTCTAACTACTATTTCTGAACAAAAAGTACCATTTAAAGATTTAGAAGGATTAGATTTTCTTAAAAGAGGGAGATATTTTAAAATATATTCCCTTAGTCTTTCTAGAGAACCTACAACTAACTTTAGATTACTAAATTTTTCACCCAAGTAAGAATCACATAGGTTTTGAACTTTTTTTTTAGTTAATTTATTTAAATTATAACTTGGCCTCATAATTATATATTTATAGTTTTTTTTAAATTCTAATTTGTCAATAGATACCTCTTTAGAATTATAAGCATTTGCCTCAAATAAAAAAATATCTTCTCCAATTATATCATAAACAATTGCTGAATGAATAATATTTGAATTTAACATTTTTCCAAGTAATTTCCTATACAAAGTTAAAGACCTAGATTCTTTTTCAACTAGAATAATATCTCCAATTTTAATATCTTTTATGTTTAATTTTTTTAATTTAGAATAATTTATTTTAGGAACTTCAAGAGTATTTTGATTGTGTAGATTTTCAATTATCTCAAGATTTGAAATAATTTGATTTAGAGAATAAGAAATGAAACTAAACCTTAATCTATACTCATTGTAATCAAATTTAAAAATAATGATTAAATTCTCCAAGACATTATTAAATTCCCTTTCAATTACTCCTAATCTTTTTTTAATAGTAATTTTATTAATTAAATATTTCTCATCCTCTAAAGATAATTTATAAATAGAATAATTCGAATAAAAATCTTCAAATATTTTAAATAAATCTAAAAGTTTTTTTTGTATTTTTTTTTCAACTTTTTTTCTAAACTGATCTAAAGAATAATTATGTTCATGAAATAAAAGAGCTGAGATTATTTTATTTTCATTTTTTGATCTTAAAGAATAATATTCCTCAAAAAGAATAAATAACTCTTTTCCATTTTTTAAGTAATCATTTCTTAATTCAGAAGATAATTTAACTAATTTGAAAATAGACACAGAATTATTACTAGGTATGTTCACAAAAATAGTAAAAAAGTTTAATTTAAAAAAAATATTAATATCTTTAAAGTAAATAAATTTAATTTAATAAATTCTCAAAAATATTTCTAGTAGAATTCTCTTTTGAATCCCAAAATTTATTATCTTGAAGAATTCTCTTTAAAATTAATTCTGGAGTAGATTTACCTAATTCATAAAATTGAGGTTGATGATTTGTAATTAGTTTTCCACTCTCATCTAAACCTGTTGCAGAAATCCCATCAATTCTAATTCCTGAAATTTTCTCTTCATTTAATATTGAAGATAATTCCTTACCTAAATGAGATACAGCAATAGTTAAAGTATTTTGTTCTTTAATTTGTTTTAAAAACATAAGTAATATTTTTGCAGCAGCTCCTGGTTCAGTTACAGCTTCAAATTCATCAATTAACATTAACTTTGAAGAGTTAGAATCAATTATTTCAATAAGTGCTCTAATTGTTTGTTCAAAAGCCCCAGATCCTTGAGTCCCAGTAAACTTTTTTAGATAAATAACTTCTTGAGGTAATGAAATGATTGAATTAGAACTTGCAGGAATTGGCAAACCAAGAGAGGTGAGTATTTGAGATTGTAATATCATTTCCAAAAGAGTTGTTTTACCTCCAGAATTTGCTCCAGTTAAAATGGAGACTTTCTCAGAATTTAAATTAAAATTAGAACTACCAATTGCATAATCAATTGGGTGGGCATTTTCAATATAAATGTTTCTTCCACCATGTAAAACAATTTCATTTGAAATCTCTTTTGGATAATTTAAATTAAATTTTTTAAAAAATGAGTTTAAACCTAAAATTAAATCAACCCCATAAATTAATTGAATTAAGTTATCTAAATCATTATAAGACAATTCATTTAATGAAGAATAATAATTTAGAATTTCGCTAGTTCTATTTCTTTCAATTTGAGAGAGTAAATCTTCTTTAGTCTCAGAATCAACTTCTAGAGGATAAGATGAATTTGAGAAAATATTAGTTACATTTAAATTTGATTTTTTTAAATTCTCAATAATATTAAGTTCTTTTTCTTGAATAATCTTTTTAGTATCTTCTTGTAACTTTTTTTTAAGTTGTTCCAAATTACCTGAATTTAAAAGCTCAAGTAATTCGTCACCTTGTAAATTAACTTGTTTTTCTTGAATGATTTTTTTTAACTCTAAATTTATTTTTTGAGTTTCTTCTTCTAAATTTAAAATTAAATAAGATAAATTCTTAAAATTCTCTTCAATATCAAAATTTAACTTTTCTTTTAATGAATTTAAATTTGAATTAAATTGAATTTTATTTGGAAGTAATTCACCACATAATGAAAGAATTTCTGAATTAATATTATTTAGAATTTCAATTGATGCTAGAATTACATCTTTATTATTTTTAATAATATTTCCAATTAAAATCTTTTCAAAATCTTTTTTTGAAAAAACTTGAAACTCCGCTAAAATGGATTCATCTGTAACTAAAATTGAATTTTCATCAAAATTTTGAGATTCTTGTTCTAATTCTTTTTGAGATAACTTGAATAAATTAATATTATACTTTTCATAAAAATAATGGACAAAACTCTCATCTAAAGTATAAATTGTAAAAGGCAATTTTAAATTTTTATTTATTTTCTTTAATTCTTTGAAATAAACTTTCAAATCAATTATTTCATAATCAATTCTTGAGAGGACATCTTTTCTTTTTAAATAAATATCTGGTTCAAAAGTACTTTGAAATAAAAGTTGAAAATAATTAATTGTCTGATTAAGGTAAAAATTAGATTTTATCATTTCCAAAATTTTATTATAGTGTTTTTTTGAATTTTGTTCTTGAAAAATTACTGATTTTTCTTTCTCAAAAATGTTTAATAATTGATTAATATTAAAATCTTTAAAATTAAATAAGTAAAAGTTTTTTCTTGAATTCTCAAAGATAGAATTTTTTTTAAATGAAGTTTCTATCTGTTTTTGAAGAGATTGAGAGTATTCCATAATTAAAAATCGAAAATCTCGTTTTTAAAGATTTGGGCTTGATAAAGTAGAATAAATACAGACAAGTTTATAATTTAGTTTTGATTAGTTTTAATATGAAGAATTCTTGGTTAAATTTAAAGTTAGATTTAAGTGAATTAAAAACTCAATTTCAAACTAATAAACCTTTTGAACATATTAGTATTTTAGATTTATTTAATCCAAATAATCTAGAAGAATTAATTAAAGAACTAAATAAATTAGATTATTACCTTGAAGACCATGATTTATATCAATTTCTAAGAACAGTTGATTTTAAACATATACAAAATGAAAAAGTAAAAGAGTTTAGAGATTTTATATTTAGTGAAGACTTTGTATCAATAATTGAAAAGATTGTAGGATTTGATTTAGTTAGAAATAAGGGAGATCTGCATTCCCTAAAACTTGGGAATACACATTACTTATTATGTCATGATGATCAAGTTCAAGATAGATCAATTGCATTTATATTAAATTTAAGTGTAAATTGGAAGGAAGAATATGGTGGAAGTTTAGATTTATTTTCAGTTGATTCTAAAAATGAACCTAAAGAGATAGTTAAAAAAATTATCCCTAAATTTAATCAATTTAATATGTTTAAAGTAAGTGATAAGTCATTTCATCAAATTTCAGAAGTTGAAGTTGAAGATGGGAGTAGACTCTCAATTAGTGGGTGGTTTTATAAAAAATAAAAATGGAGATTAATAAAACATATCTAAAAAAAGAAATATTAAATGAAATAAAAGAATTTTTTGAAAAGGAAGCGTTCATTCAATTAAATTCGTTTTTTCCAAAAAAAACTAAAGAAATTAAAAAAGCATTTCAAAATTCAAGATATTGGGATAAAAATTATAATCCTCTAATTAAAAGTGAGAGTAAATTAGATTTAACTGAGGAATTTAATTTAGAAGTCATTCAGACAATTGAATTTTTCAAATCTAAAGAATTCCTACATTACATTGAAGAAATTACTCAAGTCCCACTTACATTTAATTCTCTTGAAGTTCAAAAATATTCTCACAAAGATTTTACTTTACTTAATGATCTAAACAAAAATGATGATGTAATTGAAGTTTATTTTGATTTGAGTGATAAGTGGAATGAAAGTTATGGAGGATCTCTTGTATTTCTAACTAAAGAAGAAGAAATTCTTTACCTTGAACCTGAATTTAATACTTTAACAATATTATATAAACCTGAAGAAATTATGAAATATCTAAAATATATCAACAATAGAGCTGGAAATAAATCAATATATAGAATTGCAATTAAATTTGATATAACTGAAGAAAATTAAGATTTTTTTAGAGTTTTAATTCTATCCTCAATTACATATAAAAGGGAAGTATAAACTTTTTTTTCCTCTTCATTAGTTGTTGAATTAATGATTTTTAAATATTCTTCTCTTTTTTGTTCACAAGAGGAAATAGTTTCTACCATATTAAAAATTAATTATTTTAAAAGAATATAAAAAAAATTATCTCATTCCAAATGCTTTTAGAAGAGATCTTAGGAATCTATTTTCAGTTTCTAAATCTTCAATTTTTCTTTGATATTCTCCATCATGAACCCTTTGAGCTAAGTGATGATATCTTCTTGCAGTAGGTGATTTTGGTTTAATGTGAACAATTGGTTTTTTTCTATAAAGAGCTTCCCTCATAGTTTTATCATCTTCAATTACTGAAGTAATTGGTGTTTCTAAAAGTGATTCAATTGCCCTAAATCCTAAATCAAAATTATCTTTTCTAACTTTATTTAAAACAACACCTTTAACTGGAATTCCAATTTCTTTTGCAAGAGTTACAATTTTAAATGCATCAGTTACTGCAGGTAATTCTGGATTTGTTACTAAAATGATTTCATCTGCATTTTTAAGAATTGAAATTGATTCATTACCAAGACCCGCTGCTGAATCAACAATTACATAGTCAGCCAGTTCTTTTAAATCATCTAATAATTTTTTTAATTTTCTAGAATTAATTTCTGAAAAAGATCTAATAGAAAGAGATCCTGGAACTAATTTAAACCCAAGAGGATGAATATAAATTGAATCAGTTAATGTTGCTTCTCCTTTTAAAACATCATTAAGAGTAACTGGAAATTTAGTAAGACCTAAATGAAGTCCAACATTTGGAGTTGTTAAATTTCCATCAACTAAAATTACAGATTTTCCTTGTTTAGCAAGAGCTGCAGATAAATTTACTGAAGTAGTAGTTTTTCCAACTCCTCCTTTTCCAGAAGATATTACAATAAGTTTTCCCATAAATTTTATTATGGATTTCTCATATAAAATAGATTATAATTACTTGGGAGAGAGAAAAAAGAAAAAAAAGGTTTAATAACCAGCTTCAACTTGTTGTAAACCTGAACAAGCCATTTTTAATGAGTTATAAAAGTCATGTAATTTTTGCATATTAATAATGTATTCTTCTGAATCAATATAACTTACCATACATAAGTTTTTTCTATATTCACCAATACAATCAAATTCGCTCATTAATAATCTTTTTAATAAAAAATACTCAGATAAGTCAACGCTAACTCCTCTAACTAATAAAGCTTCATTTAACATTTGAATTTTGTCATGAACTGATTGTGCATAAGCTCCTTGTTCTCCAACCAAAACTTCAAAAGCTACTGCAAAAAATTGCTCATAACCACCAACAATACTATCCATAATTTTTCTTAGCATTTCTGTAGTTCTTGTGTATTTTGAGGATACAAACAATTGATGTTCAATTGAGTTTAAATGTCTTTTCAAATCTCTTAATAATTCGTAAGTTTCTTCCATTTTTGTTTCAATTATTAGTAAAATAAATATACATAAGCATACCTATTTAGACATTTTATTAGTTTGATAAGTCAACGATTGCTTGGGCAATATCTCCCTGAGCATTCTCTAGTGCCTTCCTCGCATCATCTTTTGATACTCCAGCTTGCTCTGAAACAGTCTCAATGTCATCTTGAGAAATTTCAACTTTTGCAACATCTTCAATTTCTTCATAATCTCCACTTAATTGAAATGTAGTTTGACCCTGCATTACAACTTTTTGGATTTGAGGATTTGAAAATTTTAAAATTTTATCTCCCGTTTTAATTATAACTTCTTGAGCGTCTAAATCTTCTTGAGACATTCCCATTTGTCTCATCATTGCTTTTAATTGTCTTGGATTAACCCCTGGAATCATTTTTAGTTTACCTTAAATAATAGAAATATAAATGCTACTACAGCCAAAGAAAATACAATTACAAACTTTGGTCCAAATTCAACTTTTGTTTTGTAAGAACTAGAAACGCCACCAATTAGGCCACCTTGAGAGGAAGGGAGAGAAACACCAGATCTTTTTGCCATCTAGTAATATAGTAATACTTCTACATATATAAAGGTTACTAAAAAAATAAGAAAAAATATAATTAATTACGAGTAAATTCAACTTCTAAAACTTTCTTTTTTGATCTTTTAATTACCCTAAATATTCCCTCATCAATTTTTAGAGTCTCATTAATTCTTGGAATAGAATCCATTTTTGAAATAATAAAACCATTAAGAGTTGAGTAATCCTCAGTTTCTGAAATAGATAAATCTAATTCATTATTTAAATCTGAAATTTCAATTGATGCTTTAATGTGAAATCTATTATCTTTAATTTCAATAATTTCTTTTTCTTCTTCATTATCGTGCTCATCAACAATATCTCCAATAATTTCTTCAATGATATCCTCAAGAGTTACAATTCCTGAAAACTCTCCATGTTCATTTACAATAACTGCCATGTGAATTCTTGATTTTTTTAATTTCTTCTCAAGAGTTGATAACTTCATAATATCTGGTGCAAAAATAACTGGTCTTAAAATTTTTGAGACTTCAAAATCTTTTTCTTTATTATGAAACCTAAAGAGATCTTTAACATTAATTAAACCAATAACTTCATCATTTTTTAAAATTGGAAATCTAGTATATCCTGTTTCTTCAACTTTTTTTACAATTTCATCATAGGTGGCATTTTTTTGAAAAGAAACAACTTTATGTTTTGGAACCATAATATCATAAACTTGAATGTCATTCATTTTGAAGATATTTTCAATAACTTCACCCTCAAAACTCTCAATTGAACCTTCTAATTTTCCAAGAGCGGCCATCTCTTTAATTTCACCCTCAGACACTGAAGTTGCAGAATTTTCTCTCACAAATAAATGAGTTAACTTATTTAAAATCCAAGTAATTGGGGATAAAAATTTTGAAATAATTAAAAGAGGTTTTGCAATATTTGATGAAATTGTATCACAGTATTGTTCACCGTAAATTTTTGGAATAATTTCTGAAAATAATATAATTAAAAAAGTTAAAACTGCTGAGACAATACCAAGAGATGTATCTCCAAAAACACTTGATGCTAAAACTCCAACATAAATTGAACCAACAATATTTACAATATTATTTAGAACTACAATTGAAGTAATGTGATGTCTTAAATTTTCTTTTACTAGAAGAAGTGATACCCCTTTTTTAGAAATAATAAGGTCTTTAGAATTTGATAACTCTTTAGCTTTTGCAAGAGAAACACTAAGTAGTGCAGCCTCTGATCCTGAAACTAGTGCCGAGAGCACTAAAATTGAAATTATTGTTATAATTAACAAACTAAGTGGGTCCATTTATATGTAGAAAACACCATTTTGGTGAATGTTTATATTTTTGAAAAGAATTGATACTTTTTAAATATAAGTATTTAAAAAAAGTTAAAATAAATTAACTAA
Organism: Bdellovibrionales bacterium; assembly: GCA_964217375.1. Classification (GTDB taxonomy): domain Archaea; phylum Nanobdellota; class Nanobdellia; order Woesearchaeales; family UBA583; genus UBA583. The sequence goes on along the minus strand of CAXPJQ010000044.1, from coordinate 52,111 downwards.
AGAAATTAAAAGAGAAGGTTTTACTGAAAAAATAATTAAAATTAAACAAAACCATGAAACTAAATTATAAATTCTTAAAGCTGATTTTTCTTTAAATTTGTAAGACATTAAAATATGAAATATTTTTCCTCCATCTGTAATCCATAAAGGAAGTAGATTCATTAAACCAATACCAAAATTTAGAAAGAAAATGTAAAAAAGTAATCTCTCAAATAAAACTGGAAGATCTCCTAAAAATTCGTAACCCTCAACATTTCCATAAGTAGTTTCTAAACCTGAAATTCCAACCATACCTCTTGAATTATCTTGGTTATGTTCAAAAGTTGTAATCTGATAAGTATTATTATCATCAAGGGTAATATCTAGAGTTTCATTAATTTCTAAATTTGAAAAAGAGTTTAAAATTTCTTCTTTATTTTCGATACCATTAACTGATTTAATAGTACCACTTGAAATATTATATTCATTAAAACTTGATTCATTTAAAATAGATGAAAATGAAATTGAATCAATTTGCATTGTTGAATTTACAATTGGAGTTCCAATGAAAATCATGATTAAAAAAAATAAAAATGCAAAAATAAAATTACTTGCAGAACCAGCTCCAAGGATTGAAATTTGTTGCCATTTAGGTTTTTTTTTCATTTGTTCTTCATCTGGTTCAACAAAAGCTGCAGGTAAAATTGGAGCAAGAATTCCAAGAAATGCAAACCCAGAAGATTTAATTTTAACTCCAAAACGTTGAGCAATTACACCATGAGCAAACTCATGAACTGTAGCTAAAATAAATAAAGCAATAATCCAATACCAAAATGGAACATAAAATACTGGAACTGCACTCTCAAGACCATTTTCAGTTTGGATTGGTAAAACCAAACCTCCTCCTGCAGAAAGGTTGTTTTCTAAAACAAAACCAAGAGACCAAATTGTTAATATTAAAACTGCAACCATACCAACAACTCCAATAAAATAACAAAAATATGCTAGGTAAAGAAAAGTTTTTGGGAATTGTTTTGACCAAGATTTCATTTGTTTTAAACCCCAAGTAGTTTTATATAGTAACATATAAAGAAGAGGTGAACCTTGAAATTCTACTTTTGATCTTTTTAAATATAAAAATATAGATAAAAAGATAATGAAGATAAAAAATTCAATATTATTTTGAATGAAATTAATCATACCTTAAATAAATTAAAAATACTATTTAAATTATTGCCTGAACTGGAAGGTTTTCACATTGAGAAATTTGTTTATTTAATATTTCTTCTTTTAAAATTCTAAAGTCATATAAAAATTCTTCAAAAAACCTTTCTGCTTCATGAAGAGTTAAACTTCCTTTTTCTTTACCTGTTTGTTCTTCAAAGTGAGAGAGGTTTCCTTTTTCTAATGCGTTTAAATGTAGATGTGTTGAAAAACATACCTGAATTAATTTCGAAATATCTTTTGAAATCTCAGGACCAAACTCACCTAGAGAGTGAGAAATGTCAAGAGCTTTTTGATATTCTTCATGAAGACCTAAAATTATTGATTGAACATAACCAATCATAGGTTTATTTGGTGCAGCTTTATTTAGAACTTTAGTTTTTTTTAATTTAAATAATGAAAAATGTGTCTTCTCAACAACATGAATTTTAACTAAAGAATTAGTTTTTAATTTTTCTTGAAGAGACTTTAATTCCTCATTAGATTTTTTTAATATATTTAAAATCTCAAAATTTTTTTTGTAGTTCTCTTCAATCATACTAGAGTAAATGGAAAATAAAATCCCTTTTTAAATAATTGTGTTACACACAAAGAACAACATTTAATTAATACTTATTTCTAGTTCTTTGATAGTGATATCTATTTCCATTAATACCTAAGTGAGGATTCCCAATATTATAAGTTGAAATCATAAAGTTATAATTTGGATTAAATAAATTATTTTGAGAAATTAATTTTTGTTCAAGGGACTCACTTTGATAACTTGAGTAATTATTATTCTCAGAAATAGGATAGGAAATAGTTGTTTGAGGCATTGAGAGAATCTCTTCTTGAATAAAAGAATCATCATTTGCAGGAGTTAAACTCTGAAAATGTTTTGACCCCTCACTTAGTAAATGAAGTTGAATAGAATAAGTTTCATCAATTGGAAAAGAGTCTTGAGAATAAGTTTTAGAATCATATCTAGATAAATCAATAACTAAATTTTGTGTCATAAAAAAAGAAAATGTTTTTTAATATTTAAATTTAATTAGAAATTGTCTTTTTAATTGCATCTTTTACTCTCTCTTCAAATTGATAATTTTTTTCACCTTCTTGTTTTTCTAGATTTAATTTAAGTAACTTTTTAGCATTATCCCTTTGATTTAAATTATCAATATTTTCCTCTAAAATCGAATTTTCAATTTCATCAACTGAAGATAAATCATCTACAATTTTAATATTTGAATCTCGAGTATTTAACTTTGAAGTATTTTTTAAAACATGTTCAGCACCTAAATTATAAATTTGTTTCACAATATTATTTGTATTTATCTCAGAAATTAAGCCATTTACAATTCCCTTTAATTCCAATAAAACTATTTTACCTCTAACATCGACATTAACAATTTTTTCCATGATTAATTCTTGAATTTCAATTGGAGTTTTATCTTTTATTTCAAATAAAAAATGTTGAGTTTGAATGGAATTAATGAATTGTCTCTTTAAATTAAAATCTTTAGTTTGAGTATCAATTGAGCAAACATTAAATGAAGGTCTCTCTCTAGTTAATTCTGTGAAATTATTTGGAAATAAAGGACCTGGATATGATAGAGGCTTTGAATTAAATGAAGAGTTAATATGTGTGTGAACGTGACCTCCAGCATAATAATCAAAACCAATTGGTAAAAATGAAGATGTAACTTCACTTTTATATGATTTTAAAAAGTCAGGTTTTATATCATTTAGAGTTGTGTGAAACATGAAAATTTTAAATTTAGTATCTGGTAAATCTAAATTGGAGAGATTCTTGTAAATGTTTTTATCAAGACCATTTTTTTTACCAACAATTCCTGAAATTAAAATATCATCATTGTAATTTGTATAAATTAATTTAACTTCACCATTACTAACTTGTTCATACTTTCCAACATCAATAATTACTCCTACTGAATCTAGAAGATGAATAAATGATTTTTGAGTATTTGAATAATCATGAGAACCTCCAATTACATATACCGGAATGTTTTTTTCTTTTAATTTGAGAAGTTCTTGGACTACTTTTTGAACTAAGTCAAGAGGAGGCATTGCATTATTAAAAATATCTCCTGCAAATAAAACAAAATCAAAATTTTCTTTTAAAATAATTTGAATTGAATCCTGAAATGTTTTAAAATTAAGATTAGTTAATGTTGATTCTCTATAACCACCTAAATGTAAATCTGCTAAATGGGCAAAGGTGTATTTTGTCATAAAAATATTAAAGTTAAACTTATTTAAATAAATTTTGGGAAATTAATTAACTTTGAATTTTTCAACTAGTCTTTCTAAGTAAGAAATAAAAAATAAGTTTTGAATTTCAGAGTTTAATTCATCACTAGTTAAACTTTTTTCATAAACTAATTTAAAGAGAAGATTTCTCCCTCTAGACTCAACTTCAGGAGAGTTATTTCCATTTACACCATAAACAAATATTTCTGTAAAATAACCTGGATAGGGTTTACCTTTTGGTGTAGATTTAACTCTAAATTTAATACCATCATATTGGGAAGAAGGAACTAAAACATTTTTATAATAAATCTCAGGTTTATATACTGATGTGGAGTTAGCTTCTAAAACATCAAAATCAAGACTAATTTAAACTAACAAGTAATAAAAGTTTAAAAAACTTTTCTTTACTTAATTAAATCTAAAATTTCTTGAGAATGTTCTTTAACTTTTGGTTTTTTAATAACGTGACTAATAACTCCATCTTTATCAATTAAATATGTTGTTCTATGAATACCATCATAAACTTTACCCATAAATTTTTTAGGACCCCATACTTTGTATAAATTTGCAAGTTCTTTATCCTCATCACTAATTAAAGTAAAAGGTAATTCTTTTTTTTCTGCAAAAGTTATATGTTTTTTAATAGGATCTGGAGAAACACCCAAGACAATAATACCTCTTCTTTGAAATTCTGAAAAGTTATCTCTTAAATTTTCAGCTTGAGTTGTACATCCAGGAGTTAAATCTCTTGGATAAAAATATAAAATTACTTGATGACCCTTATAATCATCTAAAGAAATTTCTGCTTCTCTACCATTAACTAAGGCTTGAGCTTTAAACTTCGGAGCTTTTGTATTTGCTTCAAGTAACATGATAGAAAATATAGTTTTTTTAACTATATAAAATAATTGTTTGATAATCGAACTGTGCAAAGTTACCACTCACTAATTAGACAAGCAAAAGGTTTATTAATGATAAAGTTTTGTTTCAATTATGGAACTAGTATTAGAAAATGCTAAACTTTTAAAAAAAAGTATGGAGATTATCTCAGATATTGTTTTAGAAGGAACTTTTGTATTTAAACAAGATTATATGGAGCTTGTAGCTCTTAATTCAAATAATGTGGTAATGGTAATTTTTAGGTTATTATCAACAAACTTTGAAAAATATGAAGTGGAAGAAGATAAACAAATTTCATTATCTCTTGAACACTTATCTGCAGTTTTAAAGTCATGTGATGAATCTTCAAAATTAATTTTAAAAATTGAAGATAACGGAAAATTAGGAATTGTCTCTGATGGAAAAAATAAAAAAGAATTTGAATTATCTTTAATTGATTTTACTGATGATAACTTACAAAAAGTACCATCATTAAATTTTCCAGTAAAAGTAATTTCATCTTCAGCAAATTTTACAACAGCAATTAGTGACTTAGGATTTATTGAGGAAGGAGTTTCATGTAAAATTGAGAATAGTAAATTTTTAATGGAAGGAAAAACAAATTCAATGAGTGGAAAAATTGAATTTACTGAAAATATTGATGTACAAATGAAAGAAGATAAAAATTTACATTGTAGATATTCAATGGAATATCTTAAAAAATTTATTAAAGCAGATAAATTAGTTAACACTGTTGAATTAAGTTTTAATGATGACTTCCCACTAAAAGTTGAATATAAACTAGTTGACAAATTACTTCTTGGATTTATTTTAGCACCAAGAGGAGAAGAATAAGTAAATCTTAGTAGTTAATAAGGTTTATATACTAATTTTTTTAAATTTTAACTATTTATGATTGATGGGTCTATTATTTTATTATTTTCTGCAGGAATTTCTGTAATTGGAACTTTTGTTACATTTAGTATATTCAATAAAGTTTTCCAAGAAAATTATAAAAAACCATGGATGTTTGTTGCAATATCTACAATATTTCTTTCATTATCACAATTACTTAGATTTTTTTCTGAATTTTTTACAATTAAAGTAAGTAATGATATAGTTATTATATATCTTGAGTATATACTTGAATTTGTAGGAATGACAATATTAATTTATGGATTAGTATTAGAATTATTTATTTTAAAATTTTATAAAGGTAAATTTGTTAAAATGAAATTAATACCAGTTCAAGAAGGAACATTAGGAGGAGAATTAGATTTAAATGTTTCAAAGGGGTCATCATATATTGCAATTAAAAAAGATAGACGATATCTAAAAGAAGAATTCTCCGGAGCTACTAAAAAAGGATTTGAAGGATTTTTAATTACTGAAGAAAACCCAAGACAAGTTAGATTAAAATTTGGATTACAAAAAACACCAATTGCCTGGATTAATCAAAATGAAGCTCAACAAAGTATGGATTACTTTAAAAAAGAATTTTTAGATGAGAGTTCAGATATGGTAGATCCTCTCCAATTAAATAAGATAATTGGGTTTGTAGATAACTTTGTAGAGCAAGCTTCAGCCCCATTTATTATGATAGATTTAAATTTAATTTTAAGAATGAATAATTTCACAATAGTTCAAGAATTTTTAAAATATATTGCACATAAATCTGAAAAATATAATGGAATTTTAATTTGCCTAGTTAATGAAGATTTAATTAAAGAATTTCAACTAGGAGAATTAAAAGAATTTTTAAATGTATTAGAATAAAAATTAAAATCCTTTAATTACTTTAGAATTAGTAGTTTTTTCATCACTCATATCCCAAACTAGTTCACCTTGAAAAAATACTTTTTTAATTCTAAAAAAAGGAATTGAAACCTTTTTACCCTCAACAAAATGAAATCTAGCTGAAATTGGAGATGGACCAATTTCAATTGAATCAATTTCCCCTTTCTCCAAATTACCATCTCTATTTTCATATTCAATAATATGACCTTGAATTTTTCCTTCATGAAATAAAGAATAAATAAATTTGTGTGTGTTAAAAATTACTTCTGGAGTTTTGTTATCTTCTGACATCTTAAAAAATAGTAATATGAATTAATTTATATAAATAACTTTTTCTAAATCAGAAATCTTTTTTTGAATATAATTAAAACTATCCTCGAGTTTTTTTCTCGTTTTAGGTTTTTTAATAGCAGGGTCCCACAATAAAAAATCTGTAGCCTCTTGAGCCTTTTGATATAATTTATAACTAAAAGCTAAACTTTCCTCATGTAATTCAAAATACTGTGCCATTTCAACTAAACCATTAGAAAGTTGATTAGCATTATGTCCTCCAATTGGTTCTAATAGATAATAATTAGATAAAAAAACATTCAAATCGGATTTTGAGTTAATATTAACTTTACCTGATTTAAATGCTTCAACAATCTCCCTGGAATAAATAGGAAGTGCACTTCTAATTTGATTTTCATATTTAGTGAGTAATTTATTATTCATTTTACTTAAATAAACCTTTTAATCTATCCATTAAACCTTTATCCTTAAGAGTTTTAGCATAGTCATGTAAAATCTCTTTTTGCTTTTGAGTTGTTTTTGTTGGGATTTCAACATTTATTTTAATATATAAATCTCCTTTGGAATCATAATTAAAATATGGAAGACCTTTTTCTTTTAATCTTAAAATTGATCCGGGCTGAGTTCCAGCAGGGATTTTTACACTTAGAGTTTTATCAAAATGTTTAAATTCAATTTCATCTCCAAGGATTGCTTGAACAAAATTAATATCTAATTTTTTATATAAATCTGCCCCATCTACATCATAACTTTTATCATTTTCAACAAAAATTTTAAGATATAAATCCCCATAACTTTGTGTTAAGTTATCATAAGATCCTTTACCTTGAACTCTTAGAGTAACACCAGATTCGATTCCTTTAGGAATTTTAATTGTAACTTTTGAGGATTTAGATTTAGAACCACTACCATGACAAGTTGAACAAGGATTTGAAATTTCTTTCCCACTACCGTGACAAGTTGAACAAGTTCTCTGAGTTCTAATTGAACCTAAAATTGATCTCTGAGTCTCAATTACAACACCTGAACCTTGACAAGTTGAACAAGTTTTAACATCTTGAGGGTTTTTAGATCCCTTTCCATCACAAGTATCACATTTCTCATCCCTATTTAATGAGATTTCTTTTTCAACTCCAAAGTATACCTCTTCAAGTGAAATATTTGTTTGAGCATAAACTCTTGTATCTTTTTGTTCAGGTCCTCGAGATCTACCTCTTCCCCCAAAACCTCCAAAACCAAATTGTTCAAAGATATCATCAATGTTAATTCCAAAATCTTGAGGATTGAAACCACCTCCACCTCCTCCAAAGCCTCCAAAACCTTGAGGACCATCAGCTGAACCATAAGTATCATACTGTTGTCTTTTTTGATCATCAAGAAGAACTCCAGCTGCTTCATTTACTTCTTTAAACTTAACCTCAGCGTTATCTTCTTTTGAAACATCAGGATGATATTTTCTAGCCATTTTTTTATAGGCTTTTTTAATTTCTTCTTTTGAAGCACCTTTCTCTACTCCTAAAATTTCATAATAATCTTTTGCCATATTTATCTAGAATATAGTAAAACTTAATTATTTATAAATATTTTTCTCAAACTTGGAAAAATATATTAAATTTTAAGGTTTTGAGAAATCAAAAATGTAGAAAAAAATTAATTAAAGTAAATCGTCATCAATGTCGATTTCTTCAATTTCTAAATCGTCATCTTCTAAGTCATGAGTTTCAACACTTACATCTTCAGATTTTGGTTGAGATTGAGTTGAAGATAGTGTTGATTCATCAACTTCATTTAATTTAACCTCTCCAATTTGATTAACTAATAATTGAAGTTCTCCAGTCATATTATTTGAGGAAACATTTCCTCTTAAAATTGCATGTGCTCCTATTGCTTGCTTAGAAAATAATTTATATTTATCAACATCTTCAGTTAATTCAATAATTTCTTTTGAGGGTTTAGAAGATAATTCTTCTGCTCTATCTCTAAATGCTACAATTGCTAAAGAACCAGTCCCATCATCTACAATGAAATTTAAAATTGGAACTTTAATTGCTTCAACTTCTTCATGCTCTGGACATTTTTGAGAATCTTCATCTTGAAAAACTTTTTTGAAACATTGAGGACAACCAAGATAAAATCTAGGAATATCAACATCAGCAATAGTTACATCTAGTTCAACATTTCTATCTCCCTCTTCAAGCTCTGAAATTTTCTTTGAAGTAAAATCAATTGACCCTGTATATTCTTTTAATTCAATTGTTTCCCCTTCAGGATTAACTTGAATTTCTGAGTATTGCCCATAGTGAATCTCAATTCTATTAGAGTTCGTATTTTCTCTAGTATATGCATTAAGAATTTTTAATATGTCTCCTTCTTGAACTTGATCTAAAGTCTGAGTTTGATCATTCCAAAAAACAATTCTAATAATACCAGTTTCATCTCCAACTAAAGTTGATTGAACGGAACCTTCTCCTCCTGAGCTTGAAGAGAATGTAACTTTATCATATTTTCTAATAACTTTACATAACAAAGAAGTAGGAGTTTTAGGTTCAGTAATTTCTTCAATTTTATGAAGGTCAGCACTTTTTTTTGGTTTATCAGAATCTAATTTAACTTCAAGTTCATTAGCTACAATATAAATTGCTCCCTCTTCACTAACTAAACCTGAGAGTTCATTAACTTTTTCAGAAACTAATCTTTCAATCTCATCTTTTGATTTTTTAGATTTAGCTACTAAGTTTTCTAATAATTTTTCTTTTTCAGACATCCTAATTAATTTCTGCAAATTATTTTTATAAAACTTTGCCTTTTACCAACTAGAAAAGAGTAACATAGAAAAAAGAAATTATTTAATAAAAGTTAAAAAAAATCTAAATGAAACTCAATATTTAATACTTAAGCAGCCATAGAGAAAATTATTTTTTCTTCTTGAATTAAATTATCTAATTTCTGATGTGCTGTAACTGTTTTTTCAAAAGTTGAATGTGGTGATTTTTGAGAAATAATTAAATTTGCAGTAGTTTCAGGGATATAAAAGTCCTTTAATTTATTTCCTAAGTTTTTATCTAATCTAAAAAGAAGAGTACTTGCAGTTCTTAAATAAGAATTATATTCTTTAACATCTTCTAATACTTTTGAAAATAATTCTTCAGGAATTTTATCTTCAGTTGGAAAATTTGCTTTAATTACAGTTAAAAGTTCTCTTAACTTACGTAGAATTGAGAGGATTTTTTCTTCTTTTGTTTGAGGTTTCTTTCTTCCAAAAAATGATAAAACTCCCATTTTAAGCCTCCACCCTACCAATTAAATCAGCAGTAGTTGCCCCCATTGAAGCTAAAATAATATTTACTGCAACAATTGAGTATATCTCAGAAAATGAAAAGGGATAATGGATCTTATTAAATAAAACATTTACTAAAATAATTGTAAAAATTGAAACTAAAAATAAAGATGTAGCACGTAGAGGAATAAATTTCATTACAACTTGTTTTTCAATTTTTCTAAAACCAGTAAAATATAACATTCCAACAATGATAATTAATGCAATAACATACATTAAAGCAGATCTAATTGGATCAATATAGGGAACTAGATCTGCAGCTTTTGCAAATGCAAAATGTCCCATAACTCCAATAAAAGCACCAATAAAACCTTTTAATAAGTCTTGATAAGTCATCTTCTTAAGAGGGGATGAAATTGAGGATTTTATACTTTTCTCAAGCTTTGCAAGTTCCTTTAATGCTTCTTCTTCATTTTGAATAGTTTTTTCATCACCTTCTAAATCTTTTGTTTCCATCTCTTCAATTTTAAGTTCTTCCCCTAAAATTTTAGATTCATTTTCTAAAATTTTTTCCTGATTAATTAAAATCTTGTCAAGTTTTTCATTAAGAGAGGTATCTTTTTTATTCATTTTTTATTTAATTGAAGTTATATCAATTACATAAGTTCCTTCCTGAACTTTGTAAATAATTGGTTTTTCCTTTTTCATTAACTGGTTAATATCAAGTTCATATTTGCCTGGAGATATGATTCTAATATTTTCAAGTTTTAAAATAATTGGCATGTCTGTTTTATCTAAATCAACAACTTCTTCTAATTCTTTAAGAATTATATCTTTTGACTCTTTAGTCAATTCAATTTCCTCAGATTTAGATGGTAGTGATTTTAAATATAAAAATGCTTTTCTTCCACAAGCAGGACATCCCTTTAAAATAGCTTCAGAAGTATTATCGTAAATTTTATCACAACCTAAACATTGATGTGGCATAACAAATTCTAGATAATATGATTTATAAATATTTGTTGTAATTTCAGTATAAGTTAAAAAATCCTCAAATTTATAAATAATTAATATGTAAATTTAATATAAATGAAATTTTTAGAGATTGCTCAAATATTTGAGAGATTAGAAAGTACTTCAAAAAGATTAGAAAAAATAGTTATTCTAAGAGATTTACTTGAAAAAGATGAAAAGAACTCAATTATTATTTTTGATATAATCTCTGGAAATTTTCAAAGAAGAACAAATAAAAAAACACTTGGAATTTCAATTAAAACTATTTTTGATGTATTAGCTTTTGTTTCTAAAAAAACTCAAAAGGAAATTGAAAAAATGTTTTCAAAAATTGGAGATGTAGGTGAAATTGCAAAACAAATACTCACAGAGAGTAAACAAAAATCTTTATTTGGAAATGATTTGACATTAAATGAAATCTTAAATGCATATGAAAAAATTTCAAAAAAAACTGGAACAAATTCAAATAAAATAAAAAAAGAAATACTCTCAAATTTATTTCTAAGCGCAAAAAGTGAGTGCGAATATAAATTCTTAGCTAGACTATTAATAGATGATTTAAGAGTTGGTGTGTCTGAGGGTGTTTTGAAAGAGAGTGTAGTAAATTATATTTTTCCATATATTGAAGGAATAAATTATGAATGTAAAAATTGTAAATTTATTAACTTAGCAAATAAAAAATGTGTTAATTGTCAAGAAGAAATAAATCTAAAAGATAATGAATTCTCAATTGAAAACTTTGATATGAAAACGCCAAAAGAAGTAGTGGGGCTAAATAATTTTGTTAAAGGGAGAGAATTTGATGAGGAAGTAAAATATATTATTAGACATTCAAAAAAAAACCAAGTAATTATAACTGAAAAAGGAAGAGAATATTATAATGAATTTATTAAAATAATTGAAAAAAATTATAATGTTGTTAATGATTTTAAAATATTATTTGAAAGAATTAACCAAGATAAAAATAAATTATTAAATGTTGAAATTGTATTAGGAGTTGCACTAAGATCAATGCTTGGATCAAGAGCAAATTCTGTTGATGAAGCTTTTAATTTTACAGGAAAACCTTCTTTTATTGATTATAAATATGATGGACTTAGAGTTCAAATACATAATAATAAAGGAGAAATAACTCTATTTTCAAGAAATTTAGATAATATCACAAAACAGTTTCCTGAAGTAGTTGAATATATTAAAAAGAATTTTTCAGATCTTAGCTTTGTAATTGACTCTGAATGTGTTGGATATAACTTTGAGAGTAAAGAATTTCTTCCATTTCAACAATTATCAAGAAGGATTATGACTAAAGATTTTAATGAAGTAAAACATATTAATGTAGCTTTAAGAACCTTTGATATTATGTATCTAAATGGAGAAACACTTTTAGAATTAAGTTATGAACAAAGAAGAGAAAAAATGAATCAACTCTTAATTGGAAGGGAACTAATTCAAAAAAAATATGTAGATAACTCAAAATTAAGAGAATTTAATATGATGAATTAATCAACAGTAAAAAGAACTGAATCGTGATCAACATCCCATAATCCTATTCTTGCACCTGCATCAAGCCAACCATGAGAATAATTTAGAGCAGCAAATGCATTTATGTAATCTCCTGAGTCTTTGAAATGTTTTGCATCATTAAAATAAGATTGAGCCATGTTTAAGTAGTCTTTTGCAATTGTATCAAAGTGAGTTTTACTAGGAGATACAAGTTTTAATTTTTTAAGAGCTCTTCCTGTTACATCAAAATATTTTTCTAATTTTGCATCAGTAATTTCTCTTTGAATTTCCACTTTTATAATCTAGCAACTTTTTCTTGATGACCACAAGCATTACATTTTTTTAAACCATTTTGTTCAATTAAAACAGTATCAGGGGAAGTACAGTGAGAACATTCAACATATTCTTTAAAATATTTAGAAACTCCTTTATTTAAAATTGCTGGCTGAAATCTAGAGTGAAGAATAACTTCTCCTCTTTGTTCATTTAAATCTCCTCTAACTCCTACAAATTTTAACATATATTTGAAAAAGTGATCTTGATCTCTTGCTAAATGTTTTGCAATTTCCCCGAAATTTGAAATTTGAGTTCTAGTTTTAATTAATCTACCTTTAACTTCAGGAACTACAAATCTTGCCTTTTTATATAAAACTTCAGGTAATTCAGAATAAGCTTGGTCTAATAATTGTTCATACTTAGTATCATCCATATTAGATATAATGATTTAATATTTATAAATTATAGGGTAACAATAAAAAGATATAAAAAAAATTAATTTGAAAATGTAATGAAACAAAAATTACTCTATATCATCTTTGGATGTAATTTAATTCTGAATTCTAGTTGTAAAATACAAAATTTAGAAGAAAATAATTTTTATCTCAAAGCTCAAAAATATGATAACTGCATTAAATCAAGAGGTGATTATTTACCTCCAAATTTTCAAATAAATTTAAATCAGATCCCTGTTAAATTTTTAAGATATGATAACCCAAAAACTCCAAATATTCATGATGGAACTTTAATGTATATATGTAGAAAATATGCAGATTTAAATTAGTTGATTTTATAAATAAATATACCTTTATAATTATTATGACTAATATGCAAGAATTTGAAGAATTTGTTTTTAATATAGCACTAGAGAATGCTGTTTCTTTTAAGGGTAAAGCAAACCCAAAAGCATTAATTGGAAAATGTATGCCTAAGTTTCCTGAGATGAAACAAAATATGGGACAATATATGCAAGCTTTAAATCAAGTTGTTGAACAAGTAAATTCTTTAAGTTTTGAGGAACAAAAACAAAAAGTAATTGAACTAAATCCAAACTTTTTTGAAGAGAAAAAAGAAAAAAAAGAACCAAATAAAACTGATGGATTGCCAGTTTTAGATAATGTTGATAATGGAGTAGTTGTAAGGTTTCCGCCAGCACCATCTGGATATCTACATTTAGGACATTTATTTGGAATTGTTGCAAACTATGAATATAAAAAAAAATATGGAGGTAAATTCATTCTAAGAATTGAAGATACAAACCCAGATAATATTGAAATTTCAAATTATGATAAAGTAATTGAAGATGTAAAATGGATAACTGATAATGGGATTGATGAGATTTATTATCAATCAGATAGATTAGATATTTACCATAAATATCTAAGAACATTAATTGAATTAAACCAAGCATATGTTTGTGAATGTGACTCTGACACTTTTAAAGTATTAACAGATAATAAAGAACAATGTCCTCATGCTAAGATGCCTCATGAAAATCAAAAAGAATTATTTGGAAAATTTATGAAAGGTGAGATGGAAGGAGTTGTAAGATTTAGAGCAGATCTTGAAAATAAAAATCCCGCACTTAGAACATTTCCACTTGCAAGAATAAATAAAAATCAACATGCAAGAATTGGGAATAAACATTTTGTGTGGCCAAATTATAATCTGGCTTGTGCAATAGATGATTCTATCATGGGTTTAACACATGTAATTAGAGGTAAAGATTTAGAAATTGGGGAAGATAGACAAAAAATGATACATAAAAAATTAGGACTAAACTCTCCAATTTATTTTCATTATGGAAGAATGAAATTTGAAGATGTGGAACTCTCAAAATCAAAACTAACTCAATTAATTGAGAGTGGAGAATATTCTGGATGGGAAGATCCAAGAGTTCCAAGTATTTTATCATATAAAAATAGAGGATATAAAGCTGAAGCATTTAGAAAATTCATATTACAATTAGGAATTTCAAAAAGAGATTCAAGAATTACATCTCAGGAATATCATAAAGGATTAGATTTTTTTAATAAACAAATTCTAGAGAAAGAATCAAATAGGTTTTTCTTTGTAAATAACCCTAAAACTATTAAAATAAATGGAATTGATGCATACCCTGATAAAAATATATTACTTCCAAAACATCCTGAAGATAAATCTTTTGGAAATAGAGAATTTGATATACAAGGAGAATATTTAATTGATAATAATGACTTTGAAGTATTTGAAGAAGGAGATAAGTTAAGACTTATGCATTTTGGAAATTTTATTGTAAATAAAAAAAGTCAAGATTTACTTGAAGTTGATTTTGTATCAAAAGATTATTCTAAAGATTTTGGTGCAAAGAAAAATATTCACTTTCTCCCTAAAGGTAAAACTCAAGATGCAGTAGTAATTATGCAAGATAATACAAAAATTAATGGATTAATTGAAAATGTTGGAAACCTTGAAAATGGTGAATGTATTCAATTTGAGAGGTTTGGGTTTGCATGTTATAGAGGAGAAGAAAATAACATGAAAAAATTTTTTTTCACACATAAATAAAAAAATGGAAGATAAATATAGAGAATTAATAGAACATAAAAAAAGATTTGATGAAATTATATTAAAGTATAAACTTAATGAAGGAGAAAAAGCTCAAGAAATTGCTAAATTTCTAACAAACCCAAATGAGAGTCAAAAAATTAGTTCAGAAGAATTTGCAACTCTATTTAACATGCATAAAAATGATGCAGTAATATTTTTATCTTTTATTCAAAGAGGAATAGAATTTAAAAAAGAAATAGATAAAAATAAATAAATAAATAAATTATTTCTTTTTAACTTCATCTTTAATTGAATTTATTTCATCTTCGTCTTCATCTACAAATAAAAACTTTGAGATTTTTTTTAATTTGGATTCTTTTTTAGTTTCAATAGAATCAGAGGGAAGAGATTTTGAGACTTTTTCTTTAGAGACTTTAGGTTCCTTTTTAATTTCTTTTTCTTTCTTATTTAATTGAGCCTTTAACTCGACAATTTCATTAAAACATTTATCATATAACTTTGCAATCTCTTCTGTAAATTCTAACCTTAGAGAATTAATTTCTATAGTCATTTTTTCATTAACTAATTCTGAGAATTCATTTAAAACTTCCTCAATATTTGGATTTGAGGATGAAGATGAAGAAATTGGTTGAGGTTTATTTTCAATTGAATTTAATTTCTTTTTTAAATCATCAATTTCTTTAACTAAATTATTTTCAGAATTTGTTAGAGTTTTTTCTCCCAAGTTAAGAGCTTCAATTCTTTTAGTATTTTCATAACTCTCAGATTTTAAAGATTCCAAGATACTTAAAATTTGATCAATTTCTTTATCTTTTTTAGAACTAGAATTTGTTTTTCTCTCTAATCTCTCAATTGCAGATTCAAGCTTTTGAACATCAAATTTAATTGAAGAAAATGCTTTTTTTAATTTTTGCTCATCCATAAAAAACTTATATTTTTTTAATTTTATAAATCTTACTGCTGTGTAATTACTTTAAAGGAAAGAAAATAGATAAAATTATCTATATTTACTAGAATAAGTTTCAAAACGAATTAAGTCTTGAGGATTTTCTTTAGAAATAGTTGGCTTTTCTAAAGGATATCCAATTGGGATTATAGCATCAATTTCAGAACTTCCAGGTACATCTAAAAAATCTTTTAAAACGTCATTTTCACAAGCTTCAACCCAACACGCTCCAAGACCTGCAGCATTTGTTAAAACTAAAACATTTTCAATATAAGATGCAGTATTTTGAAGAGAATATCTATTTGCATCATGAGGATACATTCTAGAAATTGGAGTATCATCACGTACAATAATTAAAAGAACTGGAGCTTGAGATAACCAACATTGATTAAGTGCAATTTTACCAATTTCATCTTTTCTTTTTTGATCTTTAACTAAAATTATTTTATAGTTTTGAATGTTACCTGCAGCTGGAGCATTCATAGACGATTCAATAATATCAAAGAGAACTTTCTCATCAATTTCTTTGTTTGAAAATTTTCTAATTGAACGCCTTAACTTTAGAGTTTCACAAGAAGTTTCAAAAAAATGTTTTTTTAACCTGATATTTTCTTTCCTTAATTCTTTTAATTCTTTTTGAGTTGGAAGTTCTCGAATTTCAGAATGTAAATCCTCAGGAGAATAATAATCTTCAATTTCTTCATCTTTTTTTCCTAGAAGAGATTTAAATTTGTCTAACATAGATAAAAATAGAAATTGAAATTTATAAATATTTGTTTATAAAAAAAAGTTAGAACTTAAATAAAATTATTAAGACCTTTTTCTTTATTTGAGAGAGTTGAGTCTTTTTTTGGAACTTTTTTTATAGGAGTTAAATCTTGCTTAATTATAATTTCTTCTTTATCTTCAATATTTTTTTGAATCTCTTCAGCTCTTTGTAAAACTGAACTTGGTATCCCACTTAATTTTGCAACATAAATTCCATAAGATTTGTCAGTTCCACCCTTTACAATTTTTCTAATAAACTCAACATTATCTCCTTCTTCCCTAACAAGAACATTATAATTTTCAATATTTTCATAAAAATCAGATAATTTATTTAATTGGTGATAATGAGTTGCAAAAATACAATGAGATTTTATCTGAGCTAACTCCTCACTAATTGCCCATGCAATTGCTAAACCATCATAAGTTGAAGTTCCTCTACCAATTTCATCTAAGAGAACTAAAGAGTTTGAAGTTGCATTATTTAAAATGTTTGCACTCTCACTCATTTCAACCATAAATGTTGATTGCCCTTCTGAGAGTTCATCATGTGCACCAATTCTTGTAAATACTCTATCATAAATTTTAATTTGAGATCCTTTTTGAGCAGGAATAAAAGAACCACATTGAGCCATAATTGAAATTAATGCTACTTGTCTTAGAAAAGTAGATTTTCCTGCAGCATTTGGACCCGTTACAACCTTATAAGTCTCACTTTGAGTAAACATGCAATCATTTGGAATGAAGTTATCAACAAATCTCTCAATAATTGGATTTCTTGCCTCAATTAAATTAGTTTTATTTTCTAAAAGAATTGGCCTTGAATAATTATATAACTGAGAATTTAGAGAATGAGATAAAATTACATCAAGAGTTGCAATTTTAAATGAAATATCTTGAAATCTTTTAATATGAGTTTGAAGAGTTAAAATTAAATTATCATATAACTCTTTTTCTAAAACTTTAATTTTTTCTTCAGCACCTAAAATTTGATCTTCTTTTTCTTTTAATTCTGCTTTAGTATATCTATAATTATTTGCAAGAGTTTGTCTTAGAATATAATCTTGAGGAATCTTGGAATTCTGAGATTTTGGAATTTCAATATAATACCCAAAAATCTTATTAAATTTTATTTTAAGAGTTGAAATTCCAGTATTTAACCTTTCCTGTTCTTCAAGTTCTTGTAGAAATTCTTTAGAATTAAATGCAATATTGAAAAGTTCTTCTAAATTAGAATTATAAGTTTTTTTAATGTAACCAATATCTCTTGTATGGGCTGGAGCATCATCAACAATTGATTTATCAAGTAATTGAGTAATATCATCAAGAGTATCAATATTTTTAATTTGAGATAAAATTTTTGTAGTAAAAAGAGATAAATGTTCTTTAATTTGAGGTAACTTCTCAAATGAAACCTTTAGGGCATAAAGATCTTTTGGAGTTACAATTCCAGATGCTATTCTTGAAGTTATTCTCTCAATGTCATAAAAGTTTTCTAAGAAATCTCTGATTTCATTTCTCTCAATTACAAATTCATTTACTTCCTCAATTGCATCAAATCTTTCCTCTATTTCTTTAATTTGGAGAAGAGGTTCAGTTAAATGTTTTTTTAAAAGTCTTGCACCAAGTGGAGTCTTAGTATTGTTTAAACAACCAAATAAAGTTTTTGATTTATCTTTACTAAAAATGGATTCGGTAATTTCTAAATTTCTTAAAGAGATTGAATCAATTAACATATTTGAAGATAAATTTACATAGGTTAAAGAATTAATATGAGTTAAATCTAATTTCTGTAACTTATAAATATAAAATAAAAGTGCACCTGAAGAAATTGTAGATAAATCATAACTAGACAAATTTAATTCATCTTTATCTTTGTTAAATTGTTTTTTTAAAATTTGATTTGCATAGTTAATGTTAAATCTAATGTCTGAGAGAAAATTGTAATAAATATTTGAATTTCTAATGAAATCTCTAAGAGAGGATTTGAAAGATTTTTCATTTAAAATTAATTCATTTGGAGAATATTTCCTAATAACTGTTTTAACATCATCAAGAGAATTTACTTGAGTTGTAATGAATTCTCCAGTTGTAATGTCAACTAAAGATAAACCATATTTTTTATTTTCTTCATATAAGCACATTATAAAATTATTTTCATGGGATGATAAATATTCATCTTCTAAAATTGTTCCAGGAGTTATAACTCTTGTGACCCCCCTTTTAACTAAACCTTTTGCTTTTTTTGGATCTTCAAGTTGTTCACATAATGCAACCTTGAAATTATTTTGAACTAACTTTCTAATATAGGGGGTAATTGAGTGGAAAGGAACACCTGCCATTGGAGTTCCTCCTCTTTGAGTTAAAGTAATTCCTAAAACTTTTGAACATTCTTTTGCATCATCATAAAAAGTTTCATAAAAATCTCCTGCTCTAAAAAGTAATATGCAATCAGAATACTGAGATTTTAATTCTAAGAATTGTTTCATCATAGGCGTTGGTTGCTTTGCCTGAGTTTCCATAAGAAATTTAAGGTGTTATTTTTTTTAAAGTTTTGGTTAGATTATTTAAATTTATTATCATTATTATTAGATAAATTTTCATTTGAAAAAAGATTTAATTGAAGAGATTTATATTTATATAAATCATTTCATTAATTTGAAAAGTAAAAGTTAAAAAGAAAATTTATAAATTAAAAAAAATAATTATGAGTATGGCAATTGGAACATATATAGCAATAGGAGTTGGAGTAATAATTATTCTTTGGATCTTTATGACATATAACTCATTAGTAGGGCTTAGAAATGATGCTAAAAAAGCATTTTCAGGAATTGATGTACAGTTAAAAAGAAGATCAGATTTAATTCCTAATTTAATTAATACAGTAAAAGGATATGCAACACATGAGAAAGAATTACTAGAGAGAGTAACTAAGGCTAGAACTTCAATTATGAATGCAACTCAAAGTGGAGATGTAAAAGCTATGGCTCAAGGTGAAAATATGTTATCTGGAGCATTAAAATCTGTTTTTGCAGTAGCTGAAAATTACCCTGATTTGAAAGCAAATCAAAACTTTTTAAATCTTCAAGAACAATTAGAAGAAACAGAAGATCAAATTGCAGCATCTAGAAGAATTTATAATTCAAATGTGACTGAATTTAATAATAAAATTCAAATGGCACCATCAAATATAATTGCAGGGATTTTTGGATTTAGAGAAGAAGAACTTTTTGAAGCACAAGAATCAGAGAGACAAAACGTTGAAGTTAAGTTTTAATAAATGAAATTTTTTGATATAATTAAGATTAGAGATGTAGATATAGAAAAATCTCAAAAGGATTTATATCTCAACACTCCAGAATTCTGGGATTGTGCAGATTCCATTAATTTAAATTTAGTTAAAAATAATTGTGCAAATATTCAAGCAAAATATTCAAAACTAGAACAAAACCCAAAATTAATTTCTAAACAATTTTTAATTGCATATATAATTGGAATAATTGGAACTAGTTTAGGGATATTTTTATTAACAGAGGGAATTGGAGGAGATTTTAGTATAGTAATTATAATATTATCTTGGATATATGCAGGAGTTTTACATCAGACATATAAAAAACTTGCAATAGATATAATAAAATTACAAATTGCAAAAACTAAAAATTGGATTTATGACCCTAAAGAAGATTATCAAAAATGGAATAAAATTAAAAATATATATCCTGAATTATTTGATAAAGGGAATAAAAATAGATATCTAGAAGATCAGTTTTGGGGGAAAACTCAATTTAAAAATAAAGAGTTTTATTTCCATTCAGGATTATTTAGCTATGATGTAGAATCAAGAGATTCTAAAGGGAGAAGGCATACAACAACATATAAAAAAAACTTTATAGCACTATATACTCCAAAGAAAATAAATTCAAGATTTTATATATACCCTGAAAACCTTTTTTCTCAAATTGGAAATTTATTTACCAAAAAGGAAATTGAGACAGAATCAAATGAATTTAATAAGTCATTTGCTTTTTCATATAATGGGTCTAAAGTAGATAATAATATGGAAATTATAAGAACACTATCTCCTTCAGTTCAAGAAAAATTAGTTGAATTAAAAAATAGAAAAAAATCAGTAAGTGTATTATTTTCAGGAAATGTTGTAACTTTTATGTTTGAGGGGATATTATTTAAAAAATTACATACAAACTTTAGAAAATCACTTGAAATTGATCAAAAAGATATTGAATTTATAGATAAAGAACTTCAAGATGTAGTAGATATTTCAACAGAAATGATGCAGTATTTAGATTAAAAATGAATGTGTTAGATCCAAAATCTTTATTAAAAATAGAAGAACAATTTCTAACTCAATCAAAAAATGAATTATATCAAAATTTACCTGAATTATGGGATCCAACAGGTAAGATAGATGTAGAGAAAATAAAACAAAATTCATATGAATTAGATGCAAAATATAAATATTTATGTGAAAACCCAAACATTATCAAAAATCAAATGATAACTGGTCTTAAAATTGGATTAATTGGTACAATAATCCTAGTTCCACTTAACTATTATACTATTCTTGGAAAACTAGGTGGATATTATTTTCTAGTAATTCCTTGGCTATTTTTTTTGGTACAAAGCTTTCTTCTATACAATGATGAAATTGAAGATATAATTAAATTACAAATTGCAAAGAAAAATAACTGGCTATATGATCCAGCTGAGGATCCAATATATTGGGAATATTTAGAAAAAGAGATTCCTTCTTTTTTTAGAAAAGGGTTAGGTGAACAAAAAACACAAAATATGTTTTGGGGAGATATTAATAAAAAAAATAAAAAATATTATTTTCACGGAGGAGAATTTAAATATAATTTATCTAATAAAAATTTTAAGATTGAAAACTATATTATTTTATATAATGAAAAAAAAGTTGAAACTGCATTCAAATTAGTAAAGTCAACACCTAAAAATAAAGCAAGTAAAAAAGAAATTAGAACTGAATCAAACGAATTTAATAAAAGATTTTCATTTGTATATAATGGAAATAAAGAGGAAAAAGAACTTGAAATTATGAAAGTTTTATCTCCTAGAGTTCAAGAAGAATTAATTAAACTTCATGACAAAAATAAAGATATTATAATTATTTTTCAAGATAATTATATTATAATCTCTGAGGAAGGTTCAATTCTTAAAAATATTAAGACAAGTTTTAATAATTCTCACTTAATTGATAAAAGAGATATTGATTTTCTTGAAGAAAAATTAAATAGTTTATCAATAATTTCTGCTGAATTGTTAAAACACTTAGATTAATTAAAACTAAATTGAAAGAAATATAAAAAGCGTGGCTTCCAGGATTTGAACCTGGGTCCAGGCGTCCCAAACGCCCGATGATAGGCCATGCTACACCAAAGCCACATTAAAATAAAATTGGTAGCTGCCTATATAAAAAAATTAGATTTTGATTTATAAAATTTACTCGTCCACAAAATCATCTACAGTATATGTAAAGTCTTTTTCTTTTAAAATTCCTTTATTTGCAAGGTAATGTTTAGCAAGTAAATGGAATGCTAAAGACATTGATCTTTTACCTTTATTGTTAATTGGAATTACTAAATCTAATTTGTTTGATTTGTTATTAGTATCACAAAAACCAACAGTAAAAGCTCCCATTTCAAAAGCTTCATTTAAAATGTTTTTATCAGTTAGAGGATCACATACAATAACTAATTTGTATTCTTTAAAGTCATCAAGAGATGCGTTTGTTAATTTACCAGGTAAATATCTACCAGTAAAAACGTCACAACCAACTAATTTTGAGAATACTTGAAGAGGTTTTTTTGCATTTTCTCTTCTTCCCATAATTACAAATTCAGATGGATCATATTTTGATAATAAGTTAATTAATACTTTTAATTTAGCATCAATAATTTCAGAATCAATAATTTTTAAACCATCTGCCCTAGCTTTATGTACATACTTTTGAGAGTAACCATTTTTGAACTTAGTTCCAATGTGTACTCCAGCTGTTAAATATTCTTCAACAGGGACAAGTGTATTATTTTCTGTCATACTAAAAATAAATGAGATTCCCTTTATAAAACTTACTTCAACAAAAAAGATTAAAGACTTAAAAAGAAAATTAAATTTATAAATAACTCAGAAGTAGTAATAAATAGAGTATGGAAAAAGAAAATAGTCCTTTAAAAAATAGAATCAACGATGGTTTAGAACTTGCCCTAATTTGTCAGCAATTTAAAAAACTAGTAACTGTGGGACAATCCGTAGGTTTTGATATTAAAAGATTATATGTTTTAGGTAGTGGTGTCTCATATTCCGAAGAAAATAATGGGATTTTATTAAATAAATCAATTTTTGATGCCAGATCTGAAGCTACATCTAAAGCAGTAACTTCAAGAGAAATAAGTGAAAAATCATTATTTGAAAATAAAGAGTATATTCCTCAAGGGAATTTAGTTGATCAAAGGTTTGGAAATACTCCAAAAGCTGAGTATAAAATACTTACAAAACCTTCAGAGATTATGGAATATTTAGAGAGTAGATATAATCCTCAAGCCATTTCTAAAATTGAAGATCATTTAGGATATAATCTACAATTTAGGAAAAGATAATTAATCTTTTAAATAAATAAATACTTATTTCTTTAATGAAAGCATTTAGTTTTAGAGGTTATAGTGCATCTCATAATAATAGAGATAATTAATCCTATATTTTTATTATAACTTAAAAAGACTAAATTCTAGAAAAAACTAGTTAAAATTAATTCTAAAAAAAATGACAACATATGACAATATGAATAAAAAAGAAAAAAATGCAAAAGAAAATGTATTAAAACAAGCAAATACATTGGATGGATGGCCAGAAATTAAAGGTTATGACTTTGATAAAGAATTTAAATTTGAAGAATTTATGAAGTCATATATAAATACTGGATTTCAAGCGACATGTTTAGGTCAAGCAATTGAAATTACAAAAGAAATGAGAGATAATAAAGCCACTATTTTTTTAGCTTTTACTTCAAACATGGGGACTTGTGGAGTTAGAGAACATATCAAATACTTAATTAAAAATAAACTTGTAGATGTTATAGCAACAACAGCAGGAGCAATTGAGGAGGACATTATTAAATGTTTTAAACCATTTGTATTAGGAGATTTTAGAGCAAATGGAACTTATTTAAGAGAAGAAGGAATTAATAGAACGGGAAATATTTTTATTCCAAATGATAGATATTTATATTTTGAAAAATTTATGAATCCATTTCTTCAAAGATTACTTGAAAAACAAAGAAAAACTGGAGAAATTATTGGAATTAAAGAATTTGTATTCGAACTTGGACATGAACTAGAAATTCAAGATATAGAAAATAAAGAAGAAAGTTTTACTTATTTTGCATATAAGAATAATTTACCTATATTTTGTCCTGCCCTTCCAGATGGTTCATTGGGAGATATGATTTATTTTTTTAAGAAAAATCATCCAGAATTAAAAATTGATACTTCAGATTATATTGTTCAAGTAACTGATATTGGACTAGATTCTGAAAAAATGGGTATTATCTCAATTGGAGGATCAGTTCCAAAACATTTAGTTGCAAATGTAGGATTATTTAGAGATGGAGCTGATTATTGTGTTTATATTAATTCAGGACTTGAAATGGAAGGTTCAAATGCTGGAGCTCCAATTGATGAAGCAGTAAGTTGGGGGAAAATTGCCCCTGATGCCAAAAGAGTAAAAGTTGAAGCCGAAGCAACATTAGTTTTTCCTTTACTTGTAGCATCTGCATTTAAATTATATAGTCCGAAGAAATAAAATTTAAATAAATTAAAATTTTTATTTATTTTATGAGAAAAAATTTCCCAAATATTTTTGATTATATTGATTATTTTAAAAAACTAATTTTACTTGAAAGAGAAGAAGAGAGAAGATTACATTTGGGAGAAATTAAAAGGTTTTCTCCTCAAAAAAGAGAAAATGCGGGAAGAGCAATTTTAAATTTAAAAGGAAAAGATGCAGGCCGTGGACTTGGAAAAACATATCTCATTAAATTTAAAAAGATTGAAGATAAATTACCTAAAAATGAAATTCAAGTAGGAGATTTAGTAATAGTTACTCAAAGTAAAAAACCCTCAGGTCAAGAATTACAAGGAACTGTAATTTCTAAAAATTATAACTCAATTACTGTTGCATACCCAAGAGAACCACAATCATATCACTACACAACTGGGCTTAGACTTGATTTGTTTACAAATGATGTTGTTTTTCAAAGACAAAAAATAGCTTTATCTAAATTAAAAGGAAACTGGGAACTAAAAAGAAATTTACTTGGAAATCCTCTTCTTCATGAAAAAAATCAAATTAAACAAATTCAAGTTGAAAATGAAAAATTAAATCAAACTCAAATTGATGCTGTAAATAAAATTCTTGAAACTAAAGATTTCTTTTTATTACATGGGCCACCTGGAACTGGGAAAACAACAACATTAGTTGAGAGTATTTTACAGTGTGTAAAAAATGGAGATAGAGTTTTAGTTTGTTGTGATTCAAATCAAGGTGTTGATAATATTTTAGAAAAAATAACTAAGTATAGTGATAATGTAGTTCGTATTGGAAACCCATCAAGAATTGATACAAATCTAACTAATTACTCTCTTGATTACTTGGTTGAATTTGAAACTTTCTTTAAAGATGCAAAACTATTACATAAAGAAATTGAGAGATCAAAAGAACTACAAAAACAATACCAAAAACCAACTAAAGATTTAAGGAGAGGACTTAGTGATTCACAAATTAAAAAATATGGAAAATATAGAAAACAATCAAGGGGAGTGCCTGCACCATTAATGAGAAAAATGGCCTCATGGATTGTAGTTCAGGAAAGAATTAGAGAATTAAGTGAGAAGTCAAGAAGACTTGAAAATTATGCAATTGAGGAAGTTATAACATCTAAACAAATTATATGTACAACAAATACCACTGCAGGAGCTGAGATTTTGGAAAATTATATTAATATAACTCAAAATAAATTTAATGTAGTATTTATTGATGAGGCAACTCAAGCAGTTGAACCTAGTTGTTTAATACCTGCAATTTTTGCTCCAAAATTAATTCTTGCAGGAGATCATAAACAATTACCTCCAACAGTGTTATCAAATGAAGCAAGAGATTTAAATTATTCATTATTTGAGAGATTAATTGAATTATATCCAAAAGAGAAATCAATTATGCTTGATACTCAATATAGAATGCACCAAGATATAGTTGAATTTTCAAATAAAACATTTTATGAAAATAAATTAAAATCAAATAAAATAAATTCTAATTGGAAATTAAAAGATATTAATATTAAAGATGAATTTAAAGAAAATAACTTAGTTTTTATAGATACAAAAAAAATTAAAAATAATCTTGAGAGCTCAAGAGAAAATTCAACATCATACCTAAACCAAATTGAATGTGAAATTGTTGAAAAAATTGTTGACACTTATTTAAATAATGGAGCAAAAAATCAAGATATTGGAGTTATAACTCCATATGATTTACAAGTTCAAGAATTAAAATCAAAATTAAATAATGAAATTAATGTGAAATCAATTGATGGATTTCAAGGAGGTGAAAAAGAAATTATTATTATCTCTTTTGTTAGATCTAATTTGAAAAATGAAATTGGATTTCTAAAAGATAAAAGGAGATTAAATGTTGCATTAACTAGAGCTAAAAAGAAATTAATATTAATTGGAAACTCTCAAACATTAAACTCTGATTTTGAATATAAAAACTTAATTAAAAGCTGTGAGAAATATGAGTATATAGTGTAGAGGAAAGCACTTTAAAGTCAAGTATTTAAATAAAAAAAATCATAAATATGTATTCAAGGAAAAACCTTGAAAAGCAATGAGTTTTTAATAAGATTTACTTATTGCGATTTGTTTCCACTTAATTTTTGGTTTAAAGACAAGTTGCTACTTGTAATTTTACCTTAAGTTTTTAAAAGATAATTCTTAAATTTATATTATGCAAAAATTAGAAAAAAATATTTCTATCCCTAAAGGTTTACCACAAAATGCAAAGTGTGTATTTGAAGGAATTTTATTTGATACGTGGCAATGGGAACAAGAACTCTTTGATGGGAGTTTCACAACTTTTGAGGCTATAGTTAGAATAGGTTCAACTCAAATTATTTTAATTGATGAAAATAATAAAATAATTTTATATGAAGAAGAACAACCACTTAGAGGAAAATTCATTTCAATGCCAGGTGGACAACTAGATAAGGAAGATTTAAATCCTGAAACTGGGGCTAAAAGGGAATTAATTGAGGAAATGGGAATGGTTGGTGAGTTAGAATTATTATTTGAGGGTGAAATTTCATCTGAAATTATTTGGCCAACATATTATTTTGTATCAAGAAATTCAAAAGTAATTTGTGAGAATAGACGGGAAGCAGGTGAAAAAATTAATCCAATTTATTTATCATTTGAAGAATTTATTGAACATACTCAAAGAGAAGATTTTAGAAATAAATATTTTCAAAATTATATATATAAATTAATTCAAGATAAGAGAGTAGATGAATTTAAAGAAAAAATATTTGAAAATTAATTCATATATATTCAACAATTTAAAATTCTTGATATGATAACCAGTTTCATAGATCATCTATTACTTTTCTAAGAGGTTTTAAAACTTTAGTTCTCTCATGATATGCTCTTACTATATTTCTTTTTCTGAAATTTAGTAGATCTTCATTTCCATGAATTACAGATTTTGTTTTTAATTCTTTAAGTGTAGTCTCATGAGAAAAAGATAACTTTTTACCTGTATCCATTTTTTCATCCTCAATTAAATGAATTGTTGTAATAATCATAGCTTCATCTATAAACTCTTTAATGTCAGCATTTAAACCTTTAAATTTCATATCTCCCTCATCATCTAAAATCCTTAAATCTGCATGATGAATATTTATCATTTTAACTTTTGAATTTGTAAATTTAAAAAAGTCAATAAAGGATTTTGGAAGTAATTTTGTATAATTATTTGTGATAAAAAAATCGGGACTAAATTGATTTAGAAAAATTGCTAAGTTATCAAAATATCTTTCTTTATCAGAATCAAACATTTTATTTTTATCAAAAGTGTAGGTATAAAAATTATCTAGATCTTCAATCTCAAAAGGAAATTTTCTATCAAGAACTAAAAATACGTCTAAATCAGGATTATTTTTTGCAAATAATTTAGCTAAATTAACATAAGAAGAACTAAGAAAAATTATGTTTTTTCTTTTAATATCCTCAGATGTTGTTTCCATAATAAAAGAAGTTAAAATTGCTTTAAAAAGATTATTGAGAAGGAGAGTTATTTAGATTTAAACCAAAAAAATAACATTGAAAAAATAGCTCCAAGAGTATCCATTAAAATATCTTTTTGTGCATCCCAAATATCTCCCTGAGAACCTAAAACTTCAATTCCTGCAGTGGGATCCGCTGAAACTGCATACCACCATTCAAATAATTCATAAGCTCCTGCAACAGACATTATAAAAAAAATTGGCATTAAATATAAAACCCACTTTTTGTTAGCTGCTTTTGTTTTTTGGATAAATTCTGCCATAGCATAAGCATAAAACCCTACAGTAAAATGTGCAATTCTATCATAATGATTTCTCTCAAATCCAAATAGGTTACTAAACCAATCAAATGGAACTCTTGCAAAAGTGTAATGACCTCCAATTGTGTGCATTATAATTAAAAATCCCATTAAAGTATAGGCGGTATTTGAGAATTGAAACTTTTTATATGTTAAAACTAAAATTAAAACAATTAGCATGATTGGAATATTTTCTGCCCACCAAACAGATCTATCATATGGATTAATTGCTAAAATTAAAAATAGAAGTAAATAAATTAAAAGTAAAATTTTTGGATAATTTAATTTAAATTTCATATTAATTTAATGCAAGTTATATTTATAAGTTTGAGTATTTAAAAAAATAATATATGGAAAAAACCCAAGTAATTGTAATTCATGGAGGAAGTTCTTTTTTAGAAGATAAAGATTTTTATGAGTATCTAAAAAGATATAAAATAGACTTTACATATTCTCAAAATAAAGACTGGAAATCAAATTTACAAGAGGATTTGGAAGATAAATTTGAAGTTATTAAACCAACTATGCCAAATAAACAAAAAGCAGATTATAATGCTTGGAAAATATGGTTTGAAAAATATTTTGAGATAATAAAATCTAAAAAAGTTATTTTAATTGGACATTCATTGGGAGGAATATTTTTAGCTAAATATTTATCCGAGAATAACTTTCCACAAGAAATTTATGGTCTTTATTTTGTAGCAGCAGTTTTTGATCATAGAAATGATAAAGAACTTGGAAATTTTAGTTTGAATTATGAAAAATTAAAAAATATCTCAAAACAATGTAAAAGTATTTACTTATTTCATAGCCGTGATGATAAAGTTGTTCCATTTAATCACGTTAGAGAATATAATTCAAGAATTGAGAATTCAAAAATAGTTGAACTTGATAATAGAGGACATATTAATCAAGAACACTTTAAAGAATTAGTTGATTTAATTAAAAAGAAATAATTATTCTTCTTTTTTATCTTCATTTCTTAATTTGATATGAAGTTCTCTTAATTGTTTCTCATCAACTGGGGATGGAGAGTCAGTTAAAGGACAAGTCCAGTTTTTAGTTTTAGGGAAGGCAATTACATCTCTAATTGAAGTTTTTCCTTCAAGAAGCATAACAATTCTCTCAACACCAAAAGCTAAACCTCTGTGATATGGAGCTCCATAGTTATATGCTTTTAAAAACCATCCAAATTGAGACTGAATTTCTTCTTCAGGCATTGAAATAATTTCAAATACTTTTTTTTGTAATTCTGGTCTATAAATCCTTAAAGCTCCTGAACAAATTTCAATACCGTTAAATGAAAGGTCATAACAATCTCCATTTAATTTTAATAATTCATTTTTATGAGTTTCAATATCTTCTTTTGTTTTAATATTTTCTTCAATAAATTTTGTAGCCTCAACATTTGGCATTGTAAACGGAGAGTGTTCTGCTTTTAATCTATTCCCATTCTCTTCATCAATTTGAAATAGAGGGAAGTCAGTAATCCATGCAAATACGTCATGATCGGCAATTAAATTTAATTCTCCTGCAATTCTTCTTCTTAATGCATCTAAGACATCATTTGTTGTTTCTTTAGTATCTGCAATAAAAAATAATAAATCTCCTGATTCTCCGCTTAATTTTGACCTAATTGTTTCAAGTTCTTCCTCACTAAAGAATTTTGAAATAGATGATTCGATTTTATTATCTTCAATTACTTTCATCCAAGCCATACCTTTTGCACCATGCTCTTGAGAAAATTCTATTAATTTATCAATTTGTTTTCTGGAGTAATGATCTTGACCTTTTGGAACTCTTAAACCTTTAACTAAACCGCCTCTCTCAACAATTGATTTGAAAACAGAAAAACCACAATTTGCAGCAACATCTGAAATATTTACAAGTTCTAACCCTTGAATTCTCATATCAGGTTTATCTGAACCATATTTATCCATAGATTCTGCATAAGTTAGAGAAATAAATTGATCTTTTGAAATTTCTTTGTCATATACTTTAATTGCTTCAATTAATGAATCTTCCATTAATTCTCTAAATTCTTCCCATTCAACAAATGACATTTCAAGGTCTAATTGAGTGAATTCTAACTGTCTATCTTTTCTTGAGTCTTCATCTCTGTAACATTTAGCAACTTGATAATATCTCTCAAAACCTGCAACCATTAAAAGTTGTTTAAATAACTGAGGAGATTGAGGAAGTGCATAAAAATTTCCATCATGTTTTCTTGAAGGAACCAACATATCTCTTGCACCCTCTGGAGTTGATTTAGTTAATGTTGGAGTTTCAACGTCAATAAAATCATGTTTATCAAAAAAGTATCTCAGAGCTGAGATGAATTTATGTTTTCTTCTTAAAGAATTTAACATCTCAGGTCTTCTTAAATCAAGATATCTATATTCTAATCTTAATTCTTCATTTACATCTTTTGTTTCTTCCTTATCTAAATCAAAAGGTAAAACTTCACAAGAATTTACTAAATTAAATTCTTTTACTAAAACTTCAACTTCACCAGTTGCATGTTTTTCATTAATTGTACCCTCAGGTCTTGGTCTAACTGTACCTGAAATTTCAATTAAAAACTCTCTTCTAAAAGATTCAACTTCTTGAAAGTTTTTAGTTACATCTGGATCAAAAACAATTTGAGTAATTCCATCTCTATCTCTTAAATCAATAAACTTTTTACCACCATGATCTCTAATTCTTTGAGCCCAACCAACTAAGACAATATCTTTAGTATCATCAGAAATTCTTAACTCGTTACAAGTATGTGTTCTTTTCATAATTATTAGAAAAAGTTAGAAGTTTATAAATTCTTTTCTTTTTTGATTTTATTTGTAATTAAAGTAAGAGGTATTAATGAAATGTATGCATAAGATAACATTACATAGGGTGCCATAAATAAAATAAATGGAGTAAAAATAAATCCTCTCAAACCTCCAAAGAATAATTCCCAAAATAGACCAATAAATGAAAAAATAATAATTGGTTTTTTAATTGAAGTTATCTTATTTTTTTTAGTAAAGTAAAGTAAAATTAATATCTCAAAAATTAAAACAAAATTAATCCAAGTAGTCATTCTACAACCAAGACCATCTCCATAATTAATACAATTTATACTCTCTTCAATTAAAATAAATGGGATAGATGATAAAACTCCAAGAATAACTGGAGAAATTGAAATTAATAAAATGAAATTTGAAATTTGATTTCTAAATTTAAAAATTAAAAAAAATGAAATTATAAGAAATGAAACATCAAAGATAAATCCAATCTCTGAGATTTTATTGATCAATTGTAATTAAAAAATTACCTTGAGAAATTCTCTGTGTTGAACCCTCCAAATATTCAATATTAAGAGTTCCATTTACTTGAGGAGTTTTAAAAGGTTTCTCACAAATAACTTTAATTTTAACTTCTTGGGCATATTGGAATGATTGAGGATTAATTAAATCAATTTCACAAACATTATTTTCAATGAAAACTTGATTATTTTCTAAAATATTTCCAACTTGATTTGAGGAATAAGAAGCAAGTAACTCTAAAGAATTTGAAGTTCCTGAAGATCTCTCAGGAGATCCTAGAAATCCAAAAGAGAACTCAAAATATTCTTCATCTAAAATAACTTCTTCTCCTGAAGAACATGAAGAGAATAAAAATAAGACTCCAAAAAGTAAAATTAGAAATTTTTTCATATTAAAAAATGGAATTATAATTATTTAAATGTTTTTATTTCTAGATTAGGAGTTAAATAAAAAAAATCAAAAGAAATATTTTGAGTTAAAATTTAAATTCCAAGATTCTCTCAAATCTCTAAAAGATACGTTTTTATTTGGAAGGATTAAATTAAATGGAGTTGGATTTGTTACATACATTCCTCCTGAAGTTAAGTTAACACACTGAGACAATTTAGGAGAACCTTTATCTGGTAAAAAACCATTAACCATCACAATTTCTCTTGAATTTTTATTTCTATCATAATAATTAAAACCAATGCCAGGAGGAAAATAACCTACTTTATTAAAAAATGACTCTACAACTTGGAAATTCGTTGAATTTCTAAAGTGAGAGTTTATTCTCTTAAAAGCAGTATGAGATGAAATATCTGCATCTCTAAACCCTCTATTAAAACTTCTTGGAAATAGAAATGAAGAATAAATTTGAGAAAGAGTTAAAATATTCAAAAAATCATTTCCTTCATTTCCTGGATTCTCAATAGTTAACCTTGGAATTGTACCACTTAATCCTTTATCTTCTAAACTTGAATAAAAACCTAACCCTTTTTCAAGATAAGAATCTCTTGATTCTTGTTTTGTTTCATTATATTTTCTTCTTTGATCTTCGTCAAAAACTAAATTATCATTCCCTTCTGAAAAATTTAAAGATTGTGGTGAAAAAAAACCAATATCTTTTATAAGAGATGACATAATTAAAGGGATCCTAACTTTTAAATTAAACTCATGACTAAAATCTGAGTCTTCAATAAGAATTTCCTCAAGACTATAATTTGTTTGAAATTCAGGAAAATAATGATAAATAGTTTCAGTAAATTTATTTGCAATCATAGAGTTTAGAGTTAAAGAAGAAATAGCTCCACAATAAAGTGTCTTATAAACTTCATTAACAATTATTTTCTTTTTATGGAGACTAGTTCTTGAGGGTGAAGAGTTATATAAATTTGCCATAAATTCAGCTAAATTTCTCTCAGATTTTGAAATCTCAGAGATTGAACTTGAAATTGTTAATAAATCTGAAAATCCTTTTTTTCTTTGGTTTTCAATATCTTCATCAATTTTTCTTGATTGACCTTTAATTTTAGATAATTCTTGAGATAAAACTCTTTTTTGAGATGCTGAGATAAAGGAAGATTTTGAATTAAATTTAACTTCTTTATATAAAGAATCTAAATCTTCTAATTCTTTAATTTGTTTAGGATAAGTATCATAAAAAATTTTTAGATGAGAAGTTTCAAATAAAAATAAATGATTGAAAAGAGATTTTATTCTTGAAGTTTCTTGAGTAATCTTACTATTTGGCATTTTTAAAAGTTAAATATTTCTTTTTCTAGTAATTCTAAATTTACTTTTTTGAATTTTCCTGGTCTTAACCCGGATTTTCTTAATTCTAATTTTCCAATTTTTATTCTCTCAAGATCAGTTACCAAATAATTAAACTTTTCAAACATACGTCTAATTTGTCTCTTCTTGCCTTCATTAATTTTAATTAAAAATTTATCACCTAGTTGTTTAATAGAACAAGGAGTTAATTTATAATCATCTAAAATAATTCCCTTCTCAATTTGTTTTTTATGATTTAAATCTAATTTTT
Source organism: Bdellovibrionales bacterium (assembly GCA_964217375.1). Classification (GTDB taxonomy): domain Archaea; phylum Nanobdellota; class Nanobdellia; order Woesearchaeales; family UBA583; genus UBA583. The sequence continues at coordinate 18,359 of CAXPJQ010000044.1, read as the reverse complement.
TATTTAATTTTGCAATATATTCTTTTTTTATTTTTGAACTAGGATGAATAATTTTATTTGCAAAGTCTCCATCATTTGTTAAAATTAAAAGACCAGTAGTATCTTTATCTAATCGGCCAACTGAGAATAATCCTGTTGTATCTTCTCCCTTTAATAAGTCAAAAACTGTTTCTTTATTGTGTGGATCATCATTTGAACAAACATAACCTCTAGATTTATTTAAAAGATAATATTTTTTAGTTTTATTTTCAAAATTTATTTTTTGATCATTAATTTTAATTTCATCATTTTGTGTGCACATATCTCCCAATGAAATAACTTCATTATTTACTTTAACTAACCCTTTTGCAATTAATTCTTCAGCTTTTCGCCTAGAATATAATCCTGAGAGTTGAATAAATTTTTGTACACGTTGTTTCTCCATAGTAAAAGAAATACTCTCTTTTTTATAAATAATTTTATAAAAATAAAAGAATACTACTTTTTAGTTTAGAAATGAAGTTTCCAAGAGAAATTTTAGGAAGTGGATTTCATCAAGTAGATGAACTTGGGGAATATAGATATAAATTTATTGAAAATCCTTATATTTCAGTTCAAAGGATTATAAATAGTTTGGATTCTATGGATTTTTTTTTATTAGATGAGGCTATCCCTGAATTTTGTGATATATCTTGTTTAAGAGATACTCCATTTTTTCTAAAGATTGCAAATACAAATTTAGATATTGACAAATCTCCAAATTGGGGAAGATATTATATAATTGAGGATTTAGGTAAATTAAAATATAAGGATTCATTTGATAAGTTAAGAGAAATATTTTTACATGATAATTCTAAATTATTAAGAAAAACTGCCGCACTTGCATTAGGCAGGTTAGAAAATGAAATAATTTTACCTGAGATTAGAAAAGAATATTTCACTTTAAATTTAAATTTACTTGGAGAATATGTTTCAATTTTAACATCTTTTAAAAAATCTAAATTAGCTCATTTATATATTAAAGAGTTAGTTGATTTTTTAGTAGATAATAGAGAAGAAAATAAAATAATTCCACAGAATAATACTATAAATCAAACTATTGAACATCTAAGTTATTCTCTTTTATTTAATATGCCAATAAGTGAAATTATAAATCAACAATTTCAAAAAATAATAAATAATACAAATGAATCAGATTTTACAATAAGACGTAATTTCTTAAGATATAGAAGAAAACTTCAACAAAGAGATTTAATACTTCCAGAGGATTTTAATAGCGATTCTATTTCTAACTTAGCAAGAGAATTTGAAGACAATCAATACCCTGAATTTTAATAATACTTTCGAATATATATTCCCACAATATTTATATACTTTAATAAATGAGTTTTAATATGACACAAGAGAGTAAATTTCCTCAAAAATATAATGCACAAGAAAAAGAAAAAGAGATCTTAAAGTTTTGGGAAGATAATAAAATTTATAGTTTTAATGAAAATACATCTAAACCAATTTTTTCAATTGACACTCCTCCTCCAACAATGTCTGGAAAAATGCATGCAGGACATGCTTTTTCATATACTCAAACTGATTTTATTGCAAGATATAAAAGAATGAATGGATTTGAAGTATTTTATCCATTTGGAACTGATGATAATGGACTTCCAACTGAGAATTTAGTTCAAAAAGAAAAAAAAGTAGATCTAAGAAAAGTAAGTAGAGAGGAAGCTTTTCAAATTACAAATGAATACCTTGAAAATGCAAGAGAAGATTTTGTTTCAGATTGGAAAAATTTAGGTGTATCTGCAGATTTTGAGAATTTAAAATATTCAACAATTGATACGAGGTCAAGAAAAATATCTCAGACAAGTTTTATTAAATTATATAATAAAGATTTAATTGAACAAAGGGAAGGACCTGTTTTATGGGATAGAAAATTTCAAACTGCAATTGCTCAAGCTGAACTTGAAGATATTGAAAGAGAAGCATTTCTTAATTATGTAAAAGCTAAAATTGAAGAGAGTGAAAATACATATGTGATTTATGCAACAACAAGACCTGAGTTATGTTTTGGAGTAGTGGGTGCATCAGTTCAAGATGTTGGAGATTATGTGAAATTAAAAGTTGGGGATGAATTCTGGATTTGTGGATCTGCAACATATGAAGAAAAATTTTCAGGGTTTGAATTTGAAGTTGTTGAAAAATTAAAAGGACAAGATTTAATTGGACAAAAGATTAAAATTCCAGTTGTTAACAAAGTAGTTGAGATCTCTCATGATATTGCAGTTAAAGCAGATTTTGGAACAGGTATTGCTTATTTTTGTACTTATGGTGGACTTGAGGATAAAGAATGGGTTTCAAGACATGGAGTTACTCCAATTTCTGTTTTAAATATATATGGAAAATTAAATGACATTGCAGGAAAATATTCTGGAATGCTTGCAGAGAATGCAAGAAAAGAAATTATTACTGACATGGAAGAGAGTGGTGATATTATCAAAAAAGAAAAGAAAAAACAAATTGTAAATGTTGGAGAGAGATCAGGAGTTGAAGTTGAATATATTGTGACAAAACAATGGTATGCTAAATATCTTGACAAAAAAGAACATTTTTTTGAACAAGCTCAAAAATTTAATTGGAAACCTGAATTTATGAAAAATAGGTTAGAATCTTGGATTGAAGGATTAAATTGGGATTGGGGATTTTCAAGACAAAGACATTTTGGAATTCCAATTCCTATTTGGACTTGTTCAAATTGTTCTAAACACTATTTACCTGAGGAGAGTCAATTACCTGTAGACCCAACTAGAGATAAAGCTCCAGTTGATAATTGTGAATGTGGAGGAGAATTAGTGGGGGAAAGTGATGTGCTTGATACATGGTTTACTTCAGCTAGTTCAACACATTTAGCATTAAGTAATATTAAAGATGAAAAATTAAGAGCAGAAATGTTTCCAATGTCTCTAAGACCTCAAGCCCATGACATTATTAATTTTTGGTTATTTTATTCAATGGCTAAATCAAATTTAATTGATGAGATTAATCCTTTTGATGATGTTGCGGTATCTGGTTGGTTGCTTGACCCTCAAGGTAAAAAGATGAGTAAATCAAAAGGCAATGGAGTCTCACCACAAGAAGTAGTTTCTAAATTTTCAAATGATGCTCTAAGATTTATGTCTGCAACATCTAAGTTAGGATATGATTTAAATTATCAAGAAAAAGAAGTTAAATCTGGTCTTGCTGTTGCAAATAAAATATTTAATGCGACAAAATTTACAGACATGTTAATTAAAGAAATCTCAAAAGAAGAATTAGAAATTACAAATTTAAATGAATTAAGATCAATAGATAGATGGATTTTATCTAAATTACAAGGAACAATTAAAAAAGCAACAGCAGCATTTGAAAACTATGATTATTCTACTGCAAAAAAAGAATTTGAAAATTTCTTCATGAGAGATTTAGCAGATAATTACATTGAAATTGTTAAACAAAGGTTATGGAAACCCGAGGAGAGAGGAGAGAATGAATGTAGAAAAGCACAAAAAGCACAATACTTTGCAATTTATAATGCAGTTAGAGGACTTGCACCATTTATGCCATTTGTAACAGAAGAAGTTTATCAAGATTTCTTTGCAAACTTTGAGAATGAAAAATCAATCCATTTAACAACATGGCCAAAAGTAAGAACTGAATTTGAAAATGTTGAGTTACAAAATAGTGGAGAGAGTTTTGTATCAATTGTTGCAGCATGTAGAAAATTCAAATCAGAAAAACAAGTTTCAATGAAAACTCAAATTAAGGAGTTAATAATTGAGTGTTCAAATCAAGATCAAGAATTCATTGAAGATAGTATTGAGGATTTAAAGGCAGTAACTGGATCTATTGAAATTAAATTTGAATCTGCAGAAATTGAAACTGGAACCAATAATGTTAAAGTTTCAATTAAACTTTTAGAAGAATGAGTCTAGTATCCTTTCAAGGAAAATCTGGTGCATATTCAGAACAGGCAATATTTGATTTTGCTAAAAAGAATGAAATACAATTTGAATCAAAACCATGTAAAAATTTTAGAGAATTATTTGAGAGTATTGAAAATAAAACTAAACTTGGAATAGTTCCAATTGAGAATTCAAATGCAGGATCAGTAGTTGAATGTTATGACTTGTTACTTGAATATGATTTTGAGATAATGGGGGAAATCTTTCTTGAAATTGATCACTGTTTACTTGTAAAAGATAATATTAATTCAATTAATGAAATAGAAAAAGTAATCTCTCATCCTCAAGCTCTTGCACAGTGTGAAAAATTTCTTGAAAAAAATAATTTAAATTATGAATCATATCTAGATACAGCAGGTAGTGCTGATTTTGTTTCAAAAAATGATTTAAAAATAGCATCAATTTCCTCTGAGTTTGCAGCTCAAGTTTATGGATTAAAAGTTTTAGAGAGGAATATTAGAAATGTAGATGATAATACAACTAGATTTTTACTTGTTAAAAAAAAAGGGGAAAAATTTGAATTTGAAAACAAATTAAAGTTTTATGGAAAATCTAAACTTGTTTTTGAGAGTAAAGATACTCCTGGTGCGTTATATAAATGTCTTGGAGCTTTTGCAACTTATGGATTAAATTTAACTAAAATTGAGAGTAGGCCAAATAAAAAAGAAAAATTTTCATATGTATTTTTTGTAGACATTGAAGATGATTTAGAAAGTAATAATGCAAAACTTGCATTAGAGGAATTAAATTTCTTTTCAAAAGAAGTTAGAATCTTAGGGAAGTTCTAAAATTATTTAAATACTAAAAATTAAAATTTAGTTATGACAAATTACACAATTTTACTTCCTCCATCTGAGGGGAAAAAAAAGGGTGGAGATGAAACTAAACCCTATAGAGTAGTTGAAAATTTAAAAAAACATAATTCTTTTAACTCCCTACAATTTGATAGGGAAGAAGTATATAATAAATTAAGAGAAGCACTTAATGAGTTATCCCAAGAAGAAGTAGAAAAAATATTTGATGTGAAAGGGAAAAAATTACAAGAAAGTATAGAAAGTATTTTAGATATGTTAAATTCACCAACTCTTAATGCAATTAATAGATTTGATGGAGTTATGTTTAAATCAATAAATTATGAAAAATTAAATGAAGATAAAAAAAATAGATTTGATTCCAGTGTGATTTTTATAGATGGTTTATTTGGACTTTTAAGACCTCTTGACTTGACACCTGAATACAAATTAAAAATAGGTTCTAAATTCTTAGATATAAATTTAGTTAAATTCTGGAAATTAAGATTAAAAGGACACTTTGATTTTTTATTTAAAGAAAAAATAGTAATTGACATTTTACCTGAGAGTCATAGAAAAGTTGTAAGTTATTATTCAAATATAGAATATTTTGAGATTACATTTATGGATTTTATAGGAGAGAAAAATAAATATAAACAAGCAGGACATAATTCTAAAGTATTAAAAGGAGAAATAATTAACTATATACTTAAATTTGAGACAATTTCAAGAAATGATCTAGAAAAATTTTCTCATTCAAGTGGGTATGAATACTCTCAAGAATTAAGTTCAGATAAAAAAATTGTCTATCTAAAGAAATAGTTAGCTTTAAAAATAAGTAAGGGTTGTCATTTAATCTAGTGGTAACTCTTGAAAATAGTACTAAAAACAATTTAAAATATTTAAAAAATATTTTGCCAAGTGGAATTTATGAAATTAGTGATCTAACTAGTAAAACAGAACCAATTGAAGGAAAAGTCTATTTTCAAGTTAATATTAAAACATATGATTATTCAAATAAGAAATATATTCCCTTTGTATCAATTGAATTTACAAATGAATATCTTAGAGATTTTCAAATTAAACATATAAATGGAGCTGTAAGGGATTATATTTCAATTGATGAATTAATTAAGAAAGAATTTCCTAATTGTTTTGTTGGACCTCATGAAAAAAAAGGATTGCAATCAAGTAGTCAAACTTCTGAAAAAATAGATTCACAAGATTATACATTAATCTCTGAAAATGGTGAAGAAGTAGTATTAAGAGATGAGAATCCATTTTATAGAATACTTCCTACTTTTAGAAAAAAATTTCCAAAATCTAAAAAAATAGAGGATTATATTTTAGAAGCATAAAATTATAAATTATTATTTCTATTCTTTATTATAATGACAGTATTAATTGCGCATGTGTCTTCAGGAAAAGGAACTTGGAAACAAGTTTTAGATTTAGTTAATAAAGAAAAATGGAGTAAAGTTCTTCTTATATGTAATGAGTTTGCATATAAAACTTTTGAAATATCTCCATCAAAGGCAATTAAATTACAAATAGATGAAAATAATTTAGATGAGATGTTTACAAAACTAACTAAAGTTTTCAAGTCACAATTAAAAGGAGAATTTGATGTTGCAATAAATCAAAGTTCAGGGTCAGGGAATGAACATATGGCTGTAATGAATGCAATTTTAAGGGCAGGTGTTGGGATTAGATTTGTGTATTATGAAAATGATAAATTAAAAGAATTTGAACTCCTAGATGAAGATTATTCTTTAGTTGATGAATGAAGTTTATTTGAAAGTTTTTCAATTAAAATAACTGAAATAATTCCTAAAATAAATAAAATCAAATGAATGTAGAAGTTTTGAGGATTTATTTGAACTTGAGCTTGAGTTAAAGGGATTGAGAGTGAACCTAAAACTAATCCAAGTAAAACATAGAGAGTTAGTGATTTATTTTCTTTAAATAAATATTTAATTAACCTTGATATAATTACCATACCTAAAATTGCACCAACTCCAAATACTAAAAATACATCTAAATTTGAAATGATATTTTGAAGAGAATCAATTATAAATCCATATAATCCAAAAACTAAAAGAATAAAAGAGCCTGACACACCAGGTAAAAATAAAGCAAATACAGCTAAAAAACCTCCAAATAATATTGTTAAATAAGAAGGATTTAAAATTTCAAGAGGAGTTATATATAGAAGAGATAAACCAAGTAGAATACCTCCAATTCCAAATACTATATTAAATGAGTTATGTTTATCAATTTCTTTAAATATAATTTTAGAGGATGCTAAAATTAAACCTGAGAAGAAAATTAAAAGCTCAGAATTAAAATTTAGATATAGATAATGAATTAACTTTGAACCTAATATTATCGAAGTGAAAATACCTGCAAATAAAAGAAGTAAAAATAAAAAACTAAATTCAATAAATTTCTTTTGAGCGGATTTGAAATCTTTTCTAAAAAGATCTTTTAATATTAAAATAAAATTTTTAGGAGTTAACTCAGTAATTGCGTGAATTAACCTCACATAAATTCCTGTAATAAAAGCAATAGTTCCACCTGAAATTCCTGGAACTAAATCAGCAATCCCCATTAACATACCTTTTAGGAAAAAATTTAAATTTTGAATTAATTTTGATTTCATTTTTTATATCCTCTTCTCAGATAACTCTCTTTTCCAATAAAACTTCCAAAGGGATGCATATTTTTTGTTGGTTCTGAATCATTTTGGAAATCTAATCTTGAAGAAAATGGTACAAATCCAACCCCTATAACATTAATTTTTGTATCAAGTTTTGGAGAAGAATTATGTAATTTATTTTCAATTAAATTATTTAATTCACTAAAATTCCCTTTAGATAATTCAGAATCAATTCTTTGGGCAAGTGAATTTTCATAGTTATCCATTTTAAATATTTACTAGTTCTAAATTTTCTAAATTCTCAGATAACTTGAATAATTTTTTAGGTGCATTTTCAATAAAAACTAATTTTGGGTTCATAGAGGAAGTATAAAATTTAATAATGTCAATCTCCTGAGGTTTTTTTGAAAAGTATCTACAATCAAAATGAATTGTAATCTTATTAACCTTAAGAATTGCAGAGTATAGATAACCATCATCTAATTTATCTTTTTCTTCAATTTTTAGATAGTTGGAATGTAAATAGTTTTCAATGAATTCTTCAACTTTATCTTTTTCAACATTCATATTTGGAGATTCAAATTCAGGTACAATTCTCTGTTTTGAAGAATTTTCTTTAATTACTGGCACCTCAGGCTGAGGTTTTATTTCTTCTTTAATTTTTTCTTTTTGAGGTTCAATTTTTTTAGTTTCTTCCTCAAGAGCAACTTCAACTTTTTTAGTTATTTTACTTTCCTCTTTAGAACTTGACTTTTTAGTTCCAGAGGATTGAGAATTGCTACCTTTAAGATAATCTAAAATTTGTTCTCTAGTTTCATTGATATCTCTTAAATACCAGACCCAAAATTTTAAGTCTGAAGAATCATATTTAATGTCAAGAGGTTTTGCAAAATCTGAAATCTTTGAAATTGCTAGTTGTTCAGGAATAGTTAAAGAAGCATTATTAATTAACTGAGATTCTCTTAATTTATTAAAAATATTTAATTCATTTCCTGAAAAATGTTTTTCCCCAAGCTCTACCAAAGATTCTCTTTGATTATTATCATAATAATAAGGTGAGGAAGATAATTTTAAATTTGTAATTTTAATTGAATTCTCTTTTGCAAGTTCACTTAAAGCAGCTGAAGCAATCATAGTTGATGTTTCAAAATCAGAAGCTACCTGAGTTGGAGTTGTATATTTATTTTGTCTTACAAATCGAAGCAAATTATCTTTAGTTAGAAGCATAATAATTTATTAGTAAAATAAGTTTTTAAATATTATGTTTCATCACCAAGCTATTAATTAAAAAATAACATGAGAAACTTTGATTTATAAACAAAAATTTATAAATCATTTTAACCTAAAATTAACATAGATTAAAAAAATGGTATTTAAAAAAATTAAGGAAGCTTTTTCTGGGGTTGATGATAAATATGAAGTAATGTATCATAAATATTCCCAAATTAAATCAAAAAATCAACAATTAATTAAAAATCATGAAGCTGAGATGAGAAAACATAAATTAGATGTTCAAAAAAAAGTAGCACTTGATTTAATTAAGTTATATGAAAGTATTGAACAAACAAAAGCAGATTCATTTAAAGTACATGCAACATCAAAAGAATTACAACAATTAATGATGAGTGTTAATGCCTCTCAAAAAGTAATTAAAAAAACAATGCTTGACTACTCACTTGAAGAAATTGAACCAAAAGAGAGGTTTTATGATCCTGAGATTCACGAAGTTGCAAGTTATGATGATGCAAAAGGAATGGCTAAGGGTTTAATTTTAAAAACAGTTAAAAAAGGGTTTAGATATAGAGGAGATATCATTAAAAAACCAAGAGTTGTTGTTACAAAATAAAGTCAGAGATATTATTTCTTCCTTTTTTAGTAGTTGCTAATTAATTTATATTCTAAGAAAAGAAATTTTTTTATGAGAATATTATCAAAAGCTTATGAAGTTCTAAGAGAAAAAACTAGAACTAAAAATCCTAAAGAAGCTTTACTTATTTTTTTAAAAGATTTACAAAGACATGAATCTAAGTTGTGGGGAATTTTAATTACAGATTTAAAAAATCAAGAAGAAATTGCACTTGAAGATACAAACCATTTAATATATTTATTAAATAGTCAAGATAAACCAACACTTAAAAAGATAATTAAATTAAAAGAAACTAAAGAATTACTTAATGATTTAAATTTAATTAGAGAGGATTTTCTAAATTTAAAAAAACAAATAATGCATAAAGAGAGATTAAAAAATTTAATTTCAGAGTTTACAATTAAATGTGTAGATGAACCTGGTAAAATTAATTCCCTTGAAAAAATATTTTTACTTGAAAAACAATTATATGACGTTTTACTTAGACAAGATGATGAATTAAGAGAATTTTTTGAGGAAATTAATTCGCTAAGAATTAAAAAACATGATGATGATACTATTGAATATTTTATTGAAGCTCTTAAAAGAATTAGAAACCTATTAGCTGGACATCTAGATTATCATGAGTTCTGGGATGAAGAAAGAAGAGGATATTCAAATATATCAAATATTTTACATTCATTAGTTAAAGAAGTTGAAGTATTAGAGATTGAAAAAATTAGTTAACTTTTTTTGTTTTTTTTGTTCTTTAAGTGTAGTTGAAAAAAAATAATGTTTAAAATGTCTAGGGAAATTTTCCCTTAAAAAACTTTCAACTTCAAGACTTGAACTTGTCTTTAAAATACAATTCTTAAGAGCTTTTCTAACACATTCTCTCACAAAAACAACCCCTAAAGGGATTTCATAGTTATCAATAAATCTAATTGAAATATAGGATGCTTGTTTTTTTCTCTCATCTAAAAACCTATGAATTGGAGATTTAGTTGCCCAAAAACCTCCTGCTGTTTGAGGTTCTTTTGTTTTTAATTTGTTATCATTACCAACATAGTCAACTTCAATTATTGTCTTTTTATTAGTTTTCCATTTTCCTGAGAGTGCCTCTTGATCTAAACCTGAAACGTCCCAAGTTTCAACAATTTCTGCATTAAAGTGATCTGGGATTAAAATTATAATGAAATCATTTCCTTTATCTAAATCATGATAAATTTCATATTCATTAATTACATTATTATTTAAAATCTTTTTATGTAAATATTTCTCAATTGTTTGATCATATGCTGAAATTGCCCATTTTGTTGGAACTAACTTTCTATTAATGTCAATACCAAAGGAACCTAGAGCTAAGAGATTAATTATTTGATGTTCGTTAATTCCTTTTTCATAAAGTGAAATGATTGCTTCTCTTGCCTTGATATCATTTTGAGTAAACTTTTCAATTTTATTTGAAGTTGAAGTATTTTCTTGAGCTTCAAGTTTAGTTAATTCATTTTGAGATCCCATAACTCCTGAAACTTTTGAAGTTAAAATTTTATTAAATATTAATTCTTTTTCAAAAGTTGACTGCATCTCAACTGCTTTTTTTGATTTATAGATATCCCTTAACTCTTCAACAATTTTAGTTCTTGGTTTTTTAATATAATTTTTATTTGTAGATCCTAAAATAGATTTAGCCTTTAGAGGTAGAATATCATCATAAGATTTTTTAACTAAATTACCAGTTTCAAAAAAAGAAGAACTTTTCTCTTCATTTGAAATGTTATGAGTTGCAAGGAAGGGATAATTTTTTTCACCAACAATTGGAGCTGAACCAAAACCTATAATTTCTTTTGTTGGTTTAAGTGTTTTTTGATATTTTTTAATTTCTTCATAAAATTTTAATTTAGTTGTTTTTAGAAACTCTTTTTTTGATGAAGAATTATTTTCCATAACAATAAAATGTATAATTTTTTATATAAACTTTTTTGAAAAGATATTTTACTACAAAGAAAATTGAAGTTATAAATTTCTTTATAAATAATTAAAGATATAAAATTCTATGACTAAAAAAGAAAATTTTATTTTACTTAGTTTAGATGATGAAAATACTAAAGATGTAGCAAATGCAGTTTCATCAAAAACAGGTAAAAAAATAATTGAATTTCTTGAAAAGGAAGAAAAAGCAACTGAGAGTGAAATTTCTTCAAAGTTAAAAATTGCTCCCTCAACTGTAAATTATACCATTGAACAACTCTCAAAAGCAGGTTTAATTGAAAATACTCACTTTCATTATTCTCAGAAAGGTAAAGAGGTAAAACATTGGGCGCTTGCAAATAAATTAATTATAATTGCTCCAAAGAAAACTCAAGGTCTATTTGATAAAATTAAAGATTTAATTCCAGCTTTTTTCTTGACAGGATTTGGAGCTCTAAGTATTTATTTTAGTTCCTACATTAATCAAGACTCTAACCTTGAAATGACTCAAGAGATAACTCCTTTTGTTGCAAAGTCAAGAGTTGTTGAAGATACAAGTACCATGTTAATTTCAGAACCTAAGATTATAGAAAGTGAACCAAATATTGCACTTTGGTTTTTTATAGGGGCAATCTCTGCTTTAATTTTAGTTTTTTTATATAGAGTTTTTGAGAAAAAATTAAAAAAATATAACTTCAAATCACCTTGAAGTTTTAGATTTGTTTTATAAATAATAAAAATTTAATATTATTTATGAAAAAAAATTTAATAATATCTCTAATTATTGGAGTTTTAATAATTGTTAGTGGGTGTTCAAGTGATACACAAATTCAACAACAAAATTCATTAAGCTCAGAATTTGATTCAGAAGGAACTAAAATTCTTGAGAAAGATACACTAAAAAAAATTTCATCAAAAGATGAATTAAAAGAATTAATGCTTAAAGAAGAAGTGTATTCAAATAATTTCTATTATTATGATTTTGGGTTAAGAAGTTTTGGAGTATTTGATGAAGCTGTAGCAGTTGATTCAATGATGGTAAAATCAGTTAGTGAATCATATGGAGGAGCACAAGAATATTCAACAACAAATAATCAAGTTCAAAATGTTGATGAGGCAGATATTGTTAAAAATGATGGGAAATATATTTATACATTAACTGGGAATTCAATTGCAATTGTTGATGCATACCCTGCAGAAAATGGAAAGTTATTATCTAAAATCGATTTGGAATCAGATAAAAATATTCAAAAGTTCTTTGTAAATAATAATCAGTTAATTATATTTGCAAATTCATATATTCAAACTAAAAGGGTTAATGAGAAAACACTGATGCCCTATACCCATTATGAAGATCAAACTGAAGTTTTAATTTATTCAATCAAGTCAAGAGAAAATCCTGAATTAATTAAATCATATTCATTAACTGGATCATTTTATCAAGCAAGATTAATGGGAGATTATGTATATTTTATTTCTCAGGAGTATCTTAATTCATATGATGGACCTATATTTCCAATTTTATATAAAGATGGTTTAAGAATTGCAGAACCTGATATTTATTACTTTGATTTTAAATCAAATTCAAATTATTATAGTATAGGGTCAATTAATTTAAATAACTTAGATAAATATAATGTTGAGAGTTATCTTCTTGAGAGTGGATCTACATTTTATATGTCTGAGAGTAATATGTATATTGCATATCAAAAAAGAATTGAAAATAATTATATTGAACAATTTGAAGAAACAATTATGCCATCAATTAAAGAGTCAAGAAAAGAAATATTTGAAAAACATATAAATAAAAAAGATAATGAAGCAATTGCAATAACTCTTGAAGAATATTTACATAACTTAAACGAGGAAGAAATTGCAGAATTTGAAGTTGAAGTTGAAAATAGATATCAAGAATACATTGAAAAAATTCAAGCTGAAGAGAGAAAAACAGTAATACAAAAATTATCAATTGAAGATGATGGATTAATTTATTACCATACAAAAGGAGAAGTTGAAGGGTATCTATTAAATCAATTTTCAATGGATGAAAAAGATTCAAATTTAAGAGTTGGAACAACTACATCATATTGGATTAGAGGAGAAGGATCACATTCATATAACAATGTATATGTTTTAGATGAAAATTTAAATCAAATAGGTTCAATTGAAAATTTAGCTGAAGATGAAAGAATTTATTCTACTAGATTCATGGGAGATAAATTATATATGGTTACATTTAAACAAATTGACCCTCTCTTTGTAATTGACTTATCAACACCTGAACAACCAAGAGTTGAAGGAGAATTAAAAGTTAGTGGGTATAGTTCATATCTACATCCATATGGTGAAAATTTTTTAATTGGAATTGGAAAAGAAACTAAAGAAAATCAATGGGGTGGAGTTAGTGATGCTGGTGTTAAAATTTCATTATTTGATATTAGTGATGTGAAGAATCCAAAAGAAATAGATAAATATGTAATTGAGGGAAAATATAGTTCAACTGAAGTGTTAAATGATCATAAATCATTTTTATTTGACCCTGCACAAAGATTACTTGTAATTCCAATTAAAGAAGATTTAAGTGAAGAACATGACTATTACTCAAGAGAATATTTTAGAGGTGCATATGCATTTGAAATTAATGGGGATGGAATTGAATTAATTAAAAAAATAACTCACTATGAAGGTAAAGAAGAGGAAAATAATTATTATTACTGGACAAATCCAAATGATGTTAGAAGATCAATTTGGATGGATAACATTTTATATACTCTCTCAGAGAGTAAAATTATAGCATCAGATATTAATAACTCTCTAAGTGAAATAAATCAAATTGATTTAGAATATGAATTTGAAAATAATTATTATCCGGAGATATATTATTAAAAATGGATGACAAAAGTAAAAATCAATATAGAATTTGGGCAAATAAGGCCTGAGATTTACATTTAGAAGGTAAAAAGAAAGAACGTGATGAATTAATTAATCAAATTTCACAATATTATGAAACTTTGCCAGATGAAATTAAAAAAGAATTAAATAAAGAACATATTGATTTATTAGAAACATGCATTATGCCTCCAAAAGATAAAAATCCACTTAATCAAGTTAAAGCTCCTAATATCTTAAATCATTTATTAAAAAAAATTAATGAGAATAATAAAGAATAATTATATCAAATCCTAAAAAAATAATTTTTTCTTCCGAATTTGATAAAAAAATTCGTAATATTTATAAATAATTAAGACCTAATAATTTTTAACAAAATCTAAAAAACTTATAAAAAATAAGATTTTGAGATAAAAAATACTTAAAATGGCAAAAGAAAAAATTTTAGGAATCGATTTAGGAACAACTAATAGTTGTATTTCAATTATTGAAGGTGGAAAAGCTCAAGTTATTACAAACTCTGAGGGTTCAAGAACAACTCCATCAGTTGTACATATTTCAAGCTCAGGAGAGAGAGTTGTTGGAGATTCAGCTAAAAAACAAGCTATAGTAAAACCAAAAGAAACAGTTATTTCTATTAAAACTCACATGGGAGAAGATTACAAAGTTAATATCCATGGGAAAGATTACACTCCTCAAGAAATTTCAGCAATTACTTTAGGAAAATTAAAAAAAGATGCAGAAAGTTATCTTGGAGAAGAAATTAAAAAAGCAGTAATTACTGTTCCAGCTTATTTTACAGATGCTCAAAGACAAGCAACTAAAGATGCAGGTAAAATTGCAGGTTTTGAAGTTGAGAGAATTATTAATGAACCAACAGCAGCTGCACTAGCATATGGAATTGATAAAGCTGATGCACATAACGTTTTAGTATTTGACTTTGGAGGTGGTACTTTTGATGTTTCAGTATTAGAATTAGATGATGGAGTATTTGAAGTAAAATCAACTGCAGGAGATAACCATCTAGGTGGAGATAACGTAGATAAAATCTTAATTGATTACATTGCAGATGAATTCAAAAAAGAAAATGGAATTGATTTAAGAGATGATGCTCAATCTGCTCAAAGAATTAAAGCTGCAGCAGAAAAAACTAAAATTGAGTTATCCTCAAAATTAGAATCAGATATCTCAGAACCATTTATTACAGCTGATGCAAGTGGGCCTAAACACCTTGAGATGAAAATTTCAAGATCTAAATTTAATGAATTAATTCAACCAATTTTAGCTAAATTAAGAGTTCCAACTCAACAAGCAATTAAAGAATCAGGACTATCAACTTCAGAAATTGATAAAATCATTTTAGTTGGAGGTTCAACTAGAATTCCTGCAGTTCAAGAATTAGTTAAAGAAATCTCAGGTAAAGATGCAGATAAATCAGTTAACCCTGATGAAGCTGTAGCGATGGGAGCTGCAATTCAAGGAGGAGTTTTAGCAGGAGAAGTTAAAGATGTTTTATTATTAGATGTAACACCACTATCATTAGGAATTGAAACTCTAGGTGGAGTTTTAACAAAAATGATTGATAAAAACACTACAATTCCAACTAAAAAATCTCAAGTATATTCAACTGCTGAGGATAACCAATCAGCTGTAACAATTAGAGTTGCTCAAGGAGAGAGAGCAATGTTTAATGATAACAAGTTACTTGGTTCATTTAACTTAGAAGGAATTCCACCTGCACCAAGAGGTGTACCTCAAATTGAAGTTACTTTTGATATTGATGCAAATGGAATTGTAAATGTAAAAGCAAAAGATATGGGAACTGGTAAAGAACAAGAAATTAAAATTGTTGCTTCATCTAATTTATCTGAAGAGGATATTAAAAAAATGCAAGAAGATGCAGAAAAATATGCTGAAGAAGATAAAAAGAAAAAAGAAGAAATTGAAACAGTAAACCAAGCAGAACAAATGGTTTACCAAACTAAAAAAACATTTGAAGAAAATAAAGATAAAGTTGACCAGAAAAAAGTTGGACCAATTATGACTAAATTAAATGATTTAGATGCAGAACTTAAAAAAGAGAGCAGAAATGTTGAAACAATTAAGAAATTAATGGATGAAGTAAACAAAGATGCACAAGGAGTATTTGCTGAAATGTATCAAAATATGTCTCCAGAAGAACAAGCAAAAGCTGCAGCTGAAGCAGGAGTTGATCCATCCTCAATGGGAGGTGGAGCAGCACCAAGTAATGACTCAGATGAAAAAGTAGTGGATGTGGAAGCTGAAGAAAAAGATTCCGATGAGAAGAAAAAATAAATTTTTTCTTTAATTTTTATTCAAATTAATTTAACATACTAATTTTACTTTTTAATTCTTCAAAACTATCTACAATGTCAATTGTTTTTCCTTGGCTTAGAGTTTCCCTATCATGAAGACCCCAAGTAACTCCAATGGAATTAATACTAACTTCTTGAGCTTCTTTTAAATCTCCTAAAGTATCAGTTATAAATATACACTCCTCTTTTTTAAGATTATATTTTTTTAATATCATCTCAAATTTTTTTGTTTTTGAGATTTCAATATCAAAACCTAAAACTTCATTAAATGAATTTCCTTTATTAATTAAAAATAAAAAATGTTTAACATTATATGTTGGAGCTGAAGTATTGATAAATAAATTAAAATCATTTTCTAGGAAATTAATTAAATCAATTGCACCTTCATAGAAAGAATCTTTTGTAGTGTTATCTAAAAAATATTGTTTTAATTCTTCAGAATATTGTTTTACTATATCTTTAATTATAGGATGGGAATAAGGATTAGTATGAAATATCCCTTCAATTTCTTTAATTGTTATTTCTGGATTTTTATTTAATAAAAAGTTATTAAGAATTTCTTTGGAATCCATTAAGACTCCATCAAAATCAAAGATAATTGTTTTAATCATTCTTTTTTAGTAGTTTTTTTAGTGGTTTTCTTTGTTGTTTTTTTAGTAGTCTTTTTGGTAGTTTTCTTCTTAGTTGTAGCTTTAGTTACAATTGGATTTTCTTTATCAACAACACCATTTGTAATTTTCATCATAGTCTTACATTTTGGATAGTTATCACAACCTAAAAATTCTCCATAAAAAGATTTTCTTAACTTCATTGTTCCCTCATTACACTCAGGACATGTCATTCCTTCTTCTTCATATTTTTTCTCATCAGTACCCTCAGTTTCAGGAACATCTGGGTTTAAACATAACTTCCTCAAATTATTTTCAGTTTTTCCAGCAAGTAACCAAATTTTTCCATTTTCATCAACTGCATCTTCATCAAGACCTCTAATAACTCCTTGAGGTGCATTATATATTGTTTTACAATCAGGATACTTGTCACATGCAATAAACTTTTTATTATATTTTTTGGAAGTTTTAACAACTAGGGTACCCTCATCACAGTTTGGACAAGGAGCAATTCTTGCTAAAGCTGCCCGTGCAAGTTTAGCTGCATCTGCAAGTCTTTCACCTAATTTAACTTCTTTTAATTTAATTTCATCTAAAATTTTACCTAACTCTTTCTTTGCAACTCCTAAAATATGTTCAGGTGTTTTTTTACCTTCCCTAATTTCTTCCATTTCCTCTTCAAAAGATCTAGTTAATTCTTCAGCTACAAGAGTTGGCATCTCATCAGAGAGAACATCATCCATTTTAAGCCCTAACTCGGTCACTTTAATTGATTTGTCTATAATGAATCCTCTTTTCCTTAAATTGTCTAAAATATCAGCTCTAGTTGCCTTAGTTCCTAGATTTCTTTTCTCAAGTTCTTTAATAATTGAAGCATCAGTATATCTTTTAGGAGGTGAAGTTGATTTTTTAGTATCAGAGATTTTTTTATTTTTAACATCTCCACCCTTATCTAATTTAGGTAACTCTACATCTTCAAATTTTAAATAGGGTTCATAAAGTAAATGCCATTGAGGGTCAACTGTTCTTGTTCCCTTTAAAATAAAATTATGATTATTAATATCAACTGTAATTGTATTTGTTTCTCTAGTTGCAGGTTTTCCAAATACTGCAAAAAATCTCTTTACAATTAAGTCATAAACTCTTCTCTCCTGATCAGATAAATTAGATGGAACTTCTCCAGTTGGATGAATTGCAGGGTGTGCGGGGTCATCTTTTTTACCTTCATTTGGTTTTAAATCTGGATTGATTTTTTTAACTAATTCAACTTTATCTTTAT
>CAXPJQ010000043.1:0-5650 GCA_964217375.1 Bdellovibrionales bacterium | reverse complement strand
TGCTATATCATCTTGATGATATAGCAACTGATAGTTCAAAAATTTTTGATACTAAGTCACAAACGATTTGGCATCGAATGGGAGATGTTGGTTCAATCGATGATGAGGGAAATATTTGGTACTGTGGTAGAAAAAGTCATGTTGTTTATTCTCCTGTTACTTTATACCCGTCTCAGGTAGAAGCCATTTTTAATCAACACCCTAAAGTAAAAAGAAGTGCTTTAATTAAAGATCCTCATGGAAAAGGTGCGGCCATGGCCATCGAGACTTTTGATAATCGAAAAGAAATTGATTCCATGTTTTTGCACAAAACTAATTGCCTCTTTTGCATCATGAGGTTTATTTACAACTAAAATTCTCACATTATCTATTTGAATTAAATCATGATTTTTTACAATATTAAATTTATTATATTCAATTTCCAAGTTATCTAAAGTTCCTTGTGATAAATAAAATTTACATTTATCTAAATTTTTTACAAATTGTTTTAATCCTGCTACATGGTCTGAATGTTCATGTGTAATAAAAATATGATTAATTAAATTAATATCTACTCCTTTTTCTTCTAATATTTCTTTTGACTTTGAAAAAGATAACCCACAATCAACTAATGCTCTAAATTCTCCACTCTCTACATAAATACAATTTCCACTAGATCCTGTAGCTAAAGCAAAAGTTTTCATTTTTTTAATCTCTAATTATAATATTTTTAATCATTTCTTGGGATACTTTATTTATATCTTGATCTCCATCAACTTCAATGATATCTCCTTGATAAACATCCAAGATTACATCTTTTACATCATCAAAAAGTTTTAATCTATCTCCAAAAACTTCTTTAGTATCATCTTGTCTTTGAATTAATTTTTCATTATCATCATCACAAATTCCTTCATTTTTAGGTTTTCTTGAATTTAAATTATATAACTTATGACATTTTGGACAATATCTTCTTGATGTAATTCTTTGAAGTAATTTTTCTTCATCTACATTTAAAAAAACTAATTCTATTTCATATTTATGTCTCATTAAATAACCATATAACCAATATGCCTGATTTAGAGTTCTTGGAATTCCATCTATTATTACTTGTTTTTCAGAACTAAAATATTTCATAAAAATATTAAATACATCTTCATCTCCTAAAAGTTCTCCTTTTTTGAAAAGTTTTTCATGTAACTGTGTTCCTGGTTTTAATTCCTTTTTAATTAAATCACTCATCACATATCTTTTAAATCCTGTATTTTTTTCAAGTAATTCTCCTTGAGTTCCTTTTCCTGAACCTGGTGCTCCAAGCATAATAATTGCTAATCTATTTTCAGTATTCATTTTATAATAAAACAATTAATAAAACAACAAACCAAACTAAAAAACCACCTATTGCTAAGTCTTTATAAATTGATTTGATCTCCATAAATTAAATTAAATTTTATATTTTTTAAAGCTTAAGTGTATGAGCAATAAGTGAAGTTAATCTTTATATATTCTAGTTCCACAAGTTCTATAATATTCTTCTTCAGTTAATATATCTACATATTGTCTATTATCATAATTTAAATTAGCTCCAATTTCAGCCCCTGCAATTGCAACAACAACAGTTGGAACTCCAATCAGATAATCTTTAAGTTTTATTTTTTGAGACTCAGTTAATTTGTCCATATTATTTACATTATTTAATAATATACCTTCTAGTTCTTCTTGAATAATTTTTAAATCTTTAATTTGATTATCATAAATTTCTTCTTTTTTTATTATTTTATTTAAAGCATTATTATTCAAGAAGTCTTTATCAACTGCATCTGAAAAAATATTATATAAATTTTCTTTTTTAGAATCAAAATTTAATATTGCGTCATCTATATTTCCAAAATCATCTATATTATTTTTTTTCAAAGTATTTGCAAAATCTCCTAATTTTTTCCCAGTACCTAATTCAATATTGTCTAATTTTGTTGATATTTCTAATAATTCATCAGTACTTCCTGAGAAAGAAGATATTAATTTAGCTATTTTTGATTCCTTTGATAAAACTATCATAGCTTTTAATTTTTGAGATAATCTTTGAATTCTTAAAATTTTTGAAGTTGACTGTAATATTTTTCCAGTATTTTTCCCAGTATTTGTTACTTTAGCAGCAACAGTAGCTCCACAAATTACTGGAGCAGCAGGACCTGTAACTAAACTTGCAGCACATATTGCAGCAGTTCCTCCCCACATTATTGCTTCTTCAACTATAAAAGATACTGCCAATCCTCCTCCTATTGCAGCTCCAGCTCCAATCATAGCATTAGTTACTTCATCAAGAGTTTCCTCTTCTATCCTATCAAATCTATAAACTATAAAATTTTTTTGATCTTTTTGAGTTGTTATTTTTTTCAAATATAAATCTTCAACTGACTGATATTGAGATAATAGAACATCTGCAAAAAATTTTTCATCAGGTTCCTCTACATTTAAATTTTCTATTTCTTTTGAAATTTCAAGTAATTCTTCTTGTTCAATATCATAATATTTAAAGTTTACATAATCAATATATCTTGATTTTGTCCCATCTTTTAATTCAATATAATTATTTTCATCTTCTGTCCATTTAACAAATTCATTTATACTAAATTCTCCAATTTCATTTTCACTCTCAATTGTTCCACATAACATACACCATCTACCCTCTGTATCCCAATTACTTAAAAAATCATATTCTCCTTCTCCATATCTATACCAACATCTTGATAACTCCTCCCCAGTCTCTTTAAATAATTCATCTTTATTTTCAAAATCTTCTTTTATCTCATCAATCATACATCTATTATTTATTTGAAAAAAAAATTCACTTAATTTAACAGGTAAACTTGATTGTCCAGAAATTAAAGCTCTACAAGCATTATCTTCTATATTAGTTGAAACAACTGAAGTGCTACTAGTAAAATAACTTAATATCACTCCAAAAGATACAATACTTATAATCAAAGATATAGTTAAAAAAGATACATCTCCTTTTATACTTTTAAATCTCAATTTGAATTACCTCCTACTAATTTAAATTCACTTCTATCAGAATAACTTGGAATTAATTTTAATTGACTTTTTGTTAAATATAAATCAAAAACTATTTTATTTTTAACATCCAAATACATTTCAACATTTTCTATTATATATATTTCTTTATCTTCATCAAAAAAACCCTCTCCATCTATCTCTTTTTCTTTAACATTATATTCTTTATTTCCTAAATTTACTTTAGTTGGTATTAATCCTTGATTATTATCTTTTCTAAATACGTGCTCATAAAATGCAAAATAATCTAAATTTGAAACTGAATTAATCATAAAAAACATTCTACCATTTTGAAAAAAAATTAAATTACATTTATCTTCATCACACTCATTTATATTAGTATTAAAACCTAAGATATTTTGAAAATTAAATTCTTCATAATTATTATTTTTATCCATTAAAATTCTAAAATCTTCAAAAAAAACATAATTTGAATTTAAATTAGATTCTTCTGCACTAACAAAATAAGTATTTATATCTTGAATTTTATCTCCTACATCAACTTTATTATTTAATTCCTTTTGAAAGTCTCTAAAAGAAATAATTTTATTTAAATCAAAAATATTTGAACAATCAATATCTGGACAAGATATCTTTGAATTTTCATAAATTACTTTAACAAAAACATTATTTATAGGTATATTATAAGTTATTTTCATATTATTATAATCAATTAAAGCTCTAGAATCTGAATCTGCTAAATTTATATCTTCTGTAAATCTATCCATATTTATAATTTCAAATAAATATTTTTTTGAACATAAATTATCACTTACTAAAATATCTGTATAAGAATCTCTTGGAAAAAATAAAACTTTTTTAGTTCCTTGAAAATTATTTGAATAATATAAATTACTTGTTAATAATGTTTCAAAATCATTATCAAAAAACTCTTTTATTTGAAATTCATTTTGATTACTGCTTAATATTGGTATCATTAATAAAAAATAATCATCAACATCTTCTAAATTTACAAAAGTATCTCCATTATCAAAATCAAAATCAACTGAAATTGACCAAGGTGATTTAGTTATATCTCTTAATATATTTAAACTCTCAAAGTTTTCTAACTTTTTAACATTCTCAAAAACTTTATTTTCTATATAATTTTTTTCAAAACTTTCTAAATTTAATAAGTCTGAATAATATATTCCATCTTCTTTAATTATATAAAAATAATTTTCTCCTTCTTCTTCATATTGAAAATTTTGTAAATGATTTAATTTTAAAGTAAAAAAACAATTATTATATGTGTCCATATTATTATTTTCAGGATAATTTAAAAAATCATATATACTTTTGGAGTTATCTTTTACTATTTTAAAATTATCTGGTGTTGAAAAAACTATATTTGAAAAAACTTCAAATAAAAAAACTAATGCTACTACACTAACTATTGTTCCAATTAAAGCTTCAAGTGCTATAAGTCCTTTTTTCTTTGCTTTAATTGAAGAAATCATAAATAAATTTAAAAAAAATATTTTTTTAAATATTAAGTGTAATTTTTAGGTTAAAAAACTAAATATTTTAATCAACTTTTTTCCATATGAACTTACCCTGACCCCTTGATTTCCACTGCAAACTAGAAATTCAAAATCATTGCTTAAAAGACTTAAAAAGTTAATATATTGACACTATTTCCATGAGAAAAATAAAATTTCAAAAAAATTAGACCTAACTTAAATATAACTTCAAGTGGAAAAATATTAAAATAATTAGTTAGAAGAAGTATCTAAACTCATTTTTCCATTTTGTTTAGACCATGCAAATTTTTCAACTAATTCAAAATAATCTCTCACTTTTGCATAAGTTACAACTTCTTTTGACCCATCTTCCCAATTTCTTAAAACCATTTCTTTTTTATTAAAAGCTTTAATATAATAATCAACTCCTTTAATTCTTACTCTATCTCCAATATCTAAATTAATTACATTAATTAAAAGAGTATGTCTCCAAATATCTTTACTCTCAAGAAAGTTTTTACCAACAATTTTTTTAGAATGTTTATCATCAACATAATAATACTTATTAAAATATCTAGATACTTTATGCATTGATCCAAGTGAAGCAAAAAAGAAATCAAATCCTTTATCTAATTCATCAATTTTATTAATTCCATCAAATTGTTTTTCAACTAATTTCCCAAATTTATGTAAAATACCTTCTTCTTTAATTTTAATTATCTCTTTTTTAGGTTCTCCTTTTTCATCTAAAATAACTTCTCCATTTGAATCAACTAGTTCTTTATATTTAGGATTACCATATTTATCTCTTTTAATTATAATATGATCTTCTTCAAGTTCCTCTTTACTAAAATAAGTAAATCTTAATTGAACTTTTAATTCATAATACTCATCTCCCATTTTTTTTGCCTGTGGAGACATTTGTTGTTCCATTTCAAACTCTACATGGATTTTATCTCTAATTATATCTTCTTCTTTAATTTCAATTTTTGTATCTAAATCTCTTTGTTTCATTTTTAATCTAAATAAAAATAATCATTTAATATTTATAATAATAATTGAATAAACTTATTTCCATAAGAACTTTTTACTCTTCTACTTATACTTTAATTAAATTAATATATATATAATAA
>CAXPJQ010000042.1:0-2409 GCA_964217375.1 Bdellovibrionales bacterium | reverse complement strand
ATTATATTAGAGATGGAGATGTAATTGGTTTTATTGAACAAACAATAGTTCCAAATGTTGAATCTTCAAATTATCTCTCAATTGTAGTTCCATTTACAGATAACTTTGATGGAGATGAATTTATTAATTACTATGAAAACTCAAAAGATTTATATGGAAATTTTGGACACTGTCAAGGTCTAAAATCAACCCCATTTGGATTTGAATTAAAATAAAAAAATTTAATTTTTAAGAAGTTTTTTATGAAGAATATTTAGAGATTCTTTTTGAGAAATAAATTCAAATAACTCAAATGCACCATCATAGCTAACCCAGATATAATCATCATGTTCAATGTAGGGTTCTTGTTGAAGAGTAATTTTATCATTTGGATTAATTTCAATACCAAAAACAAATTCTTCAAGTTCTTTATTTTTAATTTCTGAGAAATATTTAAATGAATTAATATTTTCATGAATTTTAACAATATTTTCAATCCCAATTTCTTCTTTAATTTATCTTATACAACAATCTTTTACTTCTTCATTTGAATTTACATTTCCAGTTACTGGCTGCCAAATAGATCCTTTTTCTTTAGTTCTTTTTAATGCAAGATATTCAATTTGATTATGATTTATTCTATAAACTATTGCTTGAATTTTTTTATTTTTATTCATATTAAAATTTATATTTTAATTATATATAATTGTTTTTATTTTCTTGAAGTGAGTTATTTTAAATTGTTGTGTGAAATTGCTTTCTTTTAAAGTTAATCTTTATAAATCAAATCTAGTTAATTATATTTATAGGTTCATATAGCCTTGGGTTACACCTGTTCCCATCTCGAACACAGAAGTTAAGCCAGGTTAGCCTTGGTGAGTACTGTTCTTTGAACGGAAAAACTCTGGTGACCTATTCTTTTAATAATTCTGGTTAACAAAAATTAAATCTTTAAAATTTTACTATATTAATTATTTAAATTTAGAAAAAATATGAAATTAAAATTCTTTAACAACTTTAAGCATAATTTCATTTACAACTTGAGGTTTTGCAGTTCCTTTAGTTTCTCTCATAACAACCCCTACAATAAAGTTTAGGGATTTAGTGTTACCTCCCTTATAATCTTCACTTGCTTTAGGATTATCAGTTAGTGCTTTTCTAACTAAATCTTCAATTAATGAAGTATCTTGAACTTGAATTAAGTTATTTTCTTCAATGTATTTTTTAACATCAAATTTTTCTTCATATAATTTTTCAATTATTTTTTGAGCAGTATTATATGAAATTTTATCTTCTCCAAGTAACTCAATTAAAGAAATAATTTCATCTTTAATATTTTTATTTTCTAAATCTTGAAATGATTCATTATGATAATTAATTACTCTTGGGATTTCTCTTCGCAAAAATAAACCAACTTCTCTTGGGTTTAATTTATTTTCAATTGCATGTTCAAAAATTTCAGATAAATATAGATTAGATATAATTACTTCAATATCTTCTTTAGATAAATTATATTTTGAATACTTTTCTCTCTTTTCACTAGGTAATTCGGGTAACTCTTCTTTTAATTTTTGGATTTCATCATCACTTAAAATTAAATTAGGAAGATCTGGTTCAGGTGTAAACATATAATCTTGAGCATTTTCTTTTGATCTCATAAATTGAGTTTCATTTAATTCTTCGTTATATCTTCTAGTTTCTTGTTTAACTGACTCTCCATTTTTAATTAATTCTCTTTGTCTTTTAATTTCACATTCAGCAGCAGCTACAATATTTGAAATAGAATTAACATTTTTAATTTCAACTCTTTGGTATCCACTCTCTTCAACTGAGACATTAACATCAGATTTAATCCCAAAATCTTCATCTAATACTTTTAAATATTTTCCGAGTAAAATTAATTCTTCAAGCCACTCTCTTAATTGCTGAGTATTTTCAAAATATGGTCCAGTTACAATTTCAGCTAAAGGAAATCCAGATCTATTATAATTTAATTCTCCAGTTTTTGGATCCCAACCTGCAGGATTTTCTTCAAGATGGATTTCTTCCATTTTAATTCCTTTAAATTCTCCACCAATTACATTACATTTAACTTTACCTCCTGAGACTGTTCTTTGGAATCCTGTTGGCATATCAGGCCAAGTATAGTGTTTTCTCTGAAAGAATGTTTGTTTAGTAATTTTTCCCCCCATTGAAAGTCCTAATTTAATTACAGCATTAAGTGCAGTTTTATTTGGAAGCATTGGTTTTGAACCTGGTTGTCCAGTACAAATTGGACAAATTAAAGAATTAACTTCACTATCTTGTTTTGGAGTTTTACATCTACAAAATAATTTCTCTTTAGTTTTAAGATGCATATGAATTTCAAGACCTATTTTTATCTTTCCCATAGTTAAAGTAAAAAATTTATTATTTATAAGATTAATTATT
>CAXPJQ010000041.1:0-5021 GCA_964217375.1 Bdellovibrionales bacterium | reverse complement strand
TGTTTTCATCTTTTACGTTTTGACATTTTAGTTAAACACTATTATACTTACTTTTCAAATTCATATATTTTATTTATTACGTCATACTATGTTTTATTATTTTTATTTATGGTTTTAGCTCAGTTTTTATATACATTTAAATGGAAAAATTATGAAGGGAACTTTTTTTATCCAGTTTTATTACATTTTGGTGCAGATCTTGGTTTATTTTTATTTTATTTGGGAAGTATTTTATTTCTTTAACAAAAACCTATAGGCTTATAAAAATAAATCTCTTTTTTTTAGTATGAACATTGAGAATTCAATGAAGTATATTAGAGAAAAGTTATCAAAGTCAAAGAAACCATTTTTGTTTTTTGATTCAGATTGTGATGGAACATTTTCATATATTCAATTAAAAAATTTTAAAAAAGAATTACATGGAATCTCAATTACTAAACCTCTATCTACTCAACTTGAAGCTACAAAGTTATTATCTAATGAAAATGATTTAATTATCTTTTTTGACACACCCCATATTGAAGAAGATATGATTAAAGAGATTAAAAATATTACTTCAGCTGAAATTATTTTAGTTGACCACCATCACAATCAACTTGATGATTTGGTTAAAAAATATAATTTTTTTTATTTCAATCCAATTAAATTAGATCTAAATGATTCAAGACCCTCATGTTTCTGGGCGTATGAAATTACAAAGTTAAAAGAAAATCTTAAATATGTTTCAATTGGTTCAGTTGCTGATTTTTATTTACTTGACATTTTAAATGATTTTTATGATGAAGATAAAACTTTATTTAAAACTCTTTTAAATATTGGGGATGATAAAATTTCAAATCTCTTAAAATTTACAAAAGAATTCAAGTTTAATGACACTCAAGTTCAAGGAGATAGGACTAATTTTATTCAATCTCTATGGTATGATTCAAATTTAGGTAAAATCAGATTATTTGTTGATTTTTTTTATAAAACTAAAAAAGAAGAAATTCCTAACATTTTAAAAATAATTGAAAAAGAAAGTATTATTGATTTACTTGCTTTAATTGAAGCGGGTCAAGGTTTTCCTTTTGAAGATTTTGCTCTATTTCAAAATAAATCAAAAAAGTTAATCAAAAAAGTTGTTGACAAAAATAAAGATAAAGAATTTGTAATCTTTGAACATAGAGGTAAAACCTCATATAATCGTCAACTCTCTGAAGAAGTTTTATATCGTCTACCTAAAGCAAAAGTTGCATTTTTAATATTTAAAAAAATGGATTCTCCATATATTTCTTGTTCATTTAGAGCAAGATTGCCAATTATAATTAATGATGTTATCACAAACTCTTTAGTTGGTTTAGAAGGTCAAGGAGGAGGACATCCTCAATCAGGTGGTTGTTCAGTTAAAGAAAAAGATTTTGATAAATTTAGAGTATTATTTGAGATTGAAGTTAAAAAAAGATTAAATGTCTAACTCTATAACAATCCCTCTATTTGATATTTCTTGGTTAATTGTATTTATATCTACAACTAAGGTTTCTAGATCAGTTTGAAGGAAAGTATTTTCAGGATCTTCATTAATTCTTAACTCAAGGTTATCAAGTCTACTCTCTATACTCTCTAGTTTAATTTTAGTTTCTGTTTTAAAACTATCTTGAGGAACTCTTCTCTCAAATTCACTCATTAAATAATCAAATTGAGATATAACATTTTCAATAGTAATTTCTTTTTGAGTAGTTTCATCTTGATAATTTTTTACAACCTCAAGGTTTTGATGTGCTCTAGATGTTTTTTCCATTACTAAATTCAAATTAAATTGGATATATTCATAATTTTCAGCATTAGGGTAATACTCTTCAATATTTTGAACTTCATCAAATACAATATTAAATGCTTCCTCACTAAATGCAAGGTCAGTAATATCTAATCCTATTAACTCTTGTTGTGTTGATAATGCGACAGGGTATGTTAAATCTTCAAATTTAATTGACTTAACTTCCCCTAAATCCTCATTTTTATCAAAAGTTAAATCAAAATAATTATTATCTTTTTGATAATCATCCCCTACATAAATTGGTAAATTATTTTGAAATGTTGAAACTCTAATTACTACTCCATTATCACTTTTAATTTCAGTCTGAGTATCTAAATCAAAGTTTAAATTATTACATTCAGTTTCTTCTTTATTAATTCTTGTTAAAATCTCATTATCTTGACAATTAATAATTGGAATTTTATAGCTAAAACTTTGTTCAAAATTATATTCTAATTTAGTTACAATATCAAAAGTCTCAGTTTTACCTTCCATTTTATTTGCAATGTTATTACATACTAAATTAAAGTCATCTTCATTTCTAATTATTTCCTTTTCAAACTCAGTTGTTTCATAAAACAATTCATCTCTATTTACATAGCAACTAAATTTAACTAGTTTTATTGGTGTTTCAGTTTCAATTGAATAAGGTATAATAATTCCTTGCTCTGGTGTATTTAATGTAATTTTTTGAGCTAAGTTAGCCCCGCTTTGAATTCCAACTTTAATGTTAGATTGAACTTCAGCAGTTTGAGTATTTTGCAAAGATATACATTCTTCATCTCTTACAAGTTGTCCATATGTTGAGCATTTAATTTTAGTAAAAGCTGAAACAGTATTTTCGCCTCCCTCAGATAATATCTCAAATCCAATCTCCCATCCCTCTTTATCGGGATTATTTGAAACAGTAGTATCAATTGCAATTAATACTGCAGTTATTACTATAAAAAAAATACCTAAATTACTTAGAAATTTACTTCTATTTTTATCTTTTATAAAAACCAAAGCTACAAGTGAACAGAATACATATATCCCAAACATTATACTCATCCACTTTGAAAACTCTTCGGAGAGAAAGCTAAATAAATATTTTTCAGAAAAAAGAATTAGAGTTGATATAACTTCTCCAATTTGAGCACCATGAAAAAAAAATAAAAATAAAATTATGGTTGCAGATAATTTGTTAAGTGTTAGTGCTTCTAAAATACTTTTCTTAGTTTTATCATTTGGAAGCTTATTTTCTTCAATTCTATTCTCTAAATCCTCAAATTTATCTAATAGTTCTTCATTAGTAATTGAACTCATTGTAATACCTCCTCAACTTTTTTCAAATTAAATTTATATTCTTTAATTTCTTCAGTTAATAATCTTACTTCTTTTTTCTTTTTAATTTTTGAAAAGAAATTTAGTTCAGAATAATTTTTAGAGTTTAAAAATTTTTTAATTTCTCTACTAATTCTAGCCCTAATTTTATTTTTAATATGAGATTTAAATTTTTCATAATTTTCTCCATTTTCAATCTCAAGTATTTGTTTTATCACATAATATCTATTTTTCATATAAAAATCTAATATTTGGTCAACTATTTGTGAACACATTTCATTCACATCATTACTTTTTTTAAATTCATTTTCCCAGCTTAGAAATGCATTTTTTATTTTTATGATATCATCTTCACTTTCATTAGAATTTTTTTGGATTTCTTTAGATTCATTTTCATATCTTTCAAGTTCTACAATAATTTCTTTAATTTCTAAATTTTCTCCTTGTTCAGAGATTAATTTTTGAAAACTTTCTTTATTTTCATTTGCTAGATTATATAAGGATTTTATTATTATTTTTTTTTCATTAATATCTTGAGAATTTCTATACTCCTTAATTTTATCTAAAAATTCTAATGCAAACATATTTTTTTAACATTAAAACAATTTATAAAAGTTATTTATCACTTGAAATATATATAAATAAATTATTTAAATTAAAAAATAAATTAAATATTATGAATTTGAAAAATATTTTAATTTTTACACTCTTATTACTTTTCTTTAGCGCATGTTCATCTAGTGGAAAACAAGGTTCGCCCGAGAGAATTACAAATGGGTTAGGTTTATTATATGATTTTGAAATTGATACAACTTATCTTCCAGATATTGAATATAAATTAACTCTTGAAAATGATGGAGATAAAACTATAGTTATTAAAAAATCTGATTTTAAATTTACCTCAATTAATAGATATCAAGGTCAAGATATATTTACTCAAGATAGTCTTAATAAATTTAAAGAAGAGGTTTTCAAGGATGGAGATCTAGAAATTCCAATTCAATCAAGTAAAGAATATAATGGAAATCTACGAGTTTTAGATGAAGTATATTACATTGATGATAAGAACACTTTATTTGAGAGTGTTGAGTATTCTCTAAAAATTAGTTATGAGTATTTAACTGAGTTTAATAATAATATTGAAATTAATCCCAAAGAAAGTGAGATTGACATTTCAAGTACAATCTCCCAAGCAGCGCCAGTTCAATTAAAAGATATTGATCTTACATTTTCAAAAGGAGAACCTAAATTAATTTTTTCAATTAGAGATCAAGGGCAAGGAGATTCAAGTGTCGAATTAAAAGATATTGAGATTTACTTAGGAACTAGTTCTCTATCTTGTCAAAATTATTATTCTACTTCTGGTTCACCTCAAAAAATTGAAAATATCAATCCTATTTTAGATAGTGAAAATGACGAAGTATTAGTTGCTTGTGATTTCAATTTAGATCAATATGATCAAACTACAATTACAACTACAAAAACATATGGGTCTTTTGAATATTTTTATACAATTGGAGAGAGAAAAACAATTTCATTTCCCTCAGAGAGATCTTCAGGTTTTGATTAAAAATGAAATCATTGGGAATAATTGGTTTTGGATCATTTGGACAATTTATTTATTCTCATCTAAAAAATTATTTTAATATCTCTATTTATGATTGTAATAAAAAATTTAATTCATTAGAACAAGTTTGCTCTTCTGAAGTTATCATTTTAGCAACTCCTATGAGAGAATTTGAAAACATTTTAAATCAAATTAAAGATAAACTTCAACCAGGAACTTTAATTATTGATATTTGTTCATTAAAGATTTATCCAATTAAATTAATGCTTGAAATTTTACCCGGAGATGTTGAAATAATTGGAACTCATCCTCTTTTTGGCCCTAACTCTGCAAAAGATG
>CAXPJQ010000040.1:0-5951 GCA_964217375.1 Bdellovibrionales bacterium | reverse complement strand
ATGAATTACTTGAAAATAAAGGGTTTATAATCACTAAAAATAATATTGAAATAATTAAAAAAAAAATAGGACAAAGATATTCATTTTTACAAAATGGATGTTCACTACATATTGTAATTCCAACTTCAAGATGTAATTTAGGTTGTGATTATTGTTTTGCAGATCCAAGTGAGATTTGGTCAGATAAAAAAAATAATGATATGAGTGAAGAGAATGCAAAAAAAACAGTTGAATTTATTTTAAATTCTCCATCAAAAGCAATAACTATAGAATTTACTGGAGGTGAACCTCTTGCAAGATTTGATTTAGTTGAATTAATGATTGAATATGCAAATAAATTAAATAAAAATAAGAAAAAAGATTTACAATTCTCAATTGTAACTAATTTATCTTTAATGAATGTTGAAATTGCAAACTACTTAATTGATAATAATGTAAGTATATGTACTTCCCTTGATGGACCTGAAGAATTACATAACAAACATAGAGTAATTAGAGCAAAAAAAGGAATTGAAATTGGAACATGGGATAAAGTAATTTATTGGTGTAGAGAAATTAATAAATTATATGCTGATAAAAAAAAACAAGGAAGAGTTTATGCATTAATGACAATTACTAAAGATTCATTTAATTACTCTCATCAAATAATTGACACATATCTTGAATTAGGTATTCAAATTGTAGATATAAGGGCAATGATGTATATTGGACGTGCAACTGAGGAGGTAAATTCGTCATTTTTATATTCATTTGAAGAGTTTGTTAAATTTTATGAAAAAAGTTTGAAATATATCTCTGAGCTTAAAAAGAAAGGTATTCAAATAGATGATAGGATGACTCAGTTATATCAAAAAAAAATAATTACTCAAAAACCAACTTATCATAGTGACTTTGAATCTCCGTGGGGAGCAGGTATTTTAAGTTTAACATATCATAGTGATGGAAATATATATTGTTGTCATGAAGCTTTAGGAAATGAAGATTTTTTATTAGGATCAATTAAAGATAAATGGATGGATCTTTTCTCAAGAAAAGAAATGGCATTTACAATAATGTCTTCATTACTTGAAGCAAATCCTAAATGTGATAGGTGTGTATATAAACCATATTGTGCAACATCTCCAATTGAAAATATTAATGCTCAAAAAAGTATAAACTTTAGACCTGAAAAAACAGTCAAACATCACGAAACAATTTTTCATTGTGAGAGAGAATTTAAAAAAATACTTGAAAATGAAATTAGAGAATAAAACTTTTGATTTTAAAGGAAATACTTTTTCATATATTGGAGAACTAGAAAAAAATGCATTAGATATATTACAAAAATTAAATTTAGAGAGAATATATTAAAACAATTTAGATATAATTCATCTTATCTTGAGAGAAAAACATATACTTTAATTCTTGAGAATTATAAGTTTAATCAGAAATATTTTCATTAAAAATATAAAAATTAATTTTTATATTCCTTATCATAGAGTTCAAATGATTTTTGAATACATGCAATTGCACTTTCTCTACCTTCCCATTCTCCAACTTCAACTTCTTTTTTCTGAAGATTTTTATATACAGTAAAAAATTCTTTAATTTCTGCAAGTAAATGAGGAGCAATGTCATCTAAATCTTTCATATGTTCAAATCTTGGATCTTTTAGAGGTACAGCAATTAATTTAGCATCCCCTTCTCCTCCATCAACCATATCTAAAACACCAAGTGCTCTTGATTTTACAATACACCCTGGAACTAAAGGTTCCTCAGAGAGAATTAAAACATCAACAGGATCTCCGTCTTCCCATAGTGTTTGAGGAATAAAACCATAGTTTGCTGAATAATGCATTGGAGAGTATAAAACTCTATCAAACATAATTAAACCAGTTTCTTTATCAACTTCATATTTAACTCTTGATCCTTTTGAAATTTCAACAATAGCGTTAAACTCTTCAGAGGATTTTCTATCTACGTCATGCCATAAGTTTGTCATTTTTAAAACCTTTATTTGTTAGCATATAAAGTTTAAAAACTTAAATGCTTAACCTTTGTAAAAATATTAGAATGAAGATGTTTATATACTTTATGTTATCGCTTGTTTTAAAAAAATTATTTTAAAATTGAATTATATCTAAAAATAAGAAATAATGAATATAATAAAAACAAAATTTCAAAAATTAAAGAACTTTGGATGTAATATAAAACTAAATATATACCAAGAGATAAATAAATTCCATAAAATAAAAAGATTAATTTCTTTTTAATAACTGAAAAAATAATTAAAATTGTAATTGCAGAATTAACTATAAATAAAAAAATAAAATCCCAAAATGGAAGAGATGCAGAAATTAAATTCTCAGGTCTGAAATTAATTGAGAAAATATTTAAGATGTAGAAATAAAAGATATAACTAAAATATGAAATACTCTCAAAACCAACCCAACCTAAACCAAATAAAATTCCATTTCTTGGTGATTTTGTTTTTAAATATTTTCTAAGTGAAAAATATTTTGTTAGCTCTGAGGTAATAATTGCAAAAAGTGCAAAAAGAACTGGTGCAATTGAGATTATTGAAATACTTGCCCCCTTTAAATAATA
Source organism: Bdellovibrionales bacterium (assembly GCA_964217375.1). Classification (GTDB taxonomy): domain Archaea; phylum Nanobdellota; class Nanobdellia; order Woesearchaeales; family UBA583; genus UBA583. The sequence continues at coordinate 3,365 of CAXPJQ010000040.1, read as the reverse complement.
TTCAACAAATTTAAATGGGAGTTGAAGAATTAAGGATAAAATGAAAAATAAAATTCCTAAAATGAAAAATCTAATTTTTGCTTTTGTCTTTTTTTGAAAATAATATGCAATAATTAAAATAAATATTAATTTTAATAGTACTTCAAATGAAATCATATAAATAAATGTTCTTTACTATATATAAATATTACTTTTCCAAAACATTTTTAAAGGAGAATTAAGTTTCTATATTATAAGTCAATACAAAATATGCTAAAAGATATTTTCTAATGTCAGGATCGCATAATCCGGTATTGCGCAAGACTGGAAATCTTGTTCCTTATGGAATTCTGGGTTCAAATCCCAGTCCTGACGCTTCTTTGAATTATTTCTTATATAAAAAATAACTAATTATTAATCCTGAGATAAATAATATTGAAAAGATATAAATTAATTCTATATAACTTGAAATTCTTGAACCAATAAATGCTAAAATAAAAACTCTTGTAAAAGTTACAAAGAAAGTAATTTGAAAATATTTCTTTTTATCATATTTTAAAATACCTGCAACATAAGAAATAATGTCTGAAGGATTATATGGAAGAATCCTAATTAAAAGAATCCAAAACCCAAAATCATCAAATTTTTTTTTCAAGATATTAACTTTTTTATTTGGAAAAAATGAAGATAAATAGTTACCAAAATAAAAAACAATAACTGACCCAATAAATAAACCTAAACCTCCAAATAATGTAACTAAAAATAAATTATTTGACAATGCAGAATTTAAAATAATTAATTCTGCTGGAATTGGAGGGATTATTACTTGAATAATCATAATAAAAAATAATAAAAATAAATCTGAGATCACTTAAATAATTTTAATTGAATAAATTTTATAATATTTTACTTACTTTCTTTAATATGATTAACCTGAAACATTTTTTTAATTCTAAAATAAAAGTTAAAAATTCTTCAATTCATAGTAGAGGTGTTTTTGCCAGAAAAGATATAAAAAAAGGTGAATTCATTATTGAATATATTGGTGAAAAAATTACCAAAGAACAAAGTCAAGAGTTATATGAAAAGATGCTTGAAATACATAAAAATGATCCTTCAAAAGCCTCAGTTTATACTTTTGAATTAGATGATAACTTTGATTTAAATGGAGGTGTTTGGTGGAATCTTGCAAGGCTATTTAACCATAGTTGTTCTCCAAATTGTGAATCTGAAACAATTGAGAAAAATAATAAAAATAAAATTGTAATTAATTCAATTAAAGATATTAAAAAAGGAGAGGAATTAACATATAATTATGGGTATGATGTAGATAATTATGAAGATCATCCTTGTTACTGTAATTCTAAAAATTGTGTTGGATATATAGTAGCAGAAGAACAATGGAATAAATTAAAAAAACTTATAAAAAACAAAAATTAAAACCTCATTTTAAAAGAACAATATTAGAAAGAAATCCTCCTCTAATTAGAGAGAGAAGATTAGGTTCACATTCAACATATATTCCTAAAAAGGTTTTTTAAAATTATCTTTCCTGAAATCTAGATAAACCAAATGGGATTAAGATTGAAAATAATGCAATAATTACAAATAAATAAATTGAAGTTCCAATAATAAAAGAAAGTAAAACAATCATTAGAGCCATAATCATTCTTGAAAAATGAATCAAAATCTCATGACCCATTACATATTCAAAATGTTCTTTTTCTTTTTTTGCATTATTATAAAAAATTGAACTAAAAGATAAATTAAAAGAAGTAGTAATTAATTTCTGAGTTCCCTCTAATAAGAAAATAAATGGAGTTAAAAAAATTAAAATTATTCCTTTGAAAAACCAATTAATACTCATACATTTAGTTGTTAATTTTAAAATTTTAGATTTAGATTTTTTATCAAGAAATGATTTGAAATAAACTACAAAGAAAACTGAGATTAGTGAGACAATTGAAAATATTGAACCTAACTTTAAAAATGAATTATCTAGAATCATAAAAATTACAATAGGCCAAAACATTACAGTAATTACAAATTCAAAACCTGAGGCAATGAAAGTCATTTTATCCTCTGAATGTAATTTCTTAAATATTCTAAAGTAATCTCTAAATTTAATTTGAATTTTTTTAACTTTAACTTCTTTTGAAAATAAAAATGGAGTGAAACCTAAAATCATTAAAAAAAATGCAAATAAAAGTAACTGAGTATAGGAGAGAAAATCTAAAAAGAAACCACCAACAATTGGAGAGAGTGCAGAAGTTAGAGTAGTTAAAACTTGAAGAGTTCCAAGTTCTTTACCTCTACATTTACTTGAACCTTGCTGAGATACTTCCAAGTGATATGCTGGCCAAAAAAAAGATAAATATAACCCATAAAGAATAGCAGCTAAATAAATTACATAATCATTTCCATGAATAAAATTTAAAGTTGAAATGTGAAAAATATATAGAGGAAGAGATAATAAAATAGTATATTTATATCCAATCTTTTTAATTGTATATGTAGAAATTGGAATAAGTAATAAGGCAACAATTGAAATTAAAGACATGTAAATTGCAATCTTGTGGAGAGGGAAACCTAAAGAAAATAAATATACAGGAATAAAAATCCCAATTAAAGATTTCACAAAAACTAGAGTTGTCTGAAGAACATAAATTTTAGACATGTTATTGTGTAACATGTCTTTTAAAAAATGATGTTCGTTATGTATAACCATTAATTAAAATCTGTTAAAATTTATTTAAAAAAAAGATTTAAAATTTATTAGTGAGAAATTAAGAGATTTAACAAATATCTAGATGAAGTTCATACATCATAGAAATATCTTTATCAATATTTTTAAGTTCTCTAATTACTCTTAACTTTAAAATATGGGAAGTAATTGTAGGATGAGAACCCATCCATTTAATTATAGAATCTGATACTTTTTGAGCTAACTCTTCTGAAAATTCTTCAGTATTGTGACAATTAAGAGATGCTGAATAAATTGAAGCATATAATTTTCTCTCATCAAAAGGTTCATTATGACCTTTTCTTTTAACAATAAATACGTCCATAACCTAAGTTTTAATTTTTTTATTTATATACTTTTTTTACTATTTTTAATTAGATAAAACCAACTTCTTGAATTGTTTTTAAAACATCAGGATCATTAATTGATTCACTTAATAAATTAGGATCATAGTTTACTCCGCAATTAGGGATTGATTGTTTAAATTTAGATTTAAATTTAGGATTAGGAGTTGATTTTCTAGATAAATATTTTTGAAGTTTATCTTTAAAAAAAGCAGCTTGAGGTGTAATAGTTAATTCCATTCTTTTATTTGAAATTCTAGTAGGTAAAACTATTTTTTTCTCTTCATTTAATAACCCCT
>CAXPJQ010000039.1:0-5012 GCA_964217375.1 Bdellovibrionales bacterium | reverse complement strand
AATAAATATCCTTTTGGATATTCATATACTAGTTGAGAATCAAAATATATTTCTTTTACATTTACATATACATCTATATGAAACCTTTGATTGAATTTTTTACCATATTTTGGCCATAGTTTTTTTTGATAAATACCATGTTTCATTCCTATTGAAAAATGTAATCCTTCTTGTCTCTCATATGCAATTGGGTCTCCTAATCTACTAAATCTTGGAATGCCTCTATTTAATCCAAGTCCAATTTCTCTAACATAAACATGATTTTCTGGGTGTTCAGTTTTAACTAATTCAATGATATCATCAAAATCTTTGGGCCCATTATGAGATACAACTAACCCATTTTCAACTTTAATTGTAAATGGTTCAACAAAAACTGTTTCTTGTGTATCAATTGAAGGATATGCATAAACTTCCATTTCTCCACTTAATGTGTACAAATCAAGTCCCTCTGAAATAACTTCACCAATTGGATATCTTGACCCATAATTAGTTTGACCCTCATATCTCCCATCATTTGATATAGGGTTATCTAATTTTCCATTATATTTAATCTCAGATCCATTTTCAGAAATTATTGTAACAGAGTTTAAATTTTTAATATCATTCATTAATTTATCAACTAATTTAAAATTATGTTCATCATCACAATAAAGCGAATTTACATATGTTTCATATTCGTCTTCTTTTATTTTTTGAAGATGACCAAATTCTACTACCTTTAATCCTTTTGCACATAAATCATTTCTTAATCTAAACTTAGATGCTCTAAATGAAGAACTCTGTATCAAAACTACAACATCTCCTTCTCTTGAATTCCATTGAACATCTTCAAATATCTCCTCTGGAGTTGTTTTATAGTATGAAATTATATCAAAAGAATTTGAATTTTTAGAACATGCATTTGAAAATGCATCTTTTAAATTAATTGCAAGTTGAGTTTCTTCATCATAAATTATTAAAACTCTTGCAGAATTAGAAATATGATAATGTTTTTTTAAAATATCATATGCATTATTTGATAATTTTTCAAGTAAATTTTCATTCATAATAAATACTAATGCTTTTTATTTTATAAATATTTTAATTTTATAATTAAATAGTTTTATAATTATGGTAATTTAGTATAAATTATAGTAAAATGGTACAAACTACAATTAATTTAGCTGATGAGAATAATACTTTTATTGATTTTTTTAAATCTCAAAGAAGAATAAGAAATAAAGATGAGGCAATAAATAAAATTATTGAGGAATATAAGGAATTAAAAAAAGAAGAATTTAATGAAAAGATACTTGCATTTGAATGTTCTCTTGCCTCTCAAAAAGCATTAGCAAAAGATTGGTTATCAAAAGAAGATGAGGATTCTTTTGCTTATTTACAATGAAAAAAGGAAAAATTTATTTTTAAAGATATCCATAAAAGAAAGAATTATCAAATTATTAAAATTTTTAATTAATATTTAACATTACTTAACACTATATGTAGTATGCATTTCTCTTCACTTCCAACTATATGTTGTGTTTGATTAAATCTTTTTCTCACGTGATGTTGTACCTCACAGTAAAAACGAGATTATATATAATCTTTATTCAAAATCAATACTATCGACACAAGATATAGTGTTCTTTTTCAAAAAACACTACTAAATATAGTGTCCATTTTTTCAAATTTAATACTTAGAGCAACCCTAAGACCTAAATTTTAAAATTTGAATCCTCTAACTTAATGAATTTTAGTAAATAACTATTTCTAGTTTTTACTATATTCTATCCCTTTTATTTAAAATATAAAAAATGGCAAAAGCGTATAAGATTGTAAAAAGAGATGGAAGTAAAGTTGCCTTTGATGTTATTAAAATCAAAAAAGTAATTGAGTGGGCAGCAGAGGGTACTAAAGTTAATCCTTTAGTTCTTGAGAGTCATATTCAATTGAATCTCCAAGATAATATGAATACTGAACAAATTCAGGAAATGCTTATTAATTCAGCTTTAGCTTTAACTAAAATTAATGATGATTTCTCAGATCTTGATTGGAGAATTGTTGCTGCAAGACTTAGACTTCTTAACTTATATAAAAAAGCAAAAAGAACTCAAGGTTATGATAGTTTTGGATATGGTCCATATCATAAATTTGTTAAAAAAGCAGTAAAGGAAGGTATTTATGATAAAAAAATCATTGAGGAGTATTCAGATGATGAATTAAAAGAATTTGGAAAAGAAATTGACATGGAATATGATAAAGCATATGATTATGCTGCAGTTTCTTTAATGAAGAAAAGATATTTAATGAAACTTGAGGGAGAAGTATTTGAGTTACCTCAACAAATGTATGCAACAATTGCCCTTTTAATGGCAGTTCCTGAAAAGAAAAAAGATAGATTAAGAATAGCTAAAGCCATTTATCATTCTACTGCATCAAGAAAAATCTCTTATGCAACTCCAATTATTTTAAACTTAAGAAGACCTGGAGGTAATTTAGCATCCTGTTTTATTACTGCAATGGATGATTCTCTTGACTCAATTTATTATACGCTTGATCAATTAGGCCAAATCTCAAAAAATGCAGGGGGTGTTGGTTTAAACATTTCAAGAGTTAGATCTGAGGGTGCAAGAATTAAAGGAATTAAAGGAGCCTCCGGAGGAGTTTTACCTTGGGTTAAACTAGTTAATGATACTGCTGTTGCTGTAAATCAATTAGGTTCAAGGGCTGGAGCAATTACAGTTGCTCTTGATGTTTGGCATAGAGACATTGAAGAATTTTTAACAATGCAACATGAAAATGGAGATCAAAGAAAAAAAGCTTATGATGTTTTTCCTCAAGTTGTTTTAACTGATTTATTTATGAGAAGAGTTGATGAAAATAAAAAATGGACATTATTTGATCCACATGAATTAAGATCAAAATTTAATATTGAACTTGCGGAATTATATGGTGAAAAATTTGAAACAACATATTTAGATTTAGAAAAAAGAGATGACATTGAATTAAAAAAACAAGTTGATGCAAAATCAATTATGAAATCAATTTTAAAAACAACAGTTGAAACAGGATTACCTTATGTTTTCTTTAAAGAAAATACAAATGAAGTAAATCCAAATAAACATAGTGGTATGATTGGTAATGCGAATTTATGTACTGAGAGTTTTTCTAACTTTTCCCCATCAATTGTGGAACCTAAAAAGTTAAGTAAAGATGGTCTTAATGTGACTCAAAAAATTCATACTGGTCAAACTCATACTTGTAATTTAGTTTCACTTAACTGGGCTGAATTTGAGAGTATTGAAGATGCAAGAAAAGCAACTAGACTTGCAGTTAGAATTTTAGATAACACAATTGATGTGTCTGCACCTCCAATTCCTGAGGCAAAAAGACATAACGATGAATATAGAATCTTAGGAATTGGATCTCTTGGGTTTGCAGATTATCTTGCAAAAAGAGGAATTCCATATTCTAATGGTTCTGATGAAGCAGATAAAGTTTTTGAACAAGTTGCCCACGCTGGAATTGATGAGAGTTGTAATTTAGCAAAATTAAGAGGAACTTACAAATATTATGAGGGTTCAGATTGGTCTAAGGGTAAATTTTTTGGAAGGAATTTTAAATGGTTTAATGAAAATTCTACAATGCCTAAAGAATGGAAAGAACTTAGAAAAAAAGTAAAGGAACAAGGGATGAGAAATGGAGGTTTATTTGCAATTGCTCCAAATACTTCAACTTCTCTAATGATGGGTTCAACTGCATCAGTTCTCCCAATTTATAGAAAATTCTTTGTAGATAAAGCATCAAATGGTGCAGTTCCTGTATGTCCTCCATTTTTATCTAAGGAAACATTCTGGGTATACCAAGAAAATCAAAATATTGACCAACAAAGAGTAATTGATTTGTGTTCAAGAATTCAAAAGTGGACAGACCAAGGAATTTCAATGGAATTAGTTCTTAATATGAAAAATGGAATGAAAGCAAAAGATATCTATGAATTATATCTAAATGCATGGAAAAAAGGATGTAAAACTGTTTATTATATTAGATCAATTACAAAGACAGCTGAGAGTCAAAAAGAGGAATGTATTTCCTGTTCAGGTTAGAGCAGAGTTAATCTCTGATTTTTAAAATAAATAAATAAATAAAATGGCAATTAATTTCACACAAGAAGATTTAGGATTAAACAAAGAAGAAACTCACGCAGTTAATAAAAAATTATTATTTAACCCAAAAGGAAATGATAAAGTTCAAGAAAGAAAAATTATGGGTGGAAACACTACTAATTTATTTAACTTAAATGATACTAAATATAATTGGGCAAAAAATATGTATAGAGTTATGATGGGAAATTTTTGGGTTCCTGAAAAAGTTGATTTAACTAAAGATATTAAAGATTATAAACAGTTAACTAAACATGAATTAAAAGCATTTAAAGGTACAATTTCCTTTTTAGTATTTTTAGATTCTTTACAAACAAATAATGTTCCAAATATTGCTGATTATATTACTGCCCCTGAAGTCTCAACACTTCTTGCAATTCAAACATATCAAGAAGCTATTCATTCACAGTCATATGCATATATTTTAGAATCAATTGTTCCAGCTGATGAGAGAGCTAAAATTTATGATTTCTGGAGAGATGATAAGATTTTACTTGAGAGAAATAAATATATTGCAAACATATTTCAAAACTTTATTGATTCTCCAAATGATGAAACCTTTGCAAGAGTTCTAATTGCTAATTTTATTTTAGAAGGTCTTTACTTCTATAACGGGTTTAACTTTTTCTATAATCTAGCATCAAGACATTTAATGATGGGAGTTGCTGATGAAATTAGATATATTAATAGAGATGAATTAACTCACGTTACAATTTTTAAAAATATTATTTTAGCGCTAAAAGATGAAAAACCTGGTTTAATTACTCAAGAACTTGTACATGAAATGTTTGATGAGGCTGTTAAACAAGAAATTGAGTGGTCAATGCATATTTTAGATAACCATATTTTAGGAATTAATGATCAATCAAC
>CAXPJQ010000038.1:0-5041 GCA_964217375.1 Bdellovibrionales bacterium | reverse complement strand
ATTAAAACAACTAAGTTTTAAAAAGGGTTTTTTATATACAATAAATATGATGTAAGTCTTTAGACTTTACTATTTTATTTATTGAAAATGTTAGCAAGATTATTTGGAAAATCAGACGTATATTCTTTTAAAATTGAAATTTTTGGAGATGTTAAAACTTTTGACTTTTTGAAAGTTCAACACCATGAATCTGGAGAAGTTTTAACTCAGGTAATTAACATTACAAGAGATTCTCAAAAATTAATTGGAGATTGTAAAATTATTGGATTTAGAGAAGCTGGAGTTTTAAAAAATATTAGAACTCCATTTAGTAATGAGGCTTTAATTGAGATAGCTGATGATAGTTTTATTGAAAAAACAGTAGGACTTAATTCTCAAGATGATGCCTTTTTAGGACTTCTAGAACATCACCCTGAATTAAAAATTACAATGGATTTGAAAAAAACAATTACAAAACACATTGCAGTTTTAGCAAAATCAGGAGCAGGAAAGTCATATACAGTAGGAGTTTTACTTGAGGAGATTATTAAAAAAAATATTCCAATTATTATTTTAGATCCACATAACGAATATTCTTCACTTAAATATCCAAATACTGATAAAAAGGATGTAAAAAGACTTGAGAAGTTTGGATTAAAACCTGAAGGATTTTTAGATAGGATTAAAGAATATTCTCCAGATACTAGTTCAAATCCACAATGTGAATCTGTAACTCTTGATATTAATTCTCTAAAACCTCAAGATTTAATTGATGCACTTCCACAGAAATTATCTCCAGCTCAACAAGCTTTAATGTTTAACATTTTATCAAATTTAAATAATAGAGTTGACTTTGATGAATTAATTTTTAATATTTCAAATGAAGAGAGTAATGCGAAATGGTCTTTAATTTCTTTAATTGAACAATTAAAAAAGTTTAAGCTATATTCATCAAACCCAACACCACTTCAAGAACTTGTAAAATATAAAAGGGCATCCATTATTTCACTTAAAGGAGTTGATCCATATGTTCAAGAAACTTTTGTTGCAGGACTTTTAAGAGATTTATTTGAGGCAAGAAAAAAAGAAGAAATTCCTCCGTTCTTTTTAGTTTTAGAAGAAGCTCACAATTTCTGTGTAACTAAGGAAACTAAAATTATGACTTCAGAGGGTCCAAAAGAGATTTCTAAATTAAAAGAAGATATAGGAATTATTTCATATAATAATTTAAAAAATAAATTTGAGTTAGATGATATTAAAAAAATTCATTCTAAAAGAAAAGCTCAAATCATTGAATTAAATACAAAATCAGGTCAAAAAATTAAATGTACTCCAGATCATCCAATCTGGGATAGAAATAATTATGTTGAAGCACAATATGCTCAAGAAGTTTCAATTCCTTTAATTGATCAGTATTCATTAAAAGAAAAATTAATTCAAGCAAGGTTATTTGGAGCTCTATACTCAGATGGTTGGGTATCTAAAAATAATCAAGTAGGATTTTCAGGAAAATATGAAGACATGTTAAAAATTAAAGAAGAATTAGAATTTTTGGGATTAAAATCATCAAAAGTTTCAACATTTGAAAATAAGTTACCCTCAACTATAAATAAAGCAGATGGTAAAATGATTTCAATTTCAGGAAAAGGTTCTTCAATTTCTTGTTCTAAAAATGTTTATGATTACTTTATGAATTTAGGTTCAATTGAGGGGGAAAAAGTAATTCAGGAAACTAAAATTCCAAACTTTATTAAAAATGGATCAAAAGAGATAAAGGCAGAATTTTTAGCAGGACTTTTAGGAGGCGATGGACTTAAATTAATACCAATGAAGAGAAACTTTAATTGCGTTAAATTATATTTTACTAAATTAAAAAAACTTAAAGATTTAGGGGATAAATATGCAAATCAAATTATGGATATGTTTAAGGAATTAAATATAAATACATCTCTTTCATATAGAAGTGGAAATATTAGAAAAAAAGATGGAGAAGAAACTCTTAAATATATAATTTCTATTTCAAATGAAGATAATAATTTAATTAATTTTATAGAAAATGTTGGATATAGATATAATCAAGAAAAAGAAGTACTTGCTAAAAAAGCATTAATTTATTTAAAGTCAAAGAAAACATTAATTGAAAATCAAGAAGTTCTTAGAAAAAAAGCATTATCTATAAAAGAAAAAGATGGAGTAGGTAAAGTTAAAATTGCACAAATATTAAATTTACCTGTAACTCTAGTTGCAAAATGGATATATAATGGGAAAAACTATTCAAATTCTGCAGGACTCTCAAAATCAGTTTTTCCAGAGTATTTAATATGGGATGAAGAAAATTGTGATGATAATTTTATTTATGATGAAATATTATTTAGTGAATCAAAAGGGGAAGATTTTGTATATAATATAACTACAAGAAATGAAAATTATATTGCAAATGGGATGCTTTTACATAATTGTCCTGAGTCTTCAATGGGGAAGTTAAAGTCATCTTCAATTATTAGAACAATTGCAGGAGAGGGAAGAAAGTTTGGTATTGGGTTATGTGCAATTACTCAAAGACCTGCAAAAGTTGATAAGAATGTAATTTCTCAATGTACAACTCAAATTTTACTTAAAATTACAAATCCAAATGATTTAAAGTCAGTAATTGCATCATCTGAGGGAGTTGATTCTAGTTCAGAAAATGAAATTCAAAAATTAAATATTGGAACATGTCTTTTAACTGGAGTAATTGATATTCCTCTTAAAACAAATATTAGACCTAGAGTTTCAAAACATGGCGGGGAGACTGTTGATATCACAATGCCATATGAAGCAGAAAATGGTGCTCAAAATAAAGAAGATAATGTTCCAAGTTATGGGGGACAAGTAAATGAAACACACGAAGAAGAAGTTCATAGGGAAGAAATTTCAAGACCACATTCTACACCTAAAAAATATGAAGGAGCAAATACTGAATTTATTCAATATATTGCGCCTGAAATTGATGTAGATGATGCAAAATCTATGCTTGGAACAAATTCAATTTCAGTTGAAATGATTCCAGCTTCAATTATTAAATTAAAACAAAATGGAGCTGAGAGTTCAATTCTTTTTGATAGAGTTCATAAAAAAATAATTAAAACTTTATTTCCATTTGAAGGATCAGATGTACCTGAGGGGCTTGGTAATTTATCTGATACTGAAAATAAAATTTTAAAAGTTATTTTAGAACTTGGAGATTCATTTAACCCTGCAGAACTTTTAATTAAAACTGATGTTATGTTTAATGAGATATTAAGAGTTTGTGATTCTCTTGCAAATAAAAATATCTTAAGAAAAAATGGAAAAGAATTTGAATTAACTGGCGGTAAATTTCTAAAAGATATTACTTCAATGAATTTCTTTGGAAAACAATTATTTGAAGAAGTTAGTTTTGATTCAAAATTAGATGAAAAAATTTCAGAGAGTCAAGTTAGAACATTATTTTCAAATTTTGGAGATGTAACTAATATTAAAGAAATTTTTATGTTAAGATATAGATCAAAATAATTACTACTTAAAAGTTAAATTTATAAATCTATAACTTATTTTTTATTTATGAGTTTAGATATTTATTTTAATGAAAATTTGGAATCTCTTTTAGAAGATTTAGAAGAGATTACCCAAAAAAAAGATTTTAATAAAGGATGTTTAACTCCAGATTCTTTGTTTAAATTAAATATTGGAGGTAATAATCAAGGTTTTTTAGTTGGAAGAAATTATTTTAATTTTAAAGATGAAGAGGGTGAAATAAAAAAATCTTTAACTTTACCTTTTGATAGTATGATGTATACTTCTCCAATTAGTTTTAGAAATTATCAATTAGCTTCATTTTCTAAATTTATGGAATCACCTGACTTTTATTCAAATTTATCTAGACTTACGATTATTTCAAATCAAAAATCAATTAGAGGTAGTAATACTTTAAGAGAAAAAGTAAAGCATACTCCAATTTCTATTTTTTTAACAAGGGTGAGTCAAATTCAAGATTATAAATTATTAGAATAATTTTTTTCTTTTCTTCTCTTTAAAATGAATATAAATATATTTTAATTGAAAATTTTAATTTTATTTATATGTCAGAAAATTATAATCAATTTGAAAAGCATTTTGATTATGGTAGTATTTTACCAACAATTTTATTTATTTCTGGAATTTATACTATTTATTTATTTATTAATGAATTTTATTCTGCTGGTTTTTTCTCAATTATATTTTCATTTTTTATATATGTAGTAAATAATATTATTTTAAATGTAAAAGGTTTTTCAACAGTATTTAATGAGTATCTTGAAGATATTGCATCATTTACATCTTTTACAATTACAACTATTATTTTTGGAATGAAATATTTTAATGGAGATGAAATGATTTTAGGGATGATTATATTTTATAGTATTTGTCAAATATTATCTCTTGCAAGAAATTGGATTTCAAAGACTAAAAATTCACAAGGATGGCCACTTGCATTAAATGGAATATTTTTTCCATTCATTTATTATCTATATATAGTTTTCTTGAAAGGATTTGGAGAGGCAGTATTTATTTTATATTTTATTATAGTTGGAATGCTCTCAATTTCTCAACATAACTTTTTAGGATATGAAGAATCTAAAGAAAAAATTGAAGTAGTTAGTTTTAAGGAACTTAAGAGAAAATTACATCTAGAGAAAAAAGAAAAAAAAGAAATTAAAATTCCTTGAACTATTTTTTAAATTTAAAAATTATTTGGATAATAATTTTGAAAAATCTTCTACTTTAACTAGAGCTTCTTTAATTGTTTGAGTTTGAGGATTTACTTCGCCAGTTAATTTATGCCAGTATTGTGTTCTTTTTGATTTATACCAATCTTTAAATGAATCCATTTTTTCAACATTTCCAAAAAAGTTTGCATTAGTATATCTAAAAAAATCAAAATAATTTGCAGAATTTATAAAAATTGGAGCTGTAATTAATGGAATTATGTCACAACCTATTATTTCTTGAGATGAATCTTCTTCATGAATTAGATATTTAGAATATGGGAGAGAAATATTTT
>CAXPJQ010000037.1:0-2289 GCA_964217375.1 Bdellovibrionales bacterium | reverse complement strand
TGCCCAACTGCCATCTCAGTTCTTTTATTTACTTTTGTACCTTTTAACTCTGCTTCAAGTTCTTCAATTCTTTCTTTTAATTCTTCGTGAGCCATTTGTTTAGAAATAATAAAACTTTTTTAATCTAAAAAAAAGAAAAAAAAGTGTATTTATAAATTTTGGTTGTTATTTAAAATTAATTTACTCAGAAAAAGGAGAATATGAATCTAATTTAGGACTTTGAAATGAGAATTTAAACCTTCTTTTTTTAGATTTTGAAAGAACTTCTCTTCCAAAATCTAAATAACTTAAAGTTAATTCTTCCTCAACCCTATCTAAAAAATTTTCATAATGAGCTAACTCAGTAATACCTTTAGTTCTATTTTCTAATATTTCTAAATATTCTTGTTTAAATTTTGATATTTTATTTAAATATTCTATTAAATTTATTTCATCTTGAGAATAAGTAGTAAAATTATTAGCAGAGTTATAATTATCAAAATCATCCTCAGGTAAAATTAATTTTAGAAAATTTTCTCTCAAATTATCTTTAGAATCAATTTCATTTTCAAAAAGAGTAGGATTTTGAGTTTGAATATATAATCTCATTAAATGTAGAGGTTCTTGAATTAATAACTTTAATAATTTTGATCTAGAGTTATCATCATTATACATCATTTTTTTTCCAAGAGTAGATACTTTATGATCTAAAGATTTTAATGCTGATTTTCTAATAGTTCTTTTAGAAGAATTTAACTTTCTAATTTGTTCCATATCTCCAAAATTCATGAAATTATCTCTTGTTGATTTTATTAAATGTTGATTAAAACAAGGAATTAATGTATGTATATTTTGTGAAAATAATTCTTGTTGAAAGATATTTATTTCAAGGTCAATCCCTCTTTTTTTTTTAACATCACATGCTAATTCTTGTGCTTTAGATAAAGTTTCATCATATTCATAAATAATTAATAAATCAACATCAGAAGATGGTGTATAATCTCCTCTTGCAAAAGATCCATATACAAACATTGTAGAAATAGAGGTATCATTTTCCCCATAAAATCCTCTAATCTCAGCTTCTAAGTTTCTAAAATCTTTTGGAGTCGGGATTTTACCTTCTAAATACTCTTGAGGTGTAAGTATTGACATTAATAAGAAAAAAAGAAAATAATTTATAAATATAACTTCTAAGTAGTTACTCTACTCGAATAATAATTGCAGATTTTTCATCATTCCCAGTTCCATCATTTGTACCTGATGTTAATCCATGACCTATTTTAACTGCAGTTGTAAATGAACAAGTTTTATCAACTTGGGTTGTATCAATAAAAAAAGGAATTTTTGCAACTTCTCCCCTACTAATTGGAATTTCATCCAAATATGGAGTTATAATTACTCTTCCACAACCAGTTTTAGGAAGTTCTCTTGATGGACCACCATTATATGGGGTTAAAATACCCTCAAAGCTAATTTTAAAATATCCAACATCATCATCTAGATTTGTCACATATACATAACCTGAAGTTGTATCTCCTTCATTTAAAGTAATACTTGGAACACATACCCATTCTTGAGAATCACATTCAAGACCTGCAAGAGAATCAACAATACTTGCTCTCATATCATCTATTTGATTTTGCCCAGAGCTACTTATTTTTGCAAATAATCCCATCCCTAAACCAAATAGAATTAATCCAATAATTAACATAATTACTGTATTCATTGCAATTTCAAAACCTTTTTTATTAAAATTCATAATTAAAAATTAAATACGTAACTTTAAATATTTTAGTTACTATTCTTAGTTATAATGGAAGCAAATTACTTTGACATTGAAACATATTCTCCAGGAGATAAACCTGATCCAAAAACTGATAAAATTATTTCAATTCAATTTCAAAAAGTTAATTTAGAAACTGGTGAGAAAATTGGTAATTTACAAATTTTAAAAGAATGGGAAGATTCAGAAGAAGAAATTGTAAAATTCATATATAAATGGTTTTTTAAAAGAAATCCTTGGGGTTTTATTCCTCTTGGTTTTAATTTAAATTTTGAATGGAAATTTTTATGTGAGAAATTTAAACAATATAACTTAGGTAATTTAGAACTGGGAGATTTTGTTGAAAATATGCCTCAAATTGATTTGAAGGTATTAGCTGTAATTAAAAAAGGTACATTTATTGGAGCATCACTTAGTTCAATTTCAAATAAAGTTGATGATGGACATGTAATTAAAGAATTCTATGAAAATAAAGAATTTGATAAAATTATTGATTATATTGAAAAAGAAACAGATTCCTTTATTGA
>CAXPJQ010000036.1:0-4995 GCA_964217375.1 Bdellovibrionales bacterium | reverse complement strand
TCATTAATAGTATTATACATTTTCATTTTAGCAAGAGCAATGTCATGTTCAACGTCTTTTTTATACCAAATTTTAATCATAACTTCTTTTAAATAATCTTCAGAGAAAAAAGGAATGTATTTTGTAATATATTGTAGTTTTTTGAATTTGTTTCTAAGATGAACATTTTTATATTCCATTTTATTTCTAAACTCCCAACCTCCATCTTGAAGAACTTTTTTGTTATTACCTTCTAAAATTTCAACATTTTTCATATTTCTATTAGATAAATTTAATTCAAATTTAACGCAAGCTTCATTTCCAAACATAGAAGTATTTTTTCTTGCAAGCCAAACAAATTCCACATCAAAAGTACCATTGCCTTTATCAAACCATGCAAATTTATTTTCAAACATGTTTTTATTTCTTTTAAATTCTTTATTGTTATTTAATTCTCCTTTAAGCATTTCAGCTTTTACACCCACATTAGAAAAAAATTTTGGATCTTCATTCCAAGTTTCATCAGTCCAACCTTTTTGAGTTAAAGTTGAACCAAGTTCAATATAAAATGCTCTTAAATCAGTTTGTTTTCCAAATGCAAACTTACCACCATCCATGAAAGTTTTAGTTAAAGAGCCATCTTTTTCAATATTGAAATCCACTATATATTTTTAAAGAGAGTTCTTTTTAAATTTTTGTTGTATTTTTAATTTGATTAAATGTATTATTTTTCTACTTTTTTTAACCAAAGACTTTATATTCTAAAATGTAGTATTATTTTTAAGTGAATCAAATTGAAGTTATAGGGACTGAAAATTTAAAACAACATACTAAAGATAATATTGTAAATTTAGTATTACATACATTACAAAAAGATAAACAAGTTTTAGTTTTTAATAACTCAAAAAATTCGTCAGAAGCCACAGCTGAAAAAATAGCAATTGCCAATAAGAATTTTTTAAAAAATCAAATAGAGTTAAAACAACTCTCAGAAAAAATCTTAAAAGTATTATCGCCTCCAACAAAACAATGTAGAAGACTTGCAAAATGTGTAGAGGGTGGGGCAGCATTTCATCATAGTGGTTTAGTTTCAAAACAGAGACAATTAATTGAAGATAATTTCAAATCAGGTTTAATTAAAGTAATTTCATCAACACCAACTCTTGCTGCAGGTCTTAATTTGCCAGCATATAAAGTAATAATTAAAGATTATAAAAGATATTCTTCAAGAGGATTTAATGATATACCAGTTTTAGAGTTTTTACAAATGGCAGGGAGGGCAGGAAGACCTGGAAAAGAAACTGAAGGAAGGGCAGTTTTACATGTAAAATCAGAAGATGAATTATCAAGAGTTGTTCCAAAATATGTATTTGGAAAGGCAGAGGAAATATATTCAAAACTTGCAGTAGAACCAACTTTAAAGATGTATGTTTTATCTTTAATTTCAATGGATATGATAAATTCTAGAGAAGAAATTGAAAAGTTTTTTGCAAATACATTATATGGAGAACAATTTCAAGATTTAGACGGATTATATTTTAATATTTTTAGAGTAATTGATGCTCTTAAAAAATATGGTTTTGTGAACCAAGATGATAATTATTATACTGCAACTAAACTTGGGAAAAAAGTTTCAGAATTATATTTAAATCCAGATACAGCTTATTTAATTTTAGAAAATTTTGATAAAATATCTAAGAAGTTAGGCTCAAAATTTACGTCAAGAAGTGATGTTTATTCTGTTATGCATTTACTCTCAACAACAGCTGAGATGAAACCTCTTTTTAGAATCTTAAAAAAAGATGAAGAAGTATATATGCAAAAATTAGAAGAAGTTGAACAAGATTTAATTATTAGATATGATCCTTTTGAAAATGATTTGGCAGATTTTGCAGCAACACTTAAAACTTGTGATGTGTATAAAGATTGGATTGAAGAAGCACCTGAGGATTATATAACAGAAAAATATTCAATAACTCCAGGAGAACTTCATTATAAATTAGAAGTAATTGATTGGTTGTTATATTGTGTTGAAGAATTTGCATTACAGAAAAAAGAATTTTACATTAAAAATTTTATTAATAAATTAAGAACTAGATTTAAATTTGGAGTAAAAGAAGATGTATTAGTTTTAATTTCACTTAAAGGAGTTGGAAGAGTTAGGGCAAGAAAATTAGTTAGAGCAGGATTTAAAACATTATCGGATTTAAGAGCAGGATCTTTTGAAGAAATATCAAGAGTAGTTGGAGATTCATTAACAATTAAAATTAAAAAAGAAGTAGTAGGAGAAGATTATGATTATGATTCTTCAAAGGAGTTAAAAAAAGTTGAGAAATTTTCAAGAAATGATAAACCAAAAGAAATTAAAGTAAGAGAAGTTATGGATGAAGAAGTTGATTCTTTAGTTGAAGAATACAATAATTTTGAACAAGAAAAGAAAAAAGTTGAAGAACAAAAAAGTTTGAAGAGTTTTTTTTAAATTAAGTTTTATCCATTACATTTATATATAATCTTTTCTTTTTATTTTTTAAAGAGGTTGATATTTTATGGATTATACAGATGTTGAGCAACCAAAATCTTCTCAAGAAGACCCAATGTATGCTATTTCTTATGAAAATGCAAGACTTGAAGAAGAAAATAAAAATTTGAAGAGAACAGTTCAGTTTTATCAAGCAGAACTTGAAAAATTTAGAGCACCACCTTTTATAGTCTCAGAAGTAATTTCAATTGCAGATAAAAATAGATATATTGTAAAATTACCAAATCAAAGTAATTTCTTAGTTCAAGCGTCACAAGAATTGACAGGAGATTTAGAAGTTGGAGATATGGTAGTTAATGAACAAAAATCTTTAGTAATTACTGAAAAAATTAATTTATCTAAAAATTTTCCAGTTGAAAATTATGTAATTGTAAATAAAGATTTAAAAGTAACTTGGAATGATATTGGAGGATTAAATAAAGAAGTTGAAAAAGTAAAAGAAGTTTTAGAAATGCCACTTAAAAACCCTAAAGTGTTTGAAGAAATGGGAATTACTCCTCCAAAAGGAGTTTTGTTACATGGACCTCCAGGAACTGGAAAAACTATGATTGCAAAAGCTTTAGCAAAAGAAACTAATGCAACTTTTATTGAACTTGTAGGTTCAGAGTTAGTTCAAAAATTCATTGGAGAGGGAGCTAAATTAGTTAAAGAATTATTTGAACTTGCAAGGCAAAAATCACCAACAATTATTTTTATTGATGAAGTTGATGCAATAGCTGCAAGAAGAGTTGAAAATGGAACTTCTGGAGAGAGAGAAGTCCAAAGAACATTTATGCAACTTTTAGGGGAAATAGATGGGTTTGAGGCTTTAAGTGATGTAAAAATAATTGCTGCAACAAATAGAATTGATATTTTAGATGAAGCAATTACAAGGCCAGGAAGACTTGAGAGACATATTGAAGTATCTCAGCCAGACGTTGAGGGTAGAGAAGAAATTTTAAAAATACATGTCAAGTCAATGAAAATAGAAAAAGATGTTGATTTAAGTGAAATTGCAAAACTCTCAGAAGGATTTAGCGGAGCAGAACTTAAAGCACTAACAACAGAGGCAGGTTATCTTGCAATTAAAGAAAACAAAAACAAAATTTCTCAGAAAAACTTAATTGCAGCAATTGATATTGTAAAAGAAGAAGAAGAAAATTATGAATTGTTAACACATTCTTATTCTTAATTATTTTTATTTTTTTAATTATAGCAATTCTTTATAAAAGATGAATTTTTTTTATTTAATAGAATGGCTGCAGCATTAGATGAGCAAGTAGCAAAAATAATTATTTGGATTTTATATTTCGTAGGATTATATTTTTCTCTATATTGGCTCTCTGTTTTATTATTTAGACCTGAACCAAATAAAAAAAAGAAAATAAAAAATTGGCCAAGTGTTACAATTATAATGCCAATGTGGAATGAAGAAGAAAACATTGGTCCAACAATTAGAAGTCTTGTAAATTTAGATTATCCAAAAGATAAATTAAAATTAATTGTAGTTGATGATGGGTCAACTGATAACTCATATAAAGTTGCAAAAGAGTTACAAAAAGAATTTCATTTTGAATTATTTAAAAAAAAAAATGGTGGAAAACATACTGCGGTTAATTTAGGATTAAAACATACAAACTCAGAGTTTTTTGCATGTCTTGATGTGGATGGATATGTTGATTCTCAAGCAATGAAACATATAATGAGAGAATTTACTGATAATGAGGTAGCTGCAGTTATGCCAGTTATGAAAGTTGCAGAAACAAATACAATTTTGCAACACGTACAATGGCTTGAATATATATTAAACATTTTTTTGAAGTATATAATTGGGAAATTAGATTGTATCCATGTAACTCCAGGTCCTCTTTCAACATATAGAACAAAATTAATTAAAGAGCTAGGGGGTTTTAAAAAGGCACATAAAACTGAAGATTTAGAAATAGCTTTAAGGTTACAAGATAGACATTATAAATTAAAACAATCAATTGAGGCAATAATTTATACAAAATGTCCAAAGAATGTAAAAGGTTTTATTTCTCAAAGAACCAGATGGTATCAAGGAACTTTAATGAATATTATTGACTATAAACATTTATTATTTAATAAAAAGTATGGAGATTTTGGATTTTTTTATATGCCCTTAGTTGCATTAACTGGTTTTTTAGGGTTTATTGGAGTTTTTACAATTACATATCTTGCTTTAAAGGAATTGTATTTTATGATTAAAAGATGGATTATGACAGATTTTGATTTTGTAACATATATTTCAAGTTGGAGTTTTAATTTTAATTTACTTGATATAAATTATCAAACTTTATTTACTTCACTTGTTTTATTTGCATTACTTTATATATATATCTGGTTATCCTTTTTTGCAGTTGGTGAAAAAACAGGATTTTTAAGAAATATTAGAGCTACAGGAACATTCATTTATTATTTATTTATATATAAATTCTTGATTGCATATATTTGGCTTAAAGTTTTTTATAGAGTAA
>CAXPJQ010000035.1:0-3074 GCA_964217375.1 Bdellovibrionales bacterium | reverse complement strand
TTTAATCTTGCACATTTGATACTAAATTTTGAATTTTCAATTATTGTTAACAATTCTCCCTCATCAGGCGTATGTTCAAATACTTTTACAGGAATAGGTCTTTGAGTCACTGTACATTTCATCATATGATCAACAAAAGTTTTAGAACCAACTGGACCATGAATTTCAAAACTCTCAACTCCCTCTGTGTTTGAGAGTGTTAACATTAAACCAACAAGACCAATACAATGATCTCCATGCCAGTGTGAAATAAAAATTTTTTTAATTTTACCAATTGGTAATTTCATTGATTTAATTTGGTTTTGAGTTGCTTCTCCACAATCAAATAAAAAAATAGATCCTTCATGCTCAAAAGCTACAGCCAAGTGATTTCTCTCTTTAGTTGGAACCATACATGAAGTCCCAAGAAAATGTAATTTACTAACCATTTTTTAAAAATAAAAAGTTAAATATATATTATTTATAAAAATACTAAGAATAAGTTATTTATAAATTAATTAGTTAAAAAGATAAATTTAGAATTATTTTAACATTAATCCTAAATTTGATTTGGAAAAAATACTTGGACTCTCAACACTCATTGATCCAAATAAACTCTGTGTTTGAGTATAATCAACTACAATTACACTTGAACCATTTTTTAAATCTCTAAGTGCATCTTCATATAATCCAATTTGATCAATAAAACCTAATTCTTTAGCTTTAGTTCCTGAAAATACTTGACCCTCAGCCCAAGTTGAAACAAATTCTTTATCTAAATTTCTAGATTCTGCAACATGAGTAATAAATACATCGTGAGTTTCATCAAGTAAAGATTGTAAAATTTCTTTTTCTTCATCTCTCATTTCTCTAAATGTTGAACCTATATCTTTATATTCTCCTGCAGTTAAAGATCTATAAGTTATATTATATTCTTTAATAAATTCTTCAAATGATAAAGTAGCCATTGTAACTCCAATTGAACCTAAAATAGTCATTCTTGAAGAATATACTTTATCTGCACTAACTCCAATCCAAAAAGCCCCTGATGCTGCAATATCTCCAGTATATGCATAAACTGGAATTTTTTGTTTTGCATATTTAATTGCCTCTGAAATTTCCTCAGATGCCACTGCAGAACCCCCTCCTGAGTTAATATCAAGTAAAATTCCTCTATAAGTTTCATCATCTGCAACTGATCTAATTGTTGAGGCTATATCTCTTGAGGAAATACTTTCTCCATCTAAAATTGAATAGCTACTCTCTGAAGTAATTGTCCCTTTAATTGGAATTACTGCAACTTTTGGGGAAACACTATATGAAATTGAAGAAATAATTGAAGATAATAAAAATAATACTAAAATTATAATTGCAAATTTCTTAAAAGAAAATTTAGCTTTTTTCTTTGGCCTCTCATCTGATTTATCGTCTTTTTTTAACTTTACAAAATCAACCATATTTAATTAAAAAAAAAATAATTTATAAAATCTTGTTTTATATATTCAAAACACTAAAAAGGTTTATAAAACAAATATCTTAAATATTATTTATCTAATTATATTGAGGGAATCGCCCAGTCAGGTCAAAGGCGCTCGACTCAAAATCGAGTCCGTTAGGTTCGTGGGTTCAAATCCCACTTCCCTCATTAAATTAATTCTCTGCAAAAAATATCTTGATGACAAATAAAGTAGTAACTTTTCTGACGACAAAAATAAAAGTGAATGAATTATTTAACTAAGATTATACTAACTATATTTATGAAGAAAATAAATAAAAAACATACACCTTTAGTTATTTCATTTTTATGAGTCTTAAGATGGCATTTTCAATGTCTTTAATAGTTCTATTCCTAAGAGTTAGTTTTATTGATGGGTTTTTTATGCTATGAATTAAATCTGCATTAATTGCATGGGTTTTTGCATTTCCTCTCTCAATTTTATATGGATTAATTATTCATAAAAAAATTATTCATCATTAATAATTCTATATTTCAAAATAAGAATATTTAAAAACAATCAAATATAGATATCTTTATGAATAAAAATCTCAAAAAAAAAGAAAAAATTAATTTTCTTTTAGAGAATAAACACTATAAAAAATTACATTTATTACTATATTTTTCCAGTTTAGCTGCAATTGTATTTGTTTATTTTTTGACAGTACTTATATTTTCAAGCTTTACAAACATGTTAATAACAACTTCATTCTCAGTAATATTGGGTATTTTCCTTGTTTTGCATAGAGATAAATTAGTTAAGAAGATATCTGATTTTCTAACTGAAAAAAAAAGAAAAGATTACAAAAAAAATAATTCTAATAGTTTAAAAACAACTCTTAAAAAAATTGGACCTAAAAGTAACTTAAAACTAGATTTAAATAAAAATTCTAAATTTAAAATTAAAGTTTCAAGTTTTAAAATTAAAATCCCAACTAAGAAAAAAAAAGGTAAAGGATATCTTGAAATTAAAGATTAAAACATTTATCAAACTCACTTTCTCCAATTTTAATTATCTCTTTATTCTTTAAAAAATCAAAAGTTAAAAAGCCACTTAAATCTGGTTCTATAATTAAAATATTTTTTTTAAAGATACCTAATTTAAATTTAGTTTGGTTTCTAATTTGTAAAAAAAATGCTCTGTCATAAATTTTAAATAGAGTTTTTGCCTTTGAAAAAAAACCTTTTGAGTAAGTAAAATTTTTTAAATTTGTTTTAGCAATTACATCAACCCCTATAATTAAATCATTCTCTGAAAACTCAAAAGGAAAATTAGAACTTAGATACCCATCAACATATAAATTAGAATTAATTTCAACTGGTTCAAAAAAAATAGGTAGACTCATTGAAGCAATTAAAGCATCAATTATTTTAACTTCAGGAGTATTTTCTCTTGAAAATTCAATACTCTCTCCAGTATTTAGAGATGTTGCAATTAATTTTAAATTCTTATCAAATTCTTTAAATGTAATATCTCCAGTTATTTCTTTAAATTTATTTTTAATTTTTTTAGAATCAATTAAAGAAGAATTTTTAAAAGATAATCTTGTAAGTTCGAATAAATTACTCTCCTCTAAAAAGTTAATTAATTTTGAAGAAT
>CAXPJQ010000034.1:0-13750 GCA_964217375.1 Bdellovibrionales bacterium | reverse complement strand
AAAAAAATTAAAGAATTATTAAAATTCTTTAACGTCTCCATCTTTAATGGATCTTCCTTCCATCATTTTTGGATTAATTCTAACTTTTTGTAATTCTTTTAAAGCATTAAAAGCTGCTTTCATTAAGTTAGTTTTGTTTTTAGTTGAACCATAACATTTGGACCAAACATCTTTTACTCCAGCTAATTCTAACATTTTTTTAACTTCAGCTTCTACAACTAAACCTGTACCAGGAGGTGCAGGCATTAATTTAATAGTTACTGAACCTGATTTACCTTCAACTGCAAAAGGAATTGAGTTAGTGTTAGTTTGGGAAGCTCCCCATGAACCACAACCTCTTCTAATTACAATTAAATCTAATTTTGCATTTCTTAGAGCTTTTTCTCTTGAAGGAACTGTTTCTCTTGCTTTACCAAAACCAAGACCTACAATACCATCTCTATTTCCTGAAACTGCAATCATGGAGAAGGACATTTGTGAACCCTCCATTGTAATTTTTTGAGTTGATTTTGATGGTTTTCTTTTTCCACCTCCAAACTTTCCTTTAGCTTGTCCAACATTAACATAATCAATTGCTAAATCAGGAATTAAAGCATCAGTAATTTCAGTTTCCATTACTTTTTTACCTTGTTGTAAAACTTCTCTCATTGAAGTAACTTTTCCTGCAGCAACATCTTTACCTAATTGTGTTTTTGGAACCCAAATTTTTTCTTCAACAACTTCTTCTCTTCTTTGTCTTCTCTCAGGTCTATCTCTTCTGAAATTTCCTCTTTGACCAGGTCTTTGGTTATTATTTCTAGGTCCTCTAGATCTATTATCTTCTACCATTTTTATTTCATACCCTCAATTGACTTTTTAACTTTATCAATAACTTTAGATGCATCTTTTACACTTAAATGTTCACCTGATAATCTCTCTTCAGATGGAAAAACATCTTCTCCAACTTTTACATTAACTCCTGCATCAACTAAACCTTTAACTGTTGCAAATAATTTATTTCCAAATTGAATTTCTTGAAGACCAAAATCAACAATTACTTCAGATTTAACTCCTGCTTTAAGTGCTTTTTTACCTGCAAGCATTCCAGTTAAATAAGCTGAAACTGTATTTCCTCTATGTAGAGTGTAACCTAATTTAACTAAATCTGTTGACTTAGATGAAACTAAAACTTTATCTCCATTATCTGCATATTCAACAAATTGAACTAACATGTTATTATTTGATTTTCTAATAACAACTCTTGTTAATCTAGATTTTAAAAGTCTTAATCTTTGTTTATAATCAGTTTGACCTCTAATTCTTCTATTGTATCTAAATACTCTATTTTTATTTAAATTTTTCATTTTAGTAAGCTAAGAAGTAACTTTACTTCTCTTTACCTCCTTCTTTTGCTTTAAGTAAATTATTTTGTTCAATAATTAACAACATGTGTCTTTTATTCCTAAAAAAGTTACCTTTAGCTTTTCTATATAAATCTCTATAAACTGATGGTTCTAATCTTCCTTCGTCTTTAAACTTTTTTAATAAAGTTCTTAATGCTCTAATTTTAATCATCCATTTATCTTTATCTGAAAATCTAGCATTCTCAGTTCCTCTTCTTGAACCATGTCCTGATCTTCTTCCTTTTTTCTTTTGAGCTGCAATAAAATTTGCTCTTGTTCTTGAAATTCCTTTTTTAGGTAATTTTTTAATAATCCCTTCTGAAACTAAATCGTGAACTCCTTCTCTTGAAATTAATTCAGAAATTTCTTTTTTATGAGCAGTCTCAGTTGATAACTTAACTCTTTTAGTTGAAACTCCTAAAGCTCTTGCTGCTAATTGTTTTTGTTTTCCTAAATTCATTTTTTAGCCTCCATTGACTTTTCAATTGATTTAGCATTAGCAACTACAATTTTTTTAGATTGTGCTTCTTTTAAAATTTCAACTTTTTTTCTTTTTCCAACTGATGATGCAACAACTGCTGCTTTTTCTTTGGAATCAACTTTAGCTAAATCTTCAACATTATAAACTAAAACTTCTTTATACCCATCTTTATTAAATCCTTTAACTGCAGATGGTGACCCATAACCTACTTTTAATGTTCCAATGTGACCTTTTCTATTTCTTCTATCTTTGTTACCCATACCTTTAGGTCTTCTCCACTTTGGATCATTTTTGAATCTAGCATATTGATTAGCTTGAACTCTTTTATATGTAGGTTTTCTTTTTTTTACATCTTTTCTAACTTGTAATAATTCTGTACTCATTTTTCAAACCTCATGCGTATTTTCTATGTGGTTTCTCTGTAATAAAAACACCATCTTGAATAACTCTTCTATCTAAATGAGTAATTCTTGTTGATTGTTCTAAAAGACCAGCAACTTGTCCACATAATTCTTTATCTACACCATTAACAGTGATATCTTGTCCTTGAACTTTAACTTGAACTCCCTCAGGAATTTTAACAACTCTTGGAACTTTTTCTCCAAGTAAGTTTTTAACACTAAAAACATTTCCTTTAACTTCAACAGTCATAGGGAATTTAGCATATACTACTTTTAATGTGTATTCAAATCCTTCTTTTACTCCTTTTACCATATTAGTAATTAAAGCTCTATAAGTATGAATAATTTTCTTTTGTCTTTGAGTAAATCTATTAGTTCCAACTAAAACTTTATCATTCTCAACTTTAATATATACTTGAGGAAATTTTAAAATTTTTGAAACTTCTCCTTTAGCTCCTTTAATAGTTAAAGTATTATTTTCATAAGTTGCTTGAGTAGAATCTAATGAAACTTCAATTTCCATTGATTTCCATTCTTTTTTTAGAGTTTCTTGTGCCATTTTTTTAGTAACAATAAGCAATTAATTGCCCTCCAATATTATTCTCTCTTGCTTGATTTTGAGTCATTAAACCTTTACTTGTTGAAATAATGATAACACCAAACCCTTTAGCTGGTAAAAATCTTCTCTCAAAGTTTTCTAACTCATCAATTTTAACGGAGTATCTTGGTTTTACAACTGAACATTTGTTAATTGTACCAAGTAACTGAACTTTTAATAACCCAGTTTTTCCATCTTCTACTTCTTCTACAGAACCAACATAACCTGATTCTTTTAACACTTCTAATACATTAACTAATAATTTGGATTTTTTTAATACAACTTCTTTGTATAAAGCTCCAACAGCATTATTAATTTTTGAGAGTGCATCTGCAATAGGATCATTTAATGTCATTTTATCTTTGTAACCTCAATCTAATTTTTTAAATCCTAACTTTTGAGCATTTAACCTAAAAGTTCTTCTACATACTTCAAGACCGTACTTTCTAATTACTCCTCTTGATGTTCCTGTAAATCTACATCTATTAGCACCTTTACCAAACTCTTTTTTCTCAACATCAGTTGATTTTGGTTTTGGGGAATTATGTTTAACATATTTTGCCCATTTAGCTGGTTTTGCACTTAATTGTGTTTTTGCTTTTGCATAATTTTTAGCTGTCATTATTCAACTTTCACCCCGAAATTATTTTCCATAAATGAAACTACTTCATCTTGAGTTACTTTATGTCTTTGTGGTACTTTTGCTTTTAATAATCTTCTAGATCTAATTCTAAATCCTGGTCTTGTAAATGTTGCCATTAACTCAAATCCCATAATTCCAATATCAGCATCATATTTCATACCTGATAAGTCTAGATATTCAGAAACACCTAAAGCAAAGTTTCCTTGTTTATCAAGAGATTTTTTACTTAATTTATTTCCTTTTGATTTTAAAATCCAAGCTAAAAATTCTTTAGCATCTCCTCCTCTTAGAGTTACTTTATACCCAATTGGTAAACCAGGTCTAATTTGCCATGTAGCTAATCTTCTTTTAGCGCAAGCTTTAACTGGAGTTTTATTAGTTAAAATTTTAATTAATTTCTCAGCTTTAACCATTGCAGGTTTATCATTTCCTACACAAATATTAACAGTAACTTTCTCAAGAGATAATTCTCTCATAACATTAACATTTTCTGTCATTTTTAAGCAAACCTCTTCATATCTTCAGCTTTTGTTCCAATAACATAACAATAATCTTTTGCAGTTGTGTGAACAGTTCCTGAAATTTCAACTTGTACAATATCTCTTGTAATTCCATTATAATTTACAAATTCTTTAACTTCACCTAAAGTTCCTCTATATTTACCATCAAATACATAAACAAAGGATCCTTCTTTAAGAGGTAAAACTTTTGAAATAGATTTTTTAGTTGCATCAAATAAAACACTATCATTTACACTTGTTTGTTTAAATGTTTTCTCATCAACTAATACATTGTAACCATTCATTAAATTTAACTGGAATTTTCTTCCTTTTAGAGATTTTTTCCCAGAAACTTTTAATGTTACTTCTTTATCTTTAGTATCAACTAATTTAACTCTACCAACTTCATTAAATAAAACTACAAATTTTTCTCCTGTTGCTGGAATTTCAAACACATCAAATAAACCAACTGGAAATTTAACTTCTTTAATTTGTTTTGAATTAACTAAAATTTCTTGGTTATTTACAATATATTTTGCTTCTTTTGTATTTTGAGCATAACCTAATACATCTCTTAATAAAACTAAAGCTGAAACAACATAATCTCTTTTATGTGAACCTGGATTTGGTCTTGAAATAAAAGTAATTGTTTTTCTTTGAATTGGCCAAGATGTAGGCATACTATGTCTTTTTAAGTGTCTTGTATTAGCCATTTTTATTTATTAGCCTCCTTTTTTAATCTATCAATTTTTTCAACTCTTAATTTATCAGATGTATCTAATTTTACAATTTCAACATTTGATGGATGGATTGGGTATAATGCATCAGAACCATCAGCTCTTTTAAGAGCAGCTCCTTCCACATGAACAAATGTTCTTGCTAAAGAAACTTTACTAACTTTCCCTTCAACTCCTCTGAATTGACCTGATTTTACTTTAACAGTATCTCCTGATCTAACTGGGATTGATCTAAATCCATATTCTTCTTTTAACTTTTTAGATAAAGGAGCGGACATGAATTTATGTCTAATATGAAGAGGTGCATTAGCCACATATTTTCTTTGTTTTCTAATTTGAGTTGAACTAACCCATGCTTTTGAAAATTGTTTTTCCATTCTTATATTTCCTCTAAATCATTACATTTGCAAGTCTTGCAACAGCTGGGAATCTCTCTCCAACTTCTTTTGCAACTGCACCTTTTACAATAGTTCCTTTTGGTGATGCTGATTTTTCATCTTTTAGAACTACAGCTCCATTAGACTCAAATTTAATTGTTGTACCATCTGGTCTTTTAAATTCTTGTTTTTGTCTAACAATAACACATTTAACAACAGTGTGTTTCATCTCAGGTTTACCTTTTGTAACGTGAGCTGTAACTAAATCACCAACTCCACCACATTCAAGCATCCTTTTAACTGTCTTATAACCTTTAACTGAAATAATTCTAACTTCTTTAGCTCCTGAGTTATCAACTACTGGAACATAAGCTCCAATTGGTAATCCTCTTGAACCATTTCTTTTCATAGCTTTCATTTTATTCTTCAGCCCTCTTAATTACTTTTAAAACAGCAAAATGTTTAGTCTTAGACAAAGGTCTAGTCTCTCCAATTAGAACCTTATCTCCTTTTCTTGCTTTAATTACATCAGGATTATGAGCAGCAACTTTGGATCTTGTTTTAAAATATCTACTATATTTTGAATCTTTAACAAGACTCTCCCATTCAACTTTAACAGTTCTACTCATTGAATCAGAAACTACAATACCCTCAAATGTTTTACCTCTTACTGAAACTTCTCCAGTAAATGGACATTTTTTATCATTATTTGTACTGTCTGCTTCAACAGATGTTTCAATGTTGTATCCAACGCTTTTTTTCATTTTTTAATTAAAATGTTCATCATAAATTTAGTCGGGTTTATGATAAGTTTTTTTGTGCAAAATTCATTTAGTCTTATGAATAACGCTTGTTTTTTATATATATCAAAATTTTCATCAGAAATTTTTGAATCTGACTACTCTGCTATTTATTACTCTGTAGCGTATAAAAAATAAACAAATGTTACTTTATAAAGCTTAGCCCTTAAAGAATTATTTTA
Source organism: Bdellovibrionales bacterium (assembly GCA_964217375.1). Lineage (GTDB taxonomy): Archaea > Nanobdellota > Nanobdellia > Woesearchaeales > UBA583 > UBA583. The sequence continues at coordinate 7,649 of CAXPJQ010000034.1, read as the reverse complement.
ATTTAAATAAATTAAAATAAAAAACTAAAAAAAATTATTTCATTTTCTTAAGTCTTATAGGCAAAGTTGTACCTTGAAAAATAGTTGAATCAATTAAATAATCCTCACTCCCAAGATTTATTTTAAACTTAAATAAAGATTTTTTGAATTTTTTTTCAACTGAATTTACATCTAAAATAAAAAAATTTGAACTCTCAAATAAAATTGTTCCTTGAGTTCCTAAATAAGTTGGAACTAAACTCTCAACAATTTCAATTTTCTCTCCAATTAAAGGTAAATATAAAAAATTAAAACTAATTTTATCTCTTTTAAATAATTGCATAAAATAAAATAGACTTATCTATTTAAAAATCTAATTCTAAAGAACCTATAACTTAAAATAATAATTAAACTTAAAGAAGTTACAAATAATGAAATTGAGCTTATAAAAATTGAATATATTATAAAAAGAATATAAGCAGAAAATAAAATTAAAGATAACTTATTTTTCTCTAAAAATAAAACACCATAAGTTATACTCAAAATAGAGATTATAGGAAATAATTCCAGATATGATTTTATAAAAAATACTTGAGATAAAGAAAAAATAATAAAAATTACAAAGAAAAATATTTTTTCTATAAATTTATTAAATTTAAAAACAAACAAATTTCTAATTAAAGCAAAAAATGTTGCAAATAAACCAGTATGTGCTTCTAAAAAAAATAATGAAACAACCAAAATAAGTTACTTATTTCTTGATAAAATATTAAATCTAAATCTTTTGTTTTGGAAAAACTCAGAAATAAAAATAAAGAACCTAAAATTCCAAAAAATTCACCTAAAAAGATAATTTCCATTATTTTTTGAGATTATCCTTTAGAAATGTGAATGGAATCAGCATTAAATCCTTGAGAAACTAAAATATTTGCTAAATCTTTTGATTTGTCAGTTCTACCAAGAAGAATTTCAATATTTCTCTCTTTAACTGTTCCCCCACATGCCATCTTTGCTTTAATTGTTTTAAGTAAAGTTTTAATGTCAGTTGATGCATCAAATCCAGTAACTACTGCCCAAAATTTTCCATATTTTCTTCTCTCTACTTTAATTTCAATAATAGAAGACTCTTTTTCCGTTGAATCAAGCATATCTTGTAATTCATCTGGAAGTCCTGCGAATAAATCGTTAGCCATGTTTAAAATATATAAAATATTAAGAAATGGTTATTTTTAAAAGTTTGGATTTGAAAAAATCAATTTTTTTTAATAAAAATTGAAATTATAAAAAGAAAAATTAAACTTAAAACTATAGTTCCACCTGTTGGAATATCTAAAAAATATGAAATAAATATACCTAAATAAATTCCAATTAATGATGATATTGTTGCTATAATAAAAGTATTTTTAAATGAATTTGATAATCTTAAACCAATTAAAGCAGGAATTACTAAAAGTGCTGAGATTAATAATATTCCAACAGCTCTAATTGAAACAACTATACTTAAAGCACACAAAATTATAAATATTCTATCAACTATTTTAGTCTTTGAATTTCTAACTATTGCCATATCTGAGTTAAATGATGAAAATAATAATAATTTATAATTAAATTTAAAAAATATTAAAATTAAAATTAAAACAAATAATGCTAAATAAATATCATTTAAACTAGTTGTTAATATTGATCCAAATAAATATGAAAAAATATTATAATCTAATTTATCTGCAATTCCAATTAAAACTAAAGCTAAAGCCATTCCAAAAGATAAAACAATTGCAATTGCACTCTCTCCATATAATTTAATTTTATTAATTAACCTATCAATTCCAAGTGCTGCAAGTGTTACAAACCCAAAAGCAGTTAAAAGTGGATTAAACCCTAAAACAAAACCAAGTGCAATCCCCCCAAAAGACGCATGAGCAAATGAATCTCCAAGTAAAGATAATCTCTTAAGAACTAGAAATACTCCAATTAAGGAAGTAATTATAGCAATTAAGAAACCTTCAATTAAAGCCCTTTGCATAAATTCATAAGATAAAATCTCAAACATTATTTTTTACCTCCATGTGAATGATTATGTTTAATTTGATGAAAATTATTTCCATAAGTTTTATTTAAGATATTTGTTGTTTTTTTTGCATCATCTAAACATATATTTCTATTATGAACAAATAAAATTTTAGTAAAATAATCTGAAACCATCCCAGTATCATGAGTTACAAATAAAATAGTTAAATTTCTCTCTTCATTCAAACTCTTTAATAGAGAATAAAAATTCTCTTGAGTTTTAGTATCAAAACCAACTGTGGGTTCATCTAAAATTAAAATGTCAGGATTTGATAAAACAGATAAAGTTATTAAAACCCTTTGCTGTTGACCTCCAGATAAAGATTTAAACTGTTTATCAAGTAAATTTGAAATATTTAAATCTTTAACAACCCTATCTCTTAAAGAACAATCACAACATTCAAGCTCTAAAATCTCTTTAACTTTTGCTGGAAAATTAACATCTTGATTATATTTCTGAGGAATATAAGATAACTTCCCATTTACTTTAATTTTAGATTTATTTTTAGTTTCAATTAACCCTGTAAGTAATTTAACTAAAGTTGATTTTCCTGATCCATTATGCCCAACAATTGCAACTAAGTCACCCTTATTAATTTTAAAAGAAACCTTTTCAAAAATATTTTCATTAGAATTAAAAGAAAAGTTCAAGTTATCAACTTCAATTATATTTTTTTTCATAATTAATAATAAAATTAGATATATTAAAAAATTATCTAATTAATTTGAACAGTTAAGTCCTAATTTTAAATTTTCTAAGTTACTCTCCATAATAGAAAAGTAATTCTCATCATCTGAATTTTTAATTGGATTTAATTCTAAAACTTCACCCTCGATATCATTTGCAATTGTTTGTGCAAATTTTGGATCCATTTGCCCCTCAGAGAAAACATACTTTAAATTATGTTCTTTTGCTTCATCAACTACATTTTGAATTGATTTTGGAGTAGGCTCACTCTCAGGAGAAAAACCAGCCACACTAATTTGTTCAAAACCATATTCATGTGCAATGTATCCAAATGCTTGATGATTTACAATTATTTCATGGTGTTCACATACAGCTAAAGTAGTATTATACTCTTCCTCTAAAACTTCTAATCTCTCTAAATAAACTTGTGCATTATCTTCAAAATATTGAGAGTTTTCAGGATATAACTCTACTAAATGTTCTAAAATTTCTTCAGTCATAGATTCCATATTATGAATTGAAAGCCAAACGTGAGGATCATAATCAAATTCTTCATGCTCATGTCCATCATGAGAATCTTCTAAAAACTCGTCTTCATGTTCATGATCTTCTTCCTCATGTTCTTCACTATCATGATCATGATCTTCACCATCAATTAATTCTAAGTTGTGAGTTGATTCAATTAAAATTAAATTTGGATTTGCTTCAATTAATTCTTCTTCAACATGCTCAAACATCCCATCCATTAAAATAAAGATATCTGAATTAGATAAACTAACTATTTGTTTAGGAGTTGGTTCATAAGAATGTGGTTCAATACCTGGCCCAATTAAAACACTAACTTCAGCTAAATTCCCTACAATTGCTTTTGTGATCTCCTCAACAGGATAGAAAGTAGTAACTATACTAATACTATTCTCTGAAGCCTCAACTTCTTCTAAAATTTGACTCTCAGTTTGAGTAGATGAACTAGTACAAGCTGAGAAAATTAAAACTGTAATTAAAATAAATGTAACTAAATACTTTTTAGCCATACTAAAAAAGAATAAAAAATAATTTATAAAGTAAATTGATAATGATTATCAATTACTAAATTTATTTTGATAAATAAAAACTTGTAGATTTAGTTGAACTTAAAATTAAAAGTCCTCCAACAATCATCATATTTTTAGTAAAATATAATTTTTGGTCAGGGTCAAAAGGACTATGAAAGATAATAGATGCTAAAATTACAAAACCTGTAAGTAAAAATGCAATTTCTTTTACTTTAATTCCAAGCATTAACATAATTCCTCCAATTAATTCTAAAATAATTGTTAAAAGTAAAAAGAATTCTGCCATTGGAAATCCAACGCTTGCCATCCATCCTGCAGTTCCTGAGAATCCTAAGATTTTTCCAAACCCTGCATAAGCAAAAAATCCTCCTATTAGAATTCTTCCAATTAAGTCTGCTACATCATTATATGTTTTATTAAATATAGTATTTCTCATTTTTTAATTTAAAATCTCATCAATTTTTTTCATACCTTCATTAAGAGTTGAATCAACATTATCAGTTGTGCTAAAACCCTGAATAAATACTTCTGAATATTTTGTTCCCATAAACCCTGCAAAGACTTTCATTAAAGAAGAGTTATGTTCCATTCCTAATGTACCCATCTCTTCATTATATACTCCTCCTGCTGTTGAAATTAAGATTAATTCTTTATCTTTACACAATCCAACATAACCTGATTCATTAATGTCCCATGTTTTTCCTTTTTGTAAAATCATATCAAAAAAAGTTTTCATAGCACCTGGCATTGAAAAGTTATACATTGGATAAGCTACAATAATTTTATCTGCATCAAGAACTCTTTGGGTATAGTTATCATAAAGTTCTAAAGATTTTTTTTGCTCATCATTTAATTCTTTACCCATATAATTTCTAAGTGCATAACTCTCAACACTCTGATGATTAAAAAAATCAACACCTTCTTTTTCAATATCAAGTAAATCTATCTCAACATTTTTCTCTAACTTCTCAATTGCATAATCTAAAAGTTTCTTTGTTGAAGACCTGCTATCTCTTGGAGTATATTTTACAATTAATATTTTTTCCATTTTTTACTATAATATTTGAAGCAATTTAACTTCATAAAATATAGTTAAAGAAACTAATATATAAATAAAATAGTATCCAAAATTAAAGTTTTATACTATACTTTAATATATTTATAGGAATTAATGAAAATTATAAATTAATTCAAAAAGTAAAGTATTTAAAGAATAAAATATTTTTAAAATTATGAAAACAAATAATTCTGTATGTCCAATTGAAAATATTGTTGCATTTCTTGGTCAAAAATGGACTATGAATATTTTAAGACATTTATCTCTAAAAGGAGTTTTAAGATTTAATGACTTTCAAAAATTAATGCCTGAAATTTCTCCAAGAACATTATCTAAAAGATTAAAAGAACTAGAAGCTGAAAATTTTATTAATAAAAAAAAATTTAATACTATTCCTCCAAAAGTTGAATATACTTTAACTAAAAAAGGAGAAGATTATGGTGAATTTTTATCTAAATTTAATGATTTAGCAAAGAAATGGGATTAATCAGGAGTATTAATTAAATCTTTTAAAAATAATTCTATTTCATTTTTATTTAAATTCTTTCCAATTATAACTAATTTAGAAATTCTATTAGTTTCACTTTCCCAATGTTTTCCAGGATGCCAATCAATTGAACTATGTACACCTTGGAAAATAATTGGTTGATTTGAATTTGCAATATTAATTATTCCTTTTAATCTATAAATATCTTCTGATTTATTTAAAATTAAAGTTCTAATAAAATAATCAAATTTTGGCAAAGAAATTTCTTCTCTAAATTCAATTCCAATTGATTTTATTTCATTTTCATGTGAATTTAATTTAAAAGTAGATGTCATTAAACTTGAATTTAAATTTGTAAAAGATAAAGAATTTATTGATTTCTCAAATTCTTCTACTTTTTGTAAATCAAAATTTGAAAGATTAAAAAAATTAACATTTTCAACTTGAGAAAACTTAGTTTTAATTAAATTAGCACCTAGATTTATTGATTTTATTTTTTTCTCAATTAAAATTAATTCATTTTGATCAACTAAATCAGTTTTATTTAAAATTATTAAATCACCAAAAGCTATTTGTTTTTTAACTTCAAAATCTCTATCAATCTGTTTCAAAAAATGTTTTGAATCAACTAAAGTTATTACTGAATCAATTTCAAATTCATCTACTAAATTAGGATTTGAAAAAAAACTCTCAACGATTGGTGCAGGATCAGCAACACCTGTAGTTTCTATAATTAAATAATCAAAATTTTCCTTATTAGATACAATTTCTCCTAAAACTCCTTGTAATTCTCCATTCATAGTACAACAAATACAGCCATTATTTAATTCATAGAGATTATCATTAGAACTTTTAATTAAATTTGAATCAATTCCAAGTTCAGAAAACTCATTTTCAATAATAGCTATTTTTTTATTTTCAAAACTATCTAAAATATTATTAATTAAAGTTGTTTTTCCAGCCCCTAAAAACCCAGTTATAATTAAAGTTTTTATCTTATCCATTTTAATTAATTTCTTTTTTAGCTTCTTTAATTGATTCTAACTCTTCTTGAAACCTAGTTTCAATTTCTTCTTCAGTTTCTTGAGGAATATCCCATTTCGGAAAAGGGTCTTCAAATTTTTGCCATTCTTCAATTGTAAGATTCATTTCATCATCAGTTAAAAGAGCTTCATCTAAAAGTGAAATTATTTTTTCTTTATCATAATTATTTCCAATAAAAACTAACTCTTGTCTTCTATCTCCAAAAGGATCCTCCCAAATCTCTTTAATATAGTTCCAAGTTTCTTTATCCTTTTGAATTTCTTCTTTTGGCATTACTCCATACCAAAAACCTGCCAAAGAATATTCTAAAATTTTTCCAGCTACTGCTAAAGTTAAAGCAATATTATTTCTTGAAGCTATCCAGAAATAACCCTTTGCTCTAAGAATTCCTGAAAATATTTCAGAACTTAACAAATCCCTAAATCTTTTAGGATGAAATGGTTTTCTTGATTTATATACAAATGAGGAAATACCATATTCCTCAGTTTCAGGGTTATGTTCTCCCCTTAATTCCTTTAACCAACCTGGTGCTTCTGATGCTTTATCAAAATCAAAAAGATTTGTATTAATAATTTCATTTAAATCGACCTTTGAATAACTAGATTCAATTATTTTGGCATCTCCATTTAAACTTCTAATTATGTCTTTAATTTTATCTACTTCTTCTTTATTTAATTTATCAATTTTATTCAAAATAATTACATTTGAAAACTCAATTTGATCTACAAGTAAATTTACAATTGTTCTCTCATCTTCTTCTCCCAAACTTTCATCTCCCCTTTCATTTAAAGATTCCTTTGAATAAAAATCATTAAAGAAATTAAATCCATCAACAACTGTAACCATGGTATCTAATTTTGCAAAATCAGACAATGAATTTCCATCTTCATCTGCAAAAGTAAATGTCTCTGCAACTGGAAGTGGCTCTGCAATACCCGTACTCTCAATAACTAGATAATCAAATTTATTTTCTTCTGCTAGTTTCCTAATTTCAATTAATAAATCTTCTCTAAGAGTACAACAAATACAACCATTTTCCATTTCAACTAATTTTTCTTCTGTCCTTGATAATTTAGCATCTCCATTTTTAATTAAATTTGCATCAATATTAACTTCAGACATATCATTTACAATAACTGCAATCTTTAATCCTTCCCTATTATTTAAAATATGATTTAACAAGGTTGTCTTTCCTGAACCAAGAAATCCTGATAGTACTGTTACTGGTAATTTTTTCTCCATTCTAAAAATTAATTAAATAAATATTATAAA
>CAXPJQ010000033.1:0-23643 GCA_964217375.1 Bdellovibrionales bacterium | reverse complement strand
TTTTCCCTAGCAGTTTTCTTGATTGTTTGCTTATCAAAAGCTAATATTTTAAGTCCTTCAATAATTGATTTACTAATATACATATTTTTTTTAAAGTTTTATTTTTTTTAATATTGCGTTATTACTTAAATCCAATTACAATTTGATTTCTAGATTTTCTTTAGAATCAAATTTTTGTTTTTTTAGAGAATTATTAATATCAATAATTTTATTAATTGTATTTTCTTTTTCTTTTTGAAGTAATTTGATTTTTTCTTCAAAGTAATTTTGAGTCTTTTTTTCAAAAAAAGTTACTTCTTCTTTAGTTTCTTCTAAATCTTTTATTTTAATGTTTAATTTTTCTTCTAATTCTTTAAATTGAGGTATTTCTTTTTCATATTCAATGTTTAATATTTTAATTTCTTTTTCTTCAGATTTAATTTCTTTTTCAATATTTTCAATTTCTTTTTGAATTTTATCTTCTTTTTTAGAGATTTCTTTTAATTTTTGAGATTTATTATCTTTGATAAATTCTAATTTTTCTTTTAATGAATAAACTTCTTTTTCAAGTATTGCTTCTTTTTCTTTTAATTTATTAATTTTATTTTCAAATTTTAATATGATATATTTGGTATCTGAGAATTTAGTCCAATAAATTAAACCAAGAGTTAGAATAAATGGAATTATTTCAATTGTTTTAATTTGTTTTGATTTTAGTTTATTTTTGAGAGTAGATATCTTAGCTTTTAAAATTTTTTCATCTAATTTGATTTTTTCTTCTTCAAACTTTAATTTTTTTATTTTTCTCTCAATTATATGATCTTCTTGGTTTATATTTTCATTTTCTTTCATATTTTCAAACTCAGATTCAAGTTTAATTTTTTTATTTTTATAATCTTCTATTGTTTTTTCTCTTTTTTTGATAATTTTAGTTAATTTTTCTTCAATTTGATTTTTTTTATCATTAAATTTATTCTCTAAACTTTTAAATTCTTTATTTAGAATATCTTTTCTGATACTTATTTTTTTAATTTTTTCATTAATTAGACCTTGGTTTTCATTAAAGAATTTGTTTACTTTTTCTAAAAATTCATTATTTTCATTATTTTCTAAATTTTTTAATAATTGTTTAATAATTTCATTTTGAGATATAATTACGATATTTTCATAGTTGTTTTCATCTAATTGTTTAAATTCTTTATTTTTTATCTTTTGAGATACTAATTGAAATATTTTTTCAAAATTGTTAATAACTCCTTTAATTTCAATTTTTTTTTTATCTGCTGAGTTTTCTTCAATTAAATGTTCAATATATTTAATTTGAGATTTTAAATCTTTATTATTTGGTAATTTAAATTCTAATTTTTTTGGAATGTAAATTTCTTGAGAGTTGTTAGAGAGTAATTTATTTTCATAGATTATATATGTTTTAGAATTATTACTATTATTATTCTCTTTTTTCATATTATTGTTAGATTTTATTACTTTATTAATGTTTACTCTATACAATTAGGAGAAAATATTTAAATATCTATCTTTCTTATTTTTTAATATGCTAGAATTTTTATTTGAACTTTTAAATCAAGGGGGTCTTTTAATTTTATTTATTTTACTTGTTTTAGAAGGAAACCCTATCTTGGGTTCATTTATTCCGGGAACTGTAATTGTAATATTTTATGGAATTTTCCTATCAACTCAGCAACATTATTCTTTATTTTTAGTCTTATTTATTATATTTTTAGGTTCATTTATTGGAGATTTAATTGGATTTTATTTAGGTAGAAAGTTAGGTTCAAAAAAGGTTCATAAATTAGGACTTAAACCTTCATCGCCAATATATAAGGCATCTTGTGGTTTTTTTAAAAAGTTTGGAGTTTTTTCAATTATTTTGGGAAGGCAATTTAATTTAACAAGAGCATTTATTCCATTTTTTGCAGGACTTTCTAAAATGAATTATTACTCTTTTGTTTTTTTTGCATTTGTAAGTGGGGTATTATGGACTTTGATTACTTTTATGTTGGGGTATTATTTTGGTTATGTGGCTTTAGAGAAATTTGAATTTGTATTTGCTTTTATTTTATTTTGTTTATTTTATTTTGGAATTTTATATTTTATCTATGGTTTTTTTAAATCATTCTATTCAGAACATGTTGTAATTATTAAGAGATATGCCTTTCTAAACATTTTTGCAATATTTATCTTATTTATATTATTTGCATTATTTCTAGGATTTAAAGAAACTGGAATTGCAATTTACCTAAATGAATATCTCTCATTTTTAATTATTGATTTTGGAGTTAATTTCTTTTTATTTTCAAAACTTTTTTTACTTCTTTTTTTTGAAGCAATATTTTTAATTCCTTTGATTTTGAAAAAAATTAAAGTTTTTCTGATTTTTTTCTGGTCAACTTTTTTATATTTACAATATGTATTTTTAAATATGTTACTTGTGAAAAAATTTTTTGATGTGAAATTATCATTTACTTTTTTTATGATAACTCTTGGATTTTTTTTTATTTTAATTCTAATTTATGATTCAAATTATTCTTTTAAATTAAAAAAGTATTTAGTATCCATAACTATGTTTTGTTTAGTTTTTTTTATTTTAATTTATTCTTCATTTTTAGATGGAAATTTTTATTCAGTTATTTTAACTTTCCTCTCAGCTTCAATTGGATGTGAGTTACTTTATGTTTTATCTCATTATAAGGTTTTGGATTCTTACTTATCTAACTCTATTAAGAAGGGATAAAATATTATTCTTCTTTTAATAGTAGTGATAAATTATTTTAAATAATTATATTCAAAATTCTAGTATAGTGTTTAAGGTCTAGATAATTTAAGTTTAGATTTTAACATTCATCTTGACAAGGTTTAATTTAAAAATGGTTTTAGGATTAATGGATTTTTTATTAGGAGGAAAAAAGAAAACTAAGTTGCCAAGAAATGCACAAGTTACTTCACCTCAAACTCAAAACTCTTCAATGCCTCAAAATGGAGGTGGAGCTCAGGTTCCTGATGGAGTGAATAATACAACTCAAAATGCTCAATCAAATGAGATGCAGTTTGAAGATCAAAATGCAAATAACAATGTAAATGTTCAGAAAACTCAACAGGCTCAACCTCAACAAAGTTCAGGTGGAGCTCAAGTTCAAAGAAGATCAGTTTCAGAAGCTTTATCTAAAATGCATAAAGAACTTAAAGAAACTAATTCTAGAATTACAGACATGGTTGCTTCAATTAAAAATGTTGAGAGTAATGTAAATTCTCTAGGTCATAGAATTGATGATCTGGAAGCAAGTAAAAAAGAGACAACTGATAAATTTAATGATATTGATTCCTCCCTATCAAAATTTTTATCTCTTTATGAATTAATTAATAATCAATATAATCCTTTTGTAAGTCAAGAAGAATCTAGTGTAAAAAAAGTAGTTTTAAATAATGGAGGAGGAACTTCTGAAGAATCTGAATCTCAAGTTAGCGTTAAAGATGCAGTTAAAGCCTTACCTGATGCAATTCCTGAATTAAAAGATGCCAAAAAAGTATCAGTTGAAGATTTAGAATCAACTCTTTTAGAATTAGATACTTTAGATATTGAAGAAGCAGCAGCAGATGCAGTTCCTTTAACAAGATTAAAAAATAATACAAATTCCTTAGTTGTTATTTTATCATGGCTAGAATATTTAACAAAAAGAGTTGGTATTGAGGAGAGTAGAAATACATTAAGATATTATACTGAAGTTTTAAGATGGATTACGCCTGAAGTGTTTTTTGATTTAGATAAATATTTAAGAGGAATGTCAGATAAAAAAGCTCACGAGGGTGAAACTTTAGGAGTTAGAGATCATATTGTGTCGTTATATTTTATTTCAAAATTAAATGAAAAAACTTTAGATGAAAAATTAACTAAGGCAGTTCTTCAAATTATTAAAAATTAATTTTTATTTTTTTAAATTCTAAACTTTACTGTGGTAATTAAAGTTTAAATTATTATTTTTTGATTTTATTTTATATTAAAAATGATTAAAAAAAAATTTTCTTTTTCAAATAAATTTAAATCTAGAAAAGGTTTTGGTTCAGTAGTTTCTACTTTAATTATGTTTATTGCAATAGTTGGAGTAACTACAGGATTAGTAATTGCTTTTGAGAATTATGTTGGGGAGACTCAAAGATCATTTTCAACTCAAAATGAATTAGCTTCAAATAAATTAAAAACTTCACTCTCAATTACAAATGAATTCTACAATTCAACAGGGAATGAATTAATTGTATATGTTAAAAATATAGGGGAAACTAAATTAAGACCTCAAAACTTTGATGTTTTTTTAAATGACCAATATATTGTGACTTATGATGTAGTATATGCAAGTAACTTTTCATCAAATATGACTTTAATGAATATGCAAGATACAGCAGCAATAATAATTCCAATTACACTTGGTTCAGGTACAAATGATATTAAAATTGTAAGTGAGTATGGAGTAGGTGATGAAGAACAATTTAATTCATAAAGATGAAATTTTTTAAGAAAGGAAATTTTGGAGTTGTAATTGGTTTCATGTTTGCATTTTTTGCAATGTTTTCAGTTTTTTTTGGATCATTTTATATGTATCAGGATCAAATTAAAACTCAAGATGAAAGTATTAGATCAATTGGAGATGGAAGAGTATATGAAGAGTTAAAGTCATCTTTTTCTATTAGTGAGCCAATATTTAAATCAGGAAGGGTTGATTTTGAAATTACAAATTTAGCAGATATTAATTTAAATATAGGTGAAAAGTTTATTACTTGTTTTGATGTATTTAAAAATGGGATTTATATATCTTCGGAGAATTTCGAAATATATCCTAAATATTCTTTATCTGGAGATTATTCAATTATTGAACCATTTAGTACAGGGATTTTATCTATATCAAATGTAAAAGAAGGAGATGTTGTGAAAATTATTTCATGTAATGGAATTGAGAGAGAATTTGAATTGACAAGTTTAACTTCAAATTGGTTTAGTGACGATTTTAATGAAAAAGTAGAATTTGTAGTTAGTGGATCTTCAAGTTTTGATGTTTATGAATATCAAATTAAAGTTAATTTAAATTCATCAATAATTGATTTTAATTCATTTAATTCAGATGAAATTAGATTTATAGGATTATCTTCAGATTATATTGCCCTTGATTTGAATTTTGATACTTATTCGCAAAGTTTAATTGATAATTCAAGAAATTCTTTTTTAACAACACTTGGAAATTTAGCTTTAGTTGGGACGGATGATCCTCAAAAATATGAAAATGGATTAATTCTTTCAGCACTAAATTTTGATGGAGGTGATTTTGTTAGAGTAAATAATTTTGACTCACTTGAGAATTCAGAAGAGTTTACAGTTTCATTTTGGGTAAATTTAGATTTATTGGCTCAAGGACAAAATATTTTTGAGAGTAGCAATGCTTTTAATATTGAATTAGGAGATTCAAATTTAGGAGATGATACTGCAATTAGGTTTAATTTTGATAATTCTATAAATAGGTCAGTTTCAGGAATATTGGAAACAGGAAGTTGGAATCATGTAGTTTTAAGGTTTTTAGGAGGAGAAGGTTGTTTATTTTTTAATTCCCAAAAACAGAGTTGTTTTAATGAAACTTTTTCACAAATTAATGGTAGTTTAGATAATTTAATTATAGGTAATGGATTAGATGGTAAATTAGATGAAGTGAAAATTTATAACTATGCTTTACTAGATGAGGATATAATTAGTTTAAATAAAGGAGATTTTAGATTTATAGAATTAGATTACTTTAATCAATTATTTGATTCAACTTCAGGGGAAGCTGAGTATTGGGTTAAATTAAACCAAATTCCAAATAATAGTAATATAACTCTTCAGCTTTATTATGATTTAGATTCTGATATTACTTTAAATGATTTATCTTCAATTGAAAATGTTTTTTCATATAAAGTTCCAAGAACAATTGGATATTTAACTGATGAGTATCAAGTAAATTCTCAAGGCCTTAGTTTAATTTCTTTAAAAGAAAATAATGATATTAGAATTGGAGATGATCAAATAACTTTAGATGATAAACAAACTTCAAGTTATCTGCCCGCAGTTTTAGATTTAGGTGATGAGATTAAATCTGAAGGGTTAGTTCAAATTGATGGAAACTCAGCTGGTGCTGAAATGATTACACCAATTTCATGGGCTGGTACCCAATTTTATTTTAGAGGATTTAGAAATGGAGGAGATAATTTTTGTATACTCTCTCCTTTTGGAGATGCAAATGTTGATTTGTTAGAGGCAGGAGTTATTTTTTCAAGTATTCTTGTAAATAGTAGTGGGAATTGTGTTTCTCAAGATATTGCAACAGGGAATAATTTTGGAATTCAAAGTGATTTGCCAGTTTTAGTATCATATTCTGGAGGGGGTAATCAAGATGCATTTGTATTTTATCCTGCAACTTCTGAAGAATTGTATGGGTCTCCATCACAAACAATATATATGGCGGCAGGATCTAGTGGTTCTAGTGGAGATGTTTATGAGAGTGACTTGACATCATATACTTTTTCATTAGGTGCATATGGTTCAAATAATAATGGGGGAAATGGAGCTGATGGTAATACTAATGCATTTAAAGTAATTCCAGATAATTTATTAGGTGTAATTCAACAAGCTGATGGAGATGGATCTGAGAGTACTGTGTTTGTACCTTTAGATGAATTTTCAACTTATTTTGGTTTGGATCATGATGTAAGTTATATTTCTGTAGTTTCAAATGTAGGGGATGCTAATTGTAGTGTTTATGATTCAAGTGATTTGTTAGTTGAAAATGTAGCAACTGGAACTGGGGGAAATGGAATTTATAAATATAATTTTGGTGTTGGAAATGATGCATTATATGTGTCAGCGCCATGGACTATGACTTGTTCAAAACCAGTTTGGCCATATGTTGAAAACACTCAATTTGATGATGATGAAATGAATGTTTTAGGATATAAACAAATGAGACAATATATTTATCCTGAACCAAGTGTGAGTTTAAAATAATTTTCTCTTATTTAGTGATAATAGAAGTTTAAATCTTTATACTATTAATTTTTGATATATGACTAGTGAATATTTTTCTATTGAACTTGTACGGGATGAATTAAATAGATATTTTGGGGGAGGTATTCCTAGGAATTCATTAATTTTATTTGAAGGAATTGATGGTGCAGGTAAAAGTATTATGTGTCAGAGGTTTATGTATTCACTTTTAAAAAAAAATAAAAAAATAACTTATGTCTCAACAGAATTTAATACTCTTGATTTTATTAAACAAATGGATTCATTATCTTATAGCGTAAATGAATTTATTTTAAATCAAAGTTTATTATTTATTACAATGGTTCCTTTTTTAGGAAAGGTTGAATTTAAAGATGATTTCTTAGATAAAATTATGTCTTCATCAAAATTATTTGAGAGTGAAATTGTAATTTTTGATACTTTATCTTTTTTACTTGTTAGAAAAAATGCAGGAGAAGATGTTTATTATAAGATTATTAATTTCTTTAGAAAATTAAATAATTTAAATAAAACAGTAATTTTTACAATTGATCCAACTCATTTGGATGAACAGTTTTTAACTCTTTTAAGATCAGTTGCTGATATGTATATGTATATTAATTTTACTCAATTTGCAGGAGAAACAGTTAGGTCCCTTGAAATTAAGAGGTTTAAAAGACCTAAAGATTTGTATATGAATAAAATTCCATTTAGAGTTGAACCAAAAGAAGGAGTAATTATTGAGATTGGATCTTATGCTTAGATTCAATTTATTTTTTTTAATATTTTAAAAAAAATAATATATTCTCATTTACTTTTTTTAGTTTTAAATTAATTTTTTCCTATTCTCTATTAATTAGTAATTCTATATTTTTATAAGCTTTCTTTTTGAGTTTTAATTATAATTAAGTTAGATTTAACTTTGAAATTTATAAATTAAAAAAAGAGATATTATAACTCTTTTTTTGGTTAGATATTATAAAAATGGTTGAGAGGCAACACTTTTCGAAAACTGAGAATTTTAATGAAGCACAAGCTAAATTTTCACATTTAAGAACATATGTAAATAGAATTTCTGAAAAAATGGGAGTTCCTGATTTTAAACCTCAACTGGATAGGAATATGAGATCTCTTGAAAATCCAAATATTATTTATCCAGTTGGAGATCCAATTTTTATTCATTTATATAAAGAAGATTCAGCAGTTGTGTATCACGTTATTATGCCAGAATTAGATGATGAGGAGAAACATTTTTATGACGCTATTTTAGATAGGATTATTGAAGTTGCACACACAGCTCATGTGCCACAAAGTCAAGATGAGTTAAGAGATGTTTTAATTTCATTATATAATGAAGTAATTAAAATTTCAAATCCACCTGAGAAACCAAACTTTTTAAATTCACTTGGTAAAAAAATTACTATAACTGAACCACAATATCATAACATTTTATTTCATTTAATTAAAGATAGATTGGGTTATGCGAAACTAGAACCTTTGCTTAGAGATATGTATATTGAAGATATTTCATGTATTGGTGTTGGAGCAGTTTGGATTGTACATAAAGTATTTGGACCAATTGAGAGTAGTGTAATTTTTGAAAATGATATTGAGTTAAATAAATTTATTGTAGAGAGTTCAGAGAGAGTAGAGAGGCCAGTTTCAGAGGCACATCCAGTAGTTGATGCAATTATGCCTGATGGGTCAAGAGCAAACTATATCTATTCAAGAAAAATTTCACTTGGAGGTTCATCATTTACAATTAGGAAGTTTAACGAAACTCCAATTTCTTTTGTAAATTTAGTAGGTTGGGGAACGTGGTCTGCAGAGATGGCTGCATATTTATGGTTATGTCTTGAGAATCACGTTTCAATTTTTGTATGTGGAGAAACTGCTTCAGGAAAAACAACAACTCTAAATGCAGCAACTGCATTTATTCCATTTAATGATAAGTGTTATACTGTAGAACAGACACCAGAGATTACACTTCCACATCCAGTTTGGCAACATTTAGTAACTAGAGAATCTGGAGAGAAAACTGATGTTACAATGTTTGACTTGTTAATTGCATCCCTGAGATCAAGGCCAGATTATATTATTGTAGGAGAAATTAGGGGTCAGGAAGCAAATATTACTTTCCAAGCTATGCAGACAGGTCACCCAGTAATTTCAACATTCCACGCAGGTTCAGTTCACTCAATGATTCAAAGATTAACTGGAGACCCAATTAATATTCCTATTGCTTTTATTGATAACTTAAACATTGTATTAATTCAATCTGCAGTTTATGTGAATGGTAAAGTAGAGAGACGTGTATTATCAATTACTGAAATTATTAGATATAACGATGAAGTTGGAAAAGTTTTAACAAAAGAAGTTTTTCAATGGGATTCTATTCATGATAAGCATAATTTTAGGGGACTTTATAACTCTTATATGATGGAGCAAAAAATGGCTCACCATATGGGGCTTAAAGATCCAAGAGATATTTATGATATTATGAAAAAAAGAACAAGAATTGTTGAGAGGATGATTGAAAATGAAATTTTTGATTATTTTGAAGTTGTAAAGTTACTTAAAAAATATAAACAAGATGGAGATAGAGCATTACCTTTTTCAATTTAGGATTTAATTAATATGGTTTCAAGTAAAACATTTGCGGCAATTGGAGTTACAGATTTTAAAGATTATATGATGAAGTATTTTCTTCCAATTTTTTTACTTGATTTTGTGTTATTATTTATTTTTCTTTTTTCATTTGGAGATTCAATGATTAAATGGGTAGGTATATTTGTTTTTTTTTGTATCTTGATGGTTTTATTTGCATACCCTTCAATTTTAATTGATAACCAGTCAAGAGATATTGAAGAGAATTTACATTTTTTTATTACATATGCGGGAGCTTTATCAACTGTTAATTTAGAGAGGAAAGAACTTTTTATTGATTTATCTGAGAAAACAAGATATAGAGAAATTTCTAAGATTTTTAAGAAGTTAATTTATTTAGTTCAATCAATTAAGGTAGATTTTTCAACTTCAGCTTATAAATTATCTTCTCTTTTATCAACTGAACACTTTGCAAGGTTTCTTGAGAGGATGGGAATTGCATTATCATTTAATTCTAATATCTCAAAATTTTTTATGGATGAACAAAAAGCTTTAATGAATTCATATGAAATTGTATACAGAGAAGCTTTAGAGAGAATTAAATCAGTTCAAGAAATGTTTGTGTCTTTGGTTTTAGCTTTTGCTTTTGTTTTGGCAACTATTTTATTAATACCATTTATGACTGGAATAGATACAACTATTTTTTTACAGTTTGGAATACTAGGAATTATAATAATTGATATGGTAATGGTTGTTTTTGTAAAGTTTTTTATACCAAAAGATAATTTGTATCATGATTTGGGATATGATGAAGGACGTCAAAAAGTTCTTTTTATGTTTGGAATTTCATCAGTTCTTGTTGTATTATTAATTCCTTTTGTAATTTTTTTAGATGTTGCAGCAATGCTTAAAGTTGCAATTATATTTACACCTCTTTTAATTGTTGGAATGTATTCAAATTACCAAGAAAAATTAGTTTGGAAAAGAGATGTTTTATTTCCACCTTTTATTAGATCACTTGGAGATGTACATCAATCAAAAGGAGGAACATTGACAACAACTGTTGAGACTTTACTTCCTCATAATTTTGGAATTTTAGATAACATGCTTGAGAGAGTATATAAAAGACTTAAAATTACAGGAGATAAATTTAATTCTTGGATGTATTTTACTAAAGAGAGTGGTTCTGCATTAATTTCAGAATTTATGGATATCTTTGTAACTGTTGTTTATAGGGGAGGTTCATCTCAAGTTGCAGGAGAAATAGTTTCAGATAACTTTTCAAGAATTAATGGATTAAGGGATCAAAAAAGAGAATTTTCATCAACACTTAAAGGAAATGTTTATGGAACTTTTTTTGGTTTAGCACTTACAATTTATATTTCCCTTTTAATTTCAGTATTACTTTTTAAAATATTTTCATCTTTAACTGATGGACTTGATGGGGTTGCTCTTGATTTAATTGGAGATATTTTTCCTACAGGACTTGAAAATAATTTTTTAGTCTCAACTTATTATGTTGCAGCAATTTTAACAATTCATGCTTTTATTTCAGGGTATTTTGTAAAAGATGTAGATGGGGGAAATAAATTTTCAATGTTTACAGATGTAGTAATTATGCTTTGGCTTGGTGCAATTATGGAGATTTTAATTACTTTAATGTTCCAAGGAATGTTTTCAAGTTATTTTAGTTAACTTAAAACGGATAGGAGTAACAAAAGTTATTTATATTAAGAATTTTAAGAGTATTTATGAGAAAAAAAGGTATTAGTTCAATAGTTTCACTTTCACTACTTTTAATTGTAGCGATAATTTCAATTGTTAGTTTTCAGACATGGTTTGTTGATTTGAACTCTGAATTCATTTCAGATATTGATGTTAAAAATAATGAAGATACTATAGAGATTAAAGACTCATTAGGAGCAAATATTTATTTGGATAGTAATAAAGGATTTAATATTGCTGAAGTTAAATTTAATGGAGTATCATGTAATATCTCAGGGTATTATTCTTCAGGAATTCAAGAGTTAAATATTACAAGTTGTTTTTCTCAAAGTGGTTTGAAATCAGGAGAAATATTTATTTTAACAGAAGATGGTCAAACTGTATCTAAATCTTTAATAATTGATGATGTAGTGATTCCTACAGTTGGTGGACCTTATCTTGATTGTTTTGATTCAGCAAATGTTGGTTTAGTTGGAGATGGAGGAGTTTGTAATGGAATGTTAATTGTAAATAGAACTATGCTTGACTATGCAATTTCAAATAATCCAATTAATTCAGGAGAAGATTTTTTTTTAGAATATAATGGAATTAATTATACTTTTGGAGATTCAACATATAATGTTTTCACAGGCCAAGTAATTAGTATGGCTTCTTTATTTTTTGGTCAGACAAATTTTAATGCAAGTATTAATTATTGGAATACATCAAATGTTATTTTAATGGGACTTATGTTTTTTAATAATTTTGATTTTAATCAGCCAATTGATTCTTGGGATGTTAGTTCAGTAACAAATATGGATTCAATGTTTACAAGAGCAAATTCATTTAATCAGCCAATTGATTCTTGGGATGTTAGTTCAGTAACAAGTATGAATAATATGTTTTACCTGGCAACTGATTTTAATCAACCTCTTAATTCTTGGGATGTTAGTTCAGTAATAGATATGGGTTCAATGTTTAGATCAACTACAAGTTTTAATCAAGATCTTAATAATTGGACAACTTCAAATGTAACTAATATGGATTCAATGTTTAGAAGCTCTTCTAGTTTTAATGGAAATATTTCAACATGGAATGTAAGTTCAGTAACAGACATGGAGTTAATGTTTAGTGGTGCAACTGATTTTAATCAACCTCTTAATTCTTGGGATGTAAGTTCAGTAGTTACAACTGGAGGTATGTTTAGTGGAGCAAGTAGTTTTAATCATGATCTTTCATCTTGGGTTACTTCAAGTGTGACTTCAATGACTTTAGTTACAGGGGCAGGTATGTTTGCAACTTATGATGGAATGTTTGAGGGTGCAAGTTCATTTGATCAAAATATTTCATTATGGGATGTAGATCAAGTAACTAGTTGTACTGAATTTGATGAATCAACAAGTGTTGGTTGGATTGCATCTGAGAAACCAAATTTTACTTCTTGTTAATTTTTTTCTTTTTTTCTTTTTTATTAATTGCAATTTTATGGATTATTGGATAAATTATTCCAAAATGTTTAACTTTTTTCATGTAAAAGTAACTTGAAATTGCGACAATTCCAGCTCCAATTGAATCTACAATTAAATCCCACATTGTATCAACTAAACCAGATTTTTGCATATTTAGACCAAAAAAATTATCCATTCCAAATTCAAATATTTCCCAAAGAGCACCAATTGTTACTGCAAAACTAAATGTAAATACTGAGACAAAAAAAGGAGTTAAACTATTTTTAGATTTAGAATCAATAATTGAGTATACAATTACAAAACCTAGAAGACCAAGTAAGAATCCACTTAAAGTATGTAAATATACATCCCAGTATACATATTTTTCATAGTAATCTAGATTCTCCCCTAGAAATAAAGTTCCTAATATGAATATAGAAATTAAAACTTCTATTTCAAGAGGAATATTAACATTATATTTTTTTTCATATAAGTTAGGGAGACTTAAAAAAATTAAAGTTAGTAATGTAATGAAGAGTTGGGAAAATTTACCATTTAATATATCAAATATGATTGCAATAATTAAAATAACTTTAATAATATGAGATAAAACATGAAAACTTTTTTCTAAATTCATATATATTTTAATATTTCTTTATTTAAGAACTTAATTAAAGTAAGAGTTTCAGTAAATATTATATCTTGTTTCAGATAGAGAAACTTATTAAATAACAAATGTTATTTATTTATACATAAAAAATGGGAAAAGAATTTTTACATTTTGGAGGAGATTTGATTGAATTTTTATTTCAATTGATTTTATTTGTATTAATAATCTTAGTAGTTTATTGGGCAATTAAATCAGGTAAAATTAGAACAAATAATCCAAAAAATATTTTAAAAGAGAGACTTGCTAAAGGAGAAATATCTAAAAAGGAATATAAAGAGATATTAAAAGAACTAGAGGAAGATGAAGAATTAGAAGAAGATTCAAATGAAATTGATTTAGAGGAATCTAAAGAAAAAGTAAGTAATAAAAAAAAATAAAATGAATTCAAAAAATATTGAGATTCCAATTGAAAAACTTTTTTTAGCATTATTTTTAATGTTTACATTAGGAATTATTTTTGCAATTTCAAATGGAAATTATGTTGAAGAAAATGGAGTCTCAATGCCTTTTGTAGTTTATGTTATTTCCTTTATCTCATTAATTTTAGGAGGAATTTTATTTATGTTATTTCAAAATAAATTTAATAATAATAAAGATTATTTAAAACTTTTAGAATTTAATGATAAATTAATAATTGAAACTTTAATTGATAATAATTATAAACTTGAACAAAATCAAATAGTTGCATTGACAGGGATTTCAAAAGTTAGAGTTTCAAGAATTTTAAAGAAATTTGAAAATAAAAAAGTAATTTTAAAAAAAACTTTAGGAAATACTAATTTAATAATTTTAAAAATGAGATAGAGTTAAATAATTCTTCCCTTTAAAGTTGATATAATTTTTTATTTATTTTATTAATTTTAATGTATTTATGATAGAATATTTAACTTTAGATGATATTAGCGTTGAATCTAAAATTGTTGGTTTAAGAATAGATATTAATTCTCCAGTTATTGATAATAAAGTAGTTTTGAATGAGAGAATTAGACAAAGTTGTGAGAGTATAGTTGAACTTTCAAAAAAAAATGCAAAAGTAGTTTTACTTGCACATCAAGGAAGGGAAGGGAAATCTGATTTTGTATCATTAAAACAACATGCAAAATTACTCTCAAAAGAGAGTGGAATTAAAATTAAATTTATTGATGAGATTTATTCTTCAAAAGTTGAAAAAGAAATATTAAATTTAAAGAATGGAGAAGTTTTACTTCTTGAAAATGTTAGATTCTCAAAAGATGAAGAAGATATTAATAAAAAAAATAATATTTTTAATAGTTTAGAAAACTTATTTGAATATTATATTTTTGATTCATTTTCAGTATCACATAGAGATCAATCTAGTGTAACAGGGTTTAAAAAAATACCTGTTGTTGCGGGAAGATTAATGGAGAAAGAATTAAAAGGTCTCTCTGAAATTGATCACTTTAGAGATGGGAGAATTTTTTTATTTGGAGGAGCAAAACCTGATGATTTGATAGAATTAATGAAATCAGCATTAGATAAAAATACAGTTGATGAAATTTTACTCTCAGGAGTAATAGGGGAGGTTGCACTACATATAAAAGGGTATTATCTTGGGAAAAAATTAGATTTTTTAAAAGAACATGAATATCTTGGATGTATAGATGATTTAAAAAAATTAATTAATAAATATGATGAAAAAATTATCTTACCAAAAGATTTAGCAGTTATTGATAAAAAAGGAAAAAGATCAGAAATTTTAGTTGAAGATTTAGAAAATAATAAAAAATTACTTGATAAAGAATTAATTCAAGATATAGGATTAAAAACAGTTGATTATTATTCAATTTTTTTTAAACATTCACATTCAGTTTATATTAAAGGACCTGCAGGAAATTTTGAATTAAAAGGAGCAGAAATTGGAACTAAGAGATTAATGACTGAGGCAATTAAATCAAAAACTTTTGTTTATATGGGTGGAGGACACAGTGTAACTTCAGCGGAAAAATTTAAATTATTAAATAAATTTTCATATGTCTCTTTAGCAGGTGGAGCTTTGGTTAAATTTTTATCAGGAAAAAAATTAGTAGGGGTTGAGTGTCTTGAGAGGTCTTATTTAAAATTTGAAAAACAAAATAATGATGTAGTAGTTGTTGGTTCAAATGTTGTTGATTTATGTGTAAAAGTAGAAAAAAATCTCTCAGAAATTAATTTAGGAGATAAAATTAAAATTAATGAAGATTTTAAGAAAACTCTAGGGGGTGGAGGAGTAAATGTTTCAATTGCAATGTCAAGATTACAGGGAAAAATAGCATATCTTGGGAAATTAGCATATGAAACAAAAGATGAAGTATCAAAAGTTTTAGAAAAAAATAATGTAGCATTAATTGATACTAAAATTTCAAAAAAACCTGGAGCAAAATCAATTTTAATAGATACAGCAGATAACGATAGAGTAATTTTAACATATAGAGGACAAAATGCATTTTTAGAGTTAAATGATTTTAAAGTAGAGGATTTAAATACAAATAATTTTTATTTTACATCACTTACTGGGGAAAGTTTTACAACTTTAATAAAACTTGCAAAAAAAATTAAAAAAAATAAATGTGTAAAAATTTGTTATAATCCCTCACTTTATTTAATAGAGAGTAATAAAAAGGAAGTTTTAAATTTAATTTCAATAATTGATGTGGTAGTATTAAATTTAGAAGAAGCACAAGTACTTACTGGTTTAAAATCTTTAGATGAATGTGCAAATAAATTAATTTCTCTTGGTCTTGAAAAAGTAGTAATTACATGTGGATCAATTGGGGCTTATGGAATTGAGAAAAATAAAAAAATGATTTTTCAAAAGGCACTCTCAACTAAAGTTGTTGATACAACAGGAGCAGGAGATTCTTTTGGAGCTACATTATTTTATTTTTTAATTAGAAATTATTCATTAAAAGATTCAATGAAAATGGCTGCATTAAATTCAGCTTCAGTTGTTGCACATAAAGGAGCAATTGAGGGATTAATGTATTTAGATGATTTAAAAAAGAAATAAATTAAATGTGAAATTTATTTGTTTTACTTTTTTTAGTTACTAAAATTTATAAATTTTCTTTTATTATAGAGAATATGGAGAGAGGTAATAATACAGATTTCATCTTAAAACAATTTAGAAAGAAAAATAAAAGAATTTTAAAAAAGGATTTATATACTGAATTTTTTTATTTGAACAGAGAAAGAAGAGTAATTGAATTTTTAAAACATGATGATGAATTTGCAATGAGTATATTTTTTAAAGAGTTTTTACCTCAAGAATTTAGAAGTTTTGTTGATTTAAAAGTTTTAAATGAATCAGAGGAAACAATTTCAAACTGGTATTACCAAGAAGAAAATTTAGTTTTAGTAGTTGAAGTAAATTGGGGAAATAAAAAACAAGAAATAAGTATAGATATAGATATAGATTCATTTGTAGTTTCAATAATTGATCAAAATCAAAATTTAGTTAGATCAATTGATTATGTTTTATTTAATGATCATTTAATTTCATTTCTGACACTCCAAGCAAGAAATTTAGCTAAAACCTTTGATTATCTAAGTAATAAAAAATGATAAAACAGAGTTTAGATAACTTATGTGAAATAGATGCTGGATTGAAAATTACTTTAGAGGATGATTCTTTATTTTTATTTTATCAAGTTGCAGTTGAAAAAGGGTTACCTTTTAAGTTTGAAAAAAAAGATTTAGCAAATTTAATCCTTAAAATTTCAAATTTAAATTCCATCCAAATTCCTTATGAATTAAATTTAAATTCAAAGTGTTTAATGAAATATAAACGAATAATTGCAGCAAAAATGTATAGAAATTTAATTTTATCTGGTTCTTTGACTGAGGATTTTTATCAAGAAGGTTTAAATTATTTTTTAATTAATTCATAATTTTAAACATTGATTTTGCTTGATCTCTTTCTTCCTCATGTTTAACAATTGGTTTTGGATATTCAATTTCAAGGGGTCTTTGTTTTTCCAAATTATGGATAACTTTAGATGAGAATTTCTTTAATTCAGGAATCCATCTTTTTATGTATTCACAATTAGGATCAAATCTTTCTTGTTGTCTCCATGGATTAAATACTCTAAAATAAGGTTGTCCATCACAACCAGTAGATGCTGCCCATTGCCAGTTTCCATTATTTAAAGAGGGGTCATAGTCAACTAATTTTTGTGCAAAATATTTTTCACCATCTTTATATGATATATGTAAATCTTTAGTTAGAAAGGAAGCTACAATCATTCTAACTCTATTGTGCATGTTTCCAGTTTCATTTAACTCTCTCATTCCTGCATCAACAATTGGAAATCCAGTTTTTCCTTCACACCAAGCTTTCCATCTATCTTCATCATAATCCCAAGGTAAATCTTTATATTTTTCAATATATGTTGTCTCAAATACTTTAGGGTGAAAGTAAACAATGTATGTCCAGAAATCTCTCCAGTAAAGTTGTCTTAGTAAAGGATGTTCATCACCTAGATATTCTTTTATGAAATAATATAATTCTCTAACTGAGATAGTACCAAATTTCAAATGTGCACTTAGAGTAGTAGTTCCATTTTTGAATGGTTCATCTCTTATATCTGAATAATTTTCCAGTTCTTTTACTTGTTCTTGCATTATTTTAAGAGCTTCATCTCTACCACCTTTATTAAATAAATTTTCATTTTTTTTTTCTAATAATTTATCAAGAATTTCAATCTCTTCTGAGAGGATATCTTTAAAATTTTCAAAGTTATTTTTTTTTGGAATTTCAATTTCAAAGTTTAAAGATTTTTTCCAAAAAGGAGTAAATACACCATAAGGAGTTTTATCATCTTTAATTATTTTTTGAGGAGGGTTTAATAGATAGTCATCATATAAATTACAATCAATTTCTTTTTCAATACAGAGTTCTTTTATTTTTTTATCTCTATGTTTTGCAAATGGTGTATAATCTTTATTTTGATATATAGCTTCAATTTTTTCTTCTTTTATTATTCTAGATAAAATTTCAATTTGTTTTCCATGAAATAAATTTAATTTAAATCCTCTATTTTTAAGTTTTGAATTTAAACCTTTTAGAGAATTAAATAAAAATTCAATTGAATTAGTATTATAAAACTCATTTTCTTTTGAAATTTGTTTTGGATTTAAAATAAAAATAGGAATTACTTCTTGAGAATTTTCAAGGGCTTTTAGAAGACCAGTATTATCTTCTAATCTTAAATCTCTTCTAAATATGTAAATTGATTTATTATATTTCTTTTCCATTTTAATTTAAAAAATATTTTCCTAGAAAATATATTGTAGTTGAGATTATAAAAACAGGTACCATCCAGTCAGTGAAATTTAGAAACCATAAGTCTTGTTTATAAAAAAAATTAAATACTATAAATTCTATTATAAAAAAAGAAATCATTGCACAAATCATAGTCCAGAATGGATTAAATGTTGAAAAGAATTTGTACAATATTGAGAAAAAAAATAAAGTAGATATTATGCTAACTAGATAATGAAAAAAGATAAATGTTAATCTTGATAAATTTGAACTAAATGTGAAATAAAGTCCAAGACAAAACCAAGTAAATAAACTTGTAAAAAAAATTGGAATAATAGGTGTAATGTTCATATATAAACAATAGATTTTCAAGTTTATAAATTAGTGGTTTGAATTTCGAATTTAAATTCTACTTCATAAAAAAATTATCTTTTTAAATAAAAAAATTATAATTGTTATATTGGCTGAAACTCACATAATGTGGCATAGAAGAGATTTAAGAATTCATGATAATAGGGCACTATTTGAATGTTTAAAAGACTCAAATAAAAAGATAATTCCTGTTTTTATTATAGATCCTTTTTTTTTTAAAGAAAACAAATTAGATTCAGACGATAGAATTTTATTTATGTTTGAATGTATTGAAGATTTAATTAAATCATATAGAAAAATTGGACTTGATATGCATTTATATTTTGGAAATTCAGTTGATATTATATTGAAGCTTCAAAAAAAATATAGTGCTAAAATTTTTTATAATTATGATTCTTCAATGATATTTGGTTTTCAAAGAGATCAAAAAATAAAATATAATCCTTTCTTTTTAGGTTTTAATAATGATGCAATAGTTAGAGAAGAAAATTCTAGAAAAAATTGGGCAGATAAAGCTCAAAAATATTTTGATTCTGATTTATATAATATTGAATTAAATAAAAAATATTTAGGGGTTATACAAGATAAAAAAATAAAATTAGATAAAGTTGCTCAAAAATATAACTTAAAAAAATCTCAAAAATATATATTAAAAGGAGGAGAAGAAGTTGCTTTAAAACAATTAGATACCTTTTTGAGAAAACATTTAAATTTATATTCAAAATCAATTTCAAAACCAGAGATTTCAAAACTTAACTGTTCAAGACTCTCAGCTCACCTATCACTTGGAGCTATTTCTTCAAAATTTATATATAATGAAGTTATGAAAACAAATTATTCGAAAGCAATTAAAGACTTTTTTATAACTAGATTATTTTGGAGAGAACATTTTACTCAAAAATTAGAAGACTATCCTTTTGCTCAGGAAAAACCAATAAATCAAATTTTTATAATTGAAAAAAATAGAGATGAGTTTTTAATTAATTCTTTTTTTAATGCAAAAACCGGATTTCCAATAATTGATGCTGCAATAATTTCTTTAAAACAAACAGGCTGGATTAATTTTAGGTCAAGAGCTATGCTTGCTTCTTTTTTTTCTTTAATTTTAAAACAAAATTGGAAAATTGGTGCAGATTTTATGCATAGATATTTAGTTGATGCAGATATTGCAATAAATTATGAACAGTGGCAAATGCAATCAGGACTTGTTGGTGTTCATCCATTAAGAATATATAATCCGGAGAAAATGATTAAAAATCATGACCAATTAGGAATTTTTATTAAAAAAAATTTGAAATTATTTAAAGATGTAAAAGAAATAGATTACTTATGTAATCCTTTAAAGTTTGCATATCAATTAAAAATACAATATGGAATTGAAATTGGAGTTGATTATCCAAAACCAATAGTTAATTTTGAATTGGAGGCAAAAGAAACAAGATTAATTTTTAAAAATAGACTTGTTCAAATTAGAAAAAGTATGAATAATCCAAATTTTTTTAAAAAAGCTTCACTTTCAAATTCTAGGAAAAAAAATAATAATAAAAAAAATCAAAGTGAAGAAAAAAATAAGATTAGATCTAAAGAAAAAAATTTAGGTGATTTTATATGATTCCAATAGATTTAAATGAAGACTTTGAATATTATAATTCTTTTCTAAATCAAAAAGAAAGTATAAAACTATATAATTATTTAGTTAAAAATATTGATTGGGAAGAAAGAGAAATAATTATTTTTGGAAAAAAATATTCACAACCAAGACTTATAAAATGGTTTGGGGATAAAGATTATATTTATTCAAAAGAGATTATGAAAAAAGAGAGAATTCCATTTGAAATTAATTTATTGAAAGAAAAAATAGAACAAAAATTTAATTTAAAATTTAACTCAGTTCTATTAAATTATTATAGGAGTGGTAATGATTCTATGAGTAAACATAGTGATGATGAAAAAGAACTAGGCTTATTCCCAGTAATAGCTTCAATTTCAATTGGAATTAAAAGAGATTTTATTATTTTTGAGAAAATTGGTTTGAAAAGAAGATATAAACTGGAACTTGAAAATGGTTCTCTTTTAATTATGAAAAATAATTCTCAGAAGTTATACTCACACGAATTACCAAAAAGAAAAAATTTAGATAAGGGGAGAATAAATTTAACTTTTAGATATATTTATTAGGATTTTTAAATTCAAATTTACATTTTTTTGAACAAAAATTAATCTCTTTAAAATTATCTTTCCATTTTTTTCTATTTACAAAAATCTTTTTACAATTGAGACAGTATTTAGCTTCTTTTTTTGAACCTCTATCAATTATAAAAAATAAATCATTCATTTTTTATTGTATATTTATCTAAGAAATCTTTTGCAGCTTTGAATATTTTTTCTTTTTTTTCTTTATTCATTTTATCAAGGAGTTTAACCATCATTGACATTCTATAATTATTTTCAAATAAATTTCTATTTTTATCTATAAATCTCCAGTAAAGTCCATCCCAGATATCACACCAAGAACCTTTTTTATAGTGAGACATTTTTAAAATGTAATTACTTCCACCAATATAGGGTTTAGTTGCAAAAGTACCTCCATCACTAAATTGACTCATGGAATAAACATTAGGAACCATTATCCAATCTGATGAATCAACATAATACTCCATAAAAAATTTATATACAATATTGGGTTTAATTTCACATAAAAGCATAAAATTTCCAATTATCATTAACCTTTCAATGTGATGAGTGTAACCTAGATTTTCTGCTTTTTTAATTGCATTATCTAAAGGAATAATTCCTGTTTTGCCTTCATAAAATTCAATTGTAAATTCTCTATTATGATTTAAAAAATTTCCTTTTAATTTTTTAGTATGATACATTCCACGCATTAATTCTCTCCAACCAATAATTTGTCTAATGAATCCTTCAAGAGAATTAATAGGAATACAATATTTATTTTTTAATTCAATTATTTTTTCAATAATTTCTTTTGGAGTTAAAAGTCCTAAATTAATAATTGGTGATAAAACTGAATGGTTAAGAAAACTAGATCTATTATCAATTGCATCTTCATATACACCAAAATCTTTGAATCTATATTTAATAAATTCATCTAAAAAACTAAGTGCTTGAGTTCTAGTTGTTGGAAGATAAAAATTTTTAGAATTTCCTGGATTTTGAGAAAACTCTTTATCAATTAAATTCATAACCTCTTGAGTAATTCGAGTGGGATTAATTTTTGAGAATTTAGGTTCTTTGTAATCTCTTGGAGTTTTTTTTCTATTCTCTTCATCAAAAGACCATTTTCCACCAAGAGGTTTTTTGTTTTCATCAATTAAGATGTTTAACCTTTTTCTTTGCCAAATATAGAAATCATTCATAATAAAATTCTTTTTTATTTCTGAAAATTCTTTAAATTTTTTGAGTGAAGTTAAAAATCCTGGAGAAATTAATTGAGTTAACTTAATATTTTCTTTATTAAAGAATTGTTTTAGTTCTTTTCTAAAAAAATGATCTTCAATAGTAAAAGTATGTATTTCAGTAATATTTTCTTTTTTAATAATTTTTTTAAGAGTTTGAGTAAATTTTACATCCCTATTTTCTTCAAATTTTTTATATATTACCTCAAAACCTTGATTTTCAAGATAATTTTTGTATTCTCGCATTGCAGATAGAAAGAGAATAAGTTTATGTTTATGATATTTAAAATGATTAATTAGATCACAAGATTCAATCATTATAAGTTTATTTTTTTTAGAAATTTTATATTTATCTAGATCTGGAAATAACATATTTCCAAGAATTAATGTTGCTTTCATTATTATTTAATGATTTTCATTTTTATAAAGTTTATTTTTATAAATTTTAAAAGTAGTAAAATATATTTTTAAATGGAAAAAGTTAATTATTTTTATGAGTTCATTTTTTTTAGAATTTGCAGCAGTTTTTGTAATTATTTTCTTTTTATCTTATTTATTATCTTACCTAAAACAACCTGTTTTAATTGGATATATCTTGGGAGGAATTTTTTTAGGACCACTTTTTTTTGATGTATTGTCTCAAAGTGGATACTATGAAATATTTTCACATATTGGAATCGCATTTTTACTTTTTTTAGTAGGATTACATTTAAATATTAAATTAATTAAAGATGTAGGGGTACCTTCAATTTTGACAGGAATTGTACAAATTTTAATTACAATATTGTTATCTTTAATTTTTACATTATATCTTGTTTTTGATTGGTCATCATCAGTAATTATAGCAATAGTTCTTGCTTTTTCATCAACAATTGTAATAGTTAAATTACTAAGTGATAAGAATGCAATTGAAACATTATATGGAAAAATTTCATTAGGATTTTTATTAGTTCAAGATTTTGTAGCAGTTTTAATATTACTTTTAATTAATTCTTTTATTGCAATTAATTCAAATGCAGATACAGGATTTGTTATAATTAAATTAGTTACATCAATTATCTTTGCAGTTCTTTTATTTTTTATTACAAAACCAATTTTAAAATTATTTTTTTCTAAAAATCATAACTCTGAAGTTTTATTTTTATTTTCAA
>CAXPJQ010000032.1:0-3790 GCA_964217375.1 Bdellovibrionales bacterium | reverse complement strand
CACCTACAATCTCAAATGAGAATTCAAATATTACAAAGATTAAACTTGAGAGATTTATTTCAAGAGAAGGAGAAAATTTATTTAATGTTAGTTTTAATTTATTTAATAATTTTAATAAATCAACAATCCCAAATAAAAATTTAACTTTTTTTACTTACTATAATAATTTAGGTCAAATTTCAAATTTAAATTATGTAAATTCTCTATATTATAATATTGAAAATAGTTCTTCAATAATTAATATAGATGGAAATAATGTCGAGTTGTTTAAATATGTTTTAACTCCAAGTCAAAGTACCTCAACATTTGCATCAAATTTAGGAATTATAAATAACACTAATAGTTTCAAATTATCGTTTATACTTAATATGACTTCAAATTATAGTTTTTCAGAATTAGCATATGGATCTTTTGTATTAGAATAGATTCTTTATCGTTACTCCCTAGAGGTTATATGTTAATATTATATTAGTATTTTTTTATTTTTATATTATGATTAAAAAAGTTTTAATTTTATTAGTTGTTCTTTTTACTTTATTTGGAAATATTTATGCTTATGAGGTTGAACAATTTACAAAATATAATTCTCAAGTTAAAATTTTAGAAGATAATAAGTTAGAGGTAGATAAAGATATTTCAATTAGGAATGTTCATGATAGTGGAATTATTCCAGGGCAAGTTGAATTTAAAATATATGCAGGTGAAGATAGTGGATTAAATATATTGAATTATTCAGCAACAAATAGATATGGAGCTGACATTAAATCAAAATTAGTTAATACAAACTCTTTTTCTTCAATTATCTTAGATATTTATCAACCAATATTGCCTGGTTTTGAATATCAAATAAATTTAAATTATATATTAGAATATGAGAGTTCAGGAATATTTTTTAAAAGGGTAGAGTTACCTCTTAAGGAGAATACAAGAGTTCCAATTTTAGATGGAGAAGTAATAATTGAAGTTCCAGAAGGAAGGAGTTTTACTTACCTAAGTTATGAGGATGGAGTAAATATTGAGAGTAATAAATTAGTTATTACTTTAGATGAAAATACGCCTGACATTCTGACTTTTGAATATTCTTTTATTCCTTTAAAACTAGGTTCAATTCCAGGATCTTTAATTTTTTGGGTAATTGTGAATATAATTTTGATTTCAATTTTAGTAATTGAAATTAGACGTGGAATTAAAAAACATAAAAAGTAATTTCCTTTTTCTTAACTTTTAAATAATTACTAATTTCTATAAGTTTTAAATTTTAATTTTTTCTTAGAATGCCAAGAGAAAAAATAAAAGAATGTTCACTTGAATATATTCAAGTTTTAAATGAACAAGGTCAAATTGATCAAGAATTATATCCTGAAGGTTTAAGTGAAGATCAAATTAAAGAAATGTATCATTTAATGGTTTTACTTAGAACAATGGATGAAAAATTATTTAATTTACAGAGATCAGGTAAAATTGGAACATATGCTCAGGCTAAAGGGCAAGAAGCAGCTCAAATTGGTTCAGGTATGGCTATGAAAGAGCAAGATTGGATAGTACCTTCATTTAGAGAGATGGGAGTTTTTATTACAAAAGGTGCAGATAGAAAAAAATTAGTTCAAGCTTGGAATGGAGATACAAGAGCATATCATGATATTACAAAAACACATGCAATTCCAACTGGAATTCCTATTGCGTCTCAGTGTTTACATGGAGTAGGTATTGCTTGGGCTTCAAAATTAAAAAAAGAAGATTCAGTAGCAATTACATATTTTGGGGATGGGGCAACTTCAGAGGGAGATTTTCATGAGGCAATGAATTTTGCATCATCATTTCAATTACCAATTGTATTTTTTTGTCAAAATAATGGATGGGCAATTTCAACACCAACTAATTTAGAAATGAATTCTGAAACTGTTGCACAAAAAGCTTTTGCATATGACATGAATACAGTAAAAGTTGATGGAAATGATGTGCTTGCAGTATATAGAGTTACAAAAGAAGCAATTGAGAGGGCAAGAAGCGGAGGAGGCCCAACATTTATTGAAGCACAAACCTTTAGAATGGGAGATCATACAACTTCAGATGATTCATTAAAATATAGAACTGAAGAATTAATTAATTCTTGGAAGGAAAAAGATCCAATTCAAAGATTACAAAAATATTTTCAAAGTATAGGTACTTGGAATGAAGAGTATGGAAAATGGGTTGAAGAAACAGTTGCAAAAGAAGTTTCAGAAGCAGTTGAGGGGGGACTTAGTGTTGAGGCTCCAACATATAAACAAATGTTTGAGGATGTATATTCAGGAGAAATGCCTTGGATGTTAAAAGAACAAATGACACAACTTGAAGAAGAATTAAATGAAAAAGAAGGAGGTTCTCAAAAATGAAAATGCATATGGTAGCTGCACTGAATTCAGCTTTTAAAAATGTTATGGCTGAAGATAATTCAGTTATTGTACTTGGAGAAGATGTAGGTATTGATGGAGGAGTATTTAGAGTAACAGATAAATTACAAGAAGAATTTGGAAAAGATAGAGTAATTGATACGCCTTTAGCTGAAGCAGGAATAATAGGAGCATCAATTGGACTTGCAATAAATGGTATGAAACCTGTTTGTGAGATGCAATTTAGTGGATTTTCATATCAAGCTTTTCATCATGTAAAACAACATATGGCAAGATTTAGACAAAGATCTAATTCAACCGCATCACTTCCAATGGTTATGAGAGCACCGTGTGCAGGAGGAATTAGAGCTTTAGAACATCATTCTGAGAGCCCTGAGAGTTTTTTTATACATTGTCAGGGAATTAAAGTAATTATGCCTTCATGTCCTAAAGATGCAAAAGGTTTAATGATTTCAGCAATTAAAGATCCAAATCCCGTTGTATTTTTAGAACCAAAATCAATTTATAGGTCATTTAAAGAAGAAGTTCCAGAGGAGAGTTATGAAATTGAAATTGGTAAAGCAAATGTTGTTCAAGAAGGAAGTGATGTAACAATTATTTCTTGGGGGGCAATGGTTAGAGTTGCAAAAAAAGCTGCAGAAGAATTAGGAGATTCAGTTTCTTGTGAAATTGTAGATTTAAGAACACTTTGGCCTTTTGATATAGAGACTGTTAAAAAGTCAGTTGAAAAAACAAAAAGAGTTGTAATTGTTCAAGAAGCAACTAGAGCTTGTTCATTATCTTCAGAACTTGTAGCTCAAATCCAAGAGAGATGTATTTTATCAATAGAAGCACCAATTAAAAGAGTTACTGCCTTTGATTTACCATTCCCACAATTTGCTTTAGAGAATTATTTTTTACCAAATACAACTAGAGTTAAAAAAGCAATTAGAGAAGTTAGAGAATTTTAACTTTTTTTAATTACAAATATTTATATTAATTTTAATTATTTTTTATTTTATGAATTGGAGATATTTTCCATTTAAGTATTATGATATTTATGAAAGGATATCATTAAATGATGTTGTTTTAGATTATGTTAAAAAAACTCAAAATGGAGTAATTTCTTTTACGGGTTGGGATAGTAATTGTGTTAATATTGGTTACTCTCAGAAAATAAAAGAAGTAGTTGATTTGGAGAAATGTGAGGAATGTGGAATTAAATTAGTTAGAAGGAAATCTTCAGGGGGAGTTACTTTTTTATCAAGATTTGATTTGAGTTGGGGGATTACAGTACCTGAGAATTTTTTTGAGGGAAAAGATTTGCAACAAATATATATGTTTGCAACAAATAAAATTATTTCAGCATTAAAGGTTTTAGGAATTGAGGCAAAACATAAACCAATTAATGATGTAGT